>VXMH01000003.1 GCA_009841235.1 Caldilineaceae bacterium SB0661_bin_32 | reverse complement strand
GCCCCCCACCGTTCCACCCGCGCACCCACGCCCACATGCCGCTGGCGCCGCCGACGATCCTGGCCGGTATCAACCAGACAACCATGATGGCGCTGGCGATGGTGACGATTGCGAGTATGGTGGCCGCGGGCGGACTGGGTGACAATGTACTGCGGGCGCTGCAGAAGAACCAACCGGGCAATGGTGCGATCGCGGGGCTGGCAATCGTGTTCCTTGCGATCATCATTGATCGTTTGACGCAGTCGGTGGCGCAGGAGCAGCAGGACAGGCGGAGTGCGGGGTAGGGGATTTCACATCCAGACTCCGCTGGGCTATCAGCCGAAGCGTCTGCAAACTGTACGTGTCGATTACATTTCAGGGCAAACAGTGCCAAAATAATTCGATTACCCAATATTGGAAAAACCTGTTAACATATAATGGCGAAGTACGGACCCCCACTCCCAACCGCGGTATTCAGGCCTTCCAACCACCTGCACGGAATCCATCGGAAAAACTGGCTGGCCTGAACTTACAGTCGCCTTGCGGCGTGGGGTTGCCTTGGCGGAGTTCGACTGATGTAGACGTCGTAGTAACTATCCTCAGATAGACTGTAGACCCAAGGCGCTATCTTTCGGCAACTCATACGCCTGGAAAGGATACTTACGCACTAAGACTTTGTCAGTTTGTGGGTACGCTTAGTGAGGAGGGCGGAGCGAGGCAGTTCATTCTCACCACTTGACTTCACCCCTTTAGTAATGCTTGTCCGCAGATACTGCCTCAGAAAGAGCACTCAAAAGGAGGAAAGAATCATGCCTGCACAGTTTCGAATTCTCATACTCTTGCTCGTCATCGTCGTCACGGCGGCGTGTTCGGCGCCGGTTCAGCAGGCGGCGCCAAGTGAAGAGGCGGCCGCCCCGGCGGCCTCCATTGATACGATTATATTCAGCGACTTGAACTGGCCCAGTGCAGAGCTCCAGAACCGTATTGCTCAATACATTGTAGAAAAGGGCTACGGCTATTCCACGGATGTCGTCTTGGGCGCTACATTGCCCCTGTTCCAAGGCTTGCGTAAAGGTGACACGCACGTAACCCTGGAAATCTGGCTGCCCAATCAGGATGAAGCCTGGTATGAAGCCCTGGGCAACGGGGAGGTCGTTGAGATTGGCGCGAGCCTGGGCAAGGACTGGCAGTCGGCATTCGTCATTCCCAGGTATCTGCAGGAGCAGTATCCTGAATTGGACAGTGTGGAGGACCTGAAGGACGAGCAGTTCAAGGAGTTGTTTGCGAGTGCCGAGACAGGGGGCAAAGCGCGACTGGTTTCCTGCGTTATTGGGTGGGCGTGTGAAGAGGTAAATGCCGCACAGGTCATCGGCTATGAACTGGAGGACCATGTACATGTCGTGAACCCGGGCGACGGAGCGGCACTGAACGCCGACCTTTACGGCGCCTATGAGAGAGGTGAACCGTGGATAGGTTACCAGTGGGGCACGAATGATCCTGCTCTCATTCTGGACCTGGTCCGCTTAGAAGAACCGGCATATAGCGACGAATGCTGGGAGTCTAACAAGGCTTGCGCATATGAAGACGCAGATATTCTGATTGCCGTCCATCCGGACCTTGTGGACGCGGCGCCCGACGTTATCGCAATGCTGGAGGCGTGGGACTTCAATATCGAAGTTTACAAAGAGGTCGCTCGTTGGCAAGAAGAGAATAGTGACGCCTCCAGCCATGACGCCGCTCTCTGGTGGCTGAACAGCAGGTCGGAAATCTGGCGCACATGGGTGACCGAGGACGCTGCTGCGGCCATTGAGGAAGCGCTGGCAGCCAATGAGATTCCGGACGGCTGGCCTACCGAGTAGCCGGAGCCGCGCTTCATCGTACTGTCGAGAGTAACGAAATTTCCGGGCGGTCCCTCCATAGGGGCCGCTCTTCTTTTGAAAGGCGAACATACGCTATAATTGCAGGCAGAGCAGCGCCATTTTCCCCATTCAGAACACACCCGATTTCAGGCGGAAGGAGAGATTGTTAGAGATGCGAGAAAACAGAGCCAAGCACAAGCTGGAGCGGGGTGAGACCGTTGTCTGCCTCTCCGGAAACAACTCTACCGACATGATCGATCAGCTGGGCCCACTGGGGTTCGATGCGATCTGGCTGGAAGGGGAGCACGGCCCGGTGGATTACGGCGACATTCCTGACCTTACGCGAGCCTGCGACCTGTGGGGCATGACATCGGTTGTGCGGGTCAACCGGAACAATGAGGGAATTATCTATCGAACGTTCGACTTGGGTGCGCAGGGGATTGTCGTGCCGCATGTCAATACGGCGGACGAGGCGCGGGCGGTTGTCAACGCGGCGAAGTTCCATCCTGCAGGCAATCGGGGCATGTACACGAGCCGGCAGGGTTACGGCGTGCCGGACTATGTTCACCGGGCGAACGACGAGACGCTGGTCATTGTCCTGATTGAAGACATTGCCGCCATCAACAACCTGGCTGAAATCCTGACCGTTGATCATATCGACGTTTTCTTTGTGGCGCCCAGTGATCTGGCGCAGTCGATGGGCCACTTGGGCAACACGGACCACCCCGAGGTCGTAGCGACAATAGAAGGGGCCTTTGCGCAGATCCGGGCGGCGGGCAGGGCAGCAGGCGGGCTTGTTAATGATGACAACGTTGCGGATTACATCAGCCTGGGCGTCCAGTTCTTGTTGACCGGCTGGGCGGCCTGGGTTGCGTCAGGCGGACAGGCTTTCCTGGGGAAAGTAGAGAAGGCTGGGTCTTCGTGAGAGGAATCGCGCTATAGGAGTTTCGCGAGAATCGTTTGCACTTGCTAGGGGATGCAAGGAGAGAAAGGCTTGTCTTTTCTCTCCTTCTTTTTTCAGCGGCAAACGAGGAAACCTACGAAGAATCCTTTGTTTGCTCCCTTTCGATTACTGGAGAGCGGAAGGCGGAAGTTCAAGTTCTCCCCTTATCAACGCAAGGGCGTCTTTTTCCGACAGCGTATTTCCTTCAATGGCTGTCGTTGCCAACGCACCTTTGGCCAAAAAGACCTGATGCAAGTACTCTTCAACATCTGGCAGGAGCGGCACTCCGGCAACCTGTTCGCATTTTGCCTTCACTTCTCCCAGCTGAAACCATAGCGTATAATCTAACCGGCGCAGATCCAGCTGAAATTTTAACCAGGGATGTGTCTCTTGATATGTTCTTGCTTCAGCCATAGGAAACTTTCCAGCCTCATGCCGCTCCAAGGGTCTTCAGATAAAGACAGTTTTGAGATCGGCATCGGAGAGTAGGGAAGGCCTGAAGAGATTCTAAAGCGTTCAAGCACTAATTCAAAGTAGGTGCTTTACAATCTATGTGTCCTGACATTTCGGGCCATGTGAAACCGGACAGGCAGTCTTAACTGTTGCGCTCAAATTGAAGCTAATATGAGGCGGGTAGGCCTTTCCAGTGCGCTCGCTGACTTCACGTACAGGCCACGGTATGACCAACACAATACTTATCTCTGACGAACAGTGGTCGCATATCCGGCGCAAAGCGGAGTTGTCGCAGTTCGCGGCCGCAATGAAGTTGCTGCGTCATGAAGTAGAGGATTACTTTGCTCGTCCGGTCGGCGTGCAGACGTTGCCAGGCGGGTATTATCACGACTACTTCTGCCCGCAGCACGCGGTGCAGTTGATCTTTGAGCCGGACTCGCCCACCCTCCATCGCTGCCCGGTTGACGGCGCGACGTTCAGCGGGGAGCCGTTTGACTCGGCGTGGCGCTGGTCGGTCAACAACAGGCTGGCGGAGTCGGCGCTGCGGCTGGCGGTGCTGTGGAAGTTGGAGGGAGCGGAGCGAAACCGGCAGAGCGTGCAGGAGATCCTGTTCGGCTATGCTGAAGCGTACGATGGGTACAAAGCATATTCAGGCTGGCGGCCGGAGAACCATGGCGTTGCCCAGTTCAGTACCTTGGACGAAGCGGTGTGGTCGATTCCGCTGGCGTGGTCTTTCGACATGGTCCGGTCCACGCTCAGCGCTGCGCAGGAAAGGGAGATTGTTGACAGGCTACTGGTTCCTGCGGCCGACTTTCTGATGGCGCGTCATTTTGGCGGGATCCATAACTTTGCCTGCTGGCACAACGCGGCCATCGGGACGATCGGGGCGGTGACCGGGCGTGATGAGCTGCTGGACTTCGCGATTGACGGGCAGTACGGTTTTCATACTCAGGCGCGGGAGGGAATTCTGGCTGACGGTCTCTGGTTCGAGGGCTCGTTCAGCTACCACTTCTACACTGTGGCGGCGTTGCTGCTGCTGGCGAAGGCGACGGCCAACTTGCCGGACTGGGACCTGCGGCAGCACCCCTCGCTGGCGGCTGTGCTGCGGGCGCCGGTGTTGTGCGCTTACCCGGATGGCAGCCTGCCGGCGACGAATGACTGCTGGTACTTCACCGGCCTGAACGGCGACTGCTGCCACGGCGTTCCCAAAGCGCCGGCCTTCTATGAGATTGGAAACGCCTGGTTCGAAGAACCGTTATTCGGCCAGGTGCTGGCGCGGGCCTATCGACACGGGCCGCGGGAAAGCCTGGACGCACTTCTGTACGGGGTTGCCGAGCTGGAAGCCGGAACGGAAGAGGGTCTCGCGCTCCCCAGTGTCCAGATGCCGGCCTCCGGCTATGCGATTCTGCGTACGCAGCCGCAAGGGGAGGCGCTGCGGTCGGAAGCGACTGAGCACTATGTTTTTCTCAAGTACGGGGTTCACGGCGGCGGCCACGGGCACCCGGACAAGCTGGGGCTGTCTGTGTACGCATGGGGCGAACGGCAGTCGCCGGACCTGGGGACCCCTGGATACGGGATCGACCTGTTTCAAGGCTGGTACCGCCAGACGGTCAGTCATAACACCGTTGTGCTGGATGGCAAATCACAGCCGGCGGGCGCGGGTCGGAGCATTGCCTTTCGGGCTGACGGGCCGTTCCAGATCGCCGACGCTGCGATCAGATGGGGAGAAGACACTGTATCCGGTATCGACGCGCCCACATACGGTGTCGACGAAGAAGCGCCCGAAGTCTATAATGGAGCCGGAATGCGCAGGGCGGTCCTGGCGCATGGCGACTACTTCCTGGACATTTTCCTGGTTGACGCCGGGAAAGAGCGCCGAATCGACTGGATCTTTCGCAATCGCGGCGTGTTGGCGCCGCTTGGCGATGGCGTTCCGATAGTGCCCGCCGAAATTGAGGGGGACGGATACGAATACATTGGGGATTTAAGCACCCGACCGGCGCTAGACAGTATCGCTTTAGACTGGCAGTTCGGGAAAACGGGCATGAAACTCTTCATGGCCGAAATGGACGGGACGATTCTCTATGCGGGGCCGGCGCCTGGGAACCCGGCGGAGGATCTGCAGGACCTGATTATCCGCCAGCGAACGGCGTCCCGCACGGCCTTTGTCAGCGTATTTCATCCTTACAGGGATGTACCCCGAATCGTCTCGGTCACGTGGCATGGCTGCGACCTGAGTGGGGATGGCTGGGCCGCCTGTACGGTGGAAGGGCCGGGAAATAAGGATCTGTGGATTGTCCGCTCGGGGTCGGAAGTGGAAGTCCCCCCCTGGCTGGGCGACCTGCCGGCCAGCAGCCGTTTCGAATACAACCTGGAGGATTGAAAAATGGGAGACGTTGTCGATAAGCTGGCCATAGATGGCGGGCCTCCGGTGCGGGAGGCGCCGTTGCCGGCGCGCGGGCACATTGGGAGCGAGGAAAGGGATGCGGTCGGCGCGTATATGGACAAGGTACTTGCCACGGGGGCGCTCGGCGCCTACCAGGGTGAGGAGGAGGAGGCCTATTGCGCGGCGTTTGCAGAGTACCTGGGGGGCGGGTACGCGGACGCGGTCAGTTCGGGATCGGCTGCGATATACGTGGCGCTGCTGGCCCTGGAACTTGAGGCATTCAGCGAGGTCATCATCGGCCCCTTTACGGACCCCGGCGGGATCATGCCGATCCCGCTGCAGAGCATGATCCCGATGATTGCCGACTCTGCGCCTGGCAGCTTTAATACGGGTCCGGAGCAGGTTGAGGAGCTGATCTCGCCGCGCACAAGTGCGATTGTCATACCCCATATCGCGGGCGATCCGGCCGACATGACCGGGATCATGGAGCTGGCGGAGCGGCATGGGATTCCGGTGATCGAAGACTGTGCGCAGGCGCACGGTGCGCGGTTCAAGGGTCAGCTGGCGGGGAGCTTTGGCGACCTGTCGGCCTTTTCGACGAATTCGGGGAAGAACCACAGCTCGGGGGGGCAGGGCGGCATGGTCTTCACCCGGGATGAGGCGCTTTACCAGTCGGTGCGGCGGATGGCCGACCGCGGCAAGCCCCATTTTTTGCCGGAAGGCGCCACGAACATGCAGGCGACGCTGAATTTCAACCAGACTGATCTTGCAGCCGTGTTTGGCCTGATTCAGCTCCGCAAATTGCCGGAGATGATCGAACGCAGAAAGGCGATCGTCGGCCAGCTGATCGAAGGAACGGCGGACCTGGAGATGATCGCGTTGAGGCGGACGGCGCGGGAGGTCGAATCCAGCAACTGGTTTATACCGGTGGCGTTTTACCCGGAGCGGGCGGCGTGTGACAAGGAGAGGTTTTGCGAGAGCCTGCGCGCGGAGGGCCTGCCTGTGACGGACGACTACCGGTATGGGATGCCGCACCGGCAGTCGTGGTACACGGAGCGCCGGGTCTTTGGCAGCAGTGGCTACCCCTGGGCCAGCCCGCTATACGAGGGCGATCCGAATCGAGAGTTTCCCTGCCCCAACGCGCAGGCGATGCTGAAGAGCCACTTTACATTTTCGCTGCATGAGAACTGGAGCACGCGGGAGATTGACGACGTAGTCGCCATTTTTCAGAAGGTGGCGGCAGCCTACCGGGCTGGCTGACGAAGCTGGGTGCGGGACACCCCTACTCATTTCCCCACGGAAACGAAGGAATGGACAGCTCGCGGTCGGCGGCGGGCAGGTCGATGCGCGCGCCTTGGCGCGCATGCGACAGGTGGACTGCGAAGCCGATCTCGGTCGCGCGGCGGGCCTCTTCCACGTCGCAGGCGGTCCTGCCGCCGCTGGCGACGGCTTCGACCAGGTCGCGCACGATGGCGACGCCCGAGGGGAAATCGCCGGCGGGTTGGGGGATGGCAAGGGGTTGCGGCGGCGCGGCGGCCTCTTGCCACTGCCACGCCTGACGGCCATCGTCCATGATCGTGAGCCGGCCCTGCTCGCCGATGACGTCGAAGGAGGGCCGCTGGCTGCCGCCGGGCGTGAAATAGAGATGGACGCCTTCCTCCAGCCCGACGATACAGCGGCCGGTCGGATCGAGAAGGCGCCGAGAACCGGGCGGCTCGGCGGAGAGATCTTCGACGAAGCCGCTTACCCACTGGGGTTCGAGATCGCCGGCCAGGTGGAGAGCGGCGTCATACCAGTGACAGCCGTGGTTGATCAGGTTGGGGATGCCGTAGATGATCAGCGACTGCAGCTGGCCGACGATGCCGTCGCGCAGGAGTTCGGCGAGGCGGCGGTAGGAGACGAGCCAGCGGCGGTCCAGCCCGAGGGCCAGCGGGACGCCGGCGGTGCGGCAGGCGTCGAGCAGGCGGTCGGCTTCGGAAAGACTGGTCGCCAAAGGTTTGTCGCACAGGATCCCCCGCACACCGAATTCGACGGCCTGTTGAATCTGATCGGCATGCATCTTCTGACTGGTGGCGAGGCAGAGGATTTCGGGCTGTTCCTGCTGCAGCATGCTTTCAAAATTGTCGTAGGCAGCGACTTTGTCCCCCCAGCAGTCGGTGAATTCCTGGCGTGTTTCGGCGCCGAGGTCGAAGACGGCAACGATTTCGGTCTCGGGCACGGCGTCGAAGGCGGTGGCAAAGTTGTGATTGGCGGGTCTTCTATCGAGCATGCGGTGGCAGCCAGCGATGGCGACGCGACGGGTCTGGCCCATGTTGAGCTCTCCTGTGCGGGCGGTTGCTACAATTGGAAGGGACTGAGACAGTTCTTTAGTTCGACTGGCCGTTTGTGATATGGTTGGCTATTTCGCCATCCTGAAGCTCGTATACCTCGGTGGCAAAGTCGTCGCTGGCCGGATCATGGCTGGCCATCAGGACGGTGATTCCCTCCTCCTGCACCAGCCGGGCGAAAAGTTGCAGAATCTGGCGGCCCGTTTCGCTGTCCAGGTCGCTGGTCGGCTCGTCCGCGATCAGCATCGCGGGGCCGTGCGCCAGGGCGCGGGCGATCGAGAGCCGCTGCTGCTGGCCGCCTGACATTTCGAACGGACGGTGGTCGGCCCAGCGGCCAAGCCCTACCAGGGAGAGACAGTAGGAGGCGCGGCGGCGGCGCTCCGCAGCGGAGATTCCGAGGATGCGGAGGGTCATTTCGACGTTTTCCTGGGCCGACAGGGTCGGGATTAAAGAAAAGGCTTGGAAGACAAAACCAATATAGAGCTGGCGGAGCTGGGCGCATTCATCAGCGGTCAGCCTGTCGATATCCTGGCCGAAGAGCGAAACGCGGCCGGCGGTCGGCGTGTCCAGGCTGCCGATAAGGTTGAGCAGGGTCGTTTTGCCGGAGCCCGAGCGGCCGCGGAAGAGTGCAAAGCAGCGGCGGGAAACGGTCAGATCGATGCCGCGCAGAGCATGAACGGCCTGATCACCCACGGTGTAGATACGCTGGAGATCGCTGACCTCAACGAGCGGCCCTCTGTAGAATTCGGATATCGCAAAGGAGCTGGATTCGTCGGTGGCGAGACTTTCGTCCGGCGAGGGTCCGGAGGCGCCCAAGGAAGGATGGGCGGATGCGGCGCCCTGGCTCCATTGCAGCGTGTCGCCCGGGCTGCTTGTGGCATCGTCTGCGCCGTCTCCGGCGGGGGAGGCAGAGCCGCTGGCCCATGGGTTGACAGACTGCTCCTGAATAGGAATTCTGTCAACTTCGCGGCGGGCAGGCCGCCAGAGCCGGCGCCACCACGGAGTGCTGCGGCGTGGCGTGGGGTCCTGACCCCAGGCCGCATCGTCCTCTGCGCCCAATGCCGAGCCAGCCGTCTTGTCAGAGTCGGCGGCCGCGAGAAACTGTTCCTGCGCTTGCCGCACAAGGATACCGTCTTCGACCAGTTGAACGATTGCTCTGCGGCCGATGCCGCGCTGTTCCAGGTACCCGTTGGGCATCTGCAGCCGGCCGACGGCGTCGAGGACGACCCGTTCTTCAAGTTGCAGGCTGGCGCTGCCGGCGCCGGTAACGGACTCGCCGGCGGCGAACGGTTCGCTCCCATCGATGTCGTCTACGTCATCCGGTGGGTGTTCCACCGACGGGTCATCGTGCGACTGGCGCACCATCTCGGTGCTGATCTTGCCGTCCCGGATCCCGATGACGCGGTCAACAACGCGGGCGATATCGCGGTCGTGGCTGACGATGATGCTGGTCAGATTGTAGCGCCGATTCAGTTCGCGAAGGAGTTGCCAGATCTGGTTGGCGGTGACTGAATCCACCTCTCCCGTCGGTTCGTCGGCGAGGAGTATCTGCGGCTGATTGGCCAGGGCGACGGCTATTGCGACGCGCTGCTGCTGGCCGCCTGAGAGTTGACCGAGGCGGTGGTGGCTGTGGGTGAGCAGTCCGACGGCGTCGAGCAGCTCACGGGCGCGCTCTGAAGGAGGCGCGACGCGGTCACGGGCTGCTATCATGGGCAGCTCAACGTTTTCCTGTGCGGTCAGATAGGGGATGAGGTTGCGGGACGACTGCTGCCAGACAAAGCCAACGTCGTGCAGCCGGTAGTCCTCCAACTCCTTGTCGGGCGCCTTGAGCAGGTTGCGGCCGTTGACGGTGATCTGACCGGCAGAGGGGCGGTCGAGGCCGCCGATGATGTTGAGAAGGGAGGATTTGCCGCTGCCGCTGGCGCCGATGATCGCCATCATCTCGCCGCGGCGGATTTCAAGATCAAGTCCCTGGAGCGCGACGACTTCGATTTCATCGATCTGATAGATTTTGACCAGATTGTCGCAGACAACCAGCGATGTGCCGTCTGCAGCCGCAGTTCGGGTCATGGCGCTACTCCCTCTGCCCCATGCGCAGTACCTGGAAAAGATCGCGGCGGGTGCTCCAATAGAGAATAATCGACTGGGAACCCAGGAGCGCTGTACCGAATACGAGCGCGAGAATGCCGATCTGGACCCAGGCGATGTGGCGCACAAAGGGCGGCAGGGCAAAGATCGGATCGCCGCTGACGCGGAAGAAGGGCACAAATAGCCAGGCGGTGGCGATGCCGATGACGACGCCCCAGAGGACGCCAAAAAGAATTACACCCAGGTATTCGACGCCGACCATGGCGAGGACGAGCTTCGTCTTGAGGCCGACGGCGCGCATGACGCTGATCTGCTGCAGACGCCCCTGGAGAGAGGCATAGGTGTAGACCAGGAGACCGAGGCTGGCGAGGAGTGTGGAGGCGAGAAAGCCGACCGAGAGGATGCCGTAGAGGCCGATGCGCTCAACTCTTTCCTCGTCCAGCGTGAGAAGGGCGCGGGCATCGCGAATGCGAATAGGGTAGACCCCAAGCCCCTTGATGCTCTCTACAACTGTCTCGGGGACGGCGTCGGCGCGGGTCTTCATCCATATCTGGTGCAGACTTTCATCACCGACCTGCTCGAAGACGTAGTCCAGGTTGCCGACAAAGACCTCTGTATCCTCAGGATAGGCGGTGGGAAAGTAGTCGTACGAACCGACGATCAGAAATTCGTGCTCGAAGGAGCCGTAGTTAATGGAGATGGTCAGCTTGGTCGTCTGGCCTTCGAGGAGGCGGCTGCGGCGCAGGAAATTACGCGAGACGAGAATCCCGTTAGGATACATGCCGAGTCGATTCATCAGTTCGCCGAGGGAGGCCCGGTTGAAATCGGTACGATGAAAGGCGATGCGGGGAAAGTCGAAACGGTCGATCCCGAGAAAAACGGCGTCGATCTGCCGGGATACGCTTGTATTGGTCTTGAAGACGGCGACGCGGGTGGCATCTTCGACGCCAGGGATCCCCAGGTAGTCGTCGATCGGGAGCAGCCAGGCGCTGACAACCTCCGGATCCGGCTCTTCGTCGGGCATGCTGGGGCCGCCCATCTCCGGAGGGGGAATTCCCTGCTGGAAGCGGTAGTCGGCGCCGACTTGGTATTGGATGCGGTCGGCGAGCCACTGGTCGAGGCTGAGAGCCATCGAGGCGTAAAAGGCGCCGAGGCTGAGACAGACCATTGTCAGAAAGAGGCTGCCCGAGTAGTGCCGGCCCTGGCGGTGCAACTGGGTGAGGCCCATGTAGGCGACGAAAGAGCGCAGCCGGTTTCCGAGGCGGTCCACCGGCCCCATCAGCAGCGGGAAGAGATGGGTCAGCACGAGGGCTGAGGTAAAGACGAAGAGAGAAGGCGTCAGGAGGAGGAGCGGATCTCGGAAGGGGTCTCCGCTCGGCTCCCAGCCGATGATGCCGAGCGTGCCGCGCTGGCTCAGTTGGCGGTAGGCATACCAGGAAAGCACGATGAGAGCGCCGTCACCGGCAAGCAGGAGGGTCGTAATCGCGGCGTGCGGACGGGACCGGGCGCGCAGATGCTGGACGATGCCGCCGCGGGCGGCGCGCAGGGCGGGGATGCCTCGCGCCAGGACAAGCAGCAGGACGGCCATCCCGATAAGGCGCCAGTCGACTTCGAAGAGGGTGGCCGGGATGCCGGCGCGGGGTGTAAAGGCGAGAAAGCCGGAGGCCAGCCCCATGGCGCGGGCCATGACATAGCCGGCGCCAAGACCGAGAGGGATGCCGACCGCGAGCAGGAGCAGCGTTTCGAGCAAAATAAGAAAGGCAACGAAACGCCGGCCGGCCCCGCGCGAGGCGAGAATCGCGACCTCTTCCTGTTGGAACTGGGCGGTGACGTGCGAGAGGATCCACAGGAAAAAGAGGAGCAGACCGAGCGCAGGCAGGCTGAAGCCGACCAGGAGTGCGGACAGGCTGGCTCGTCGCTGCAGGTAGCGGTTCAGAGGCAGCTCAGGCGAGACATCCATCTTTGTGCCGGGGAAGCGTAGATCGGCGCGGGCGGGCACAGAGCGCAGGCCATGGGCGACGGTATCGGCCTGATGGAGCTTCAGCGTCTCTTCGTCGGGGCTGAGGTACCAGACGGCAATTCCGGTGCGGCGGCTGACGGCAGGCTCGACTGAACGGCGATAGGCGTTATCGGTGACGAGCAGGAGCTTGCGCCAGGAAATGGTGGTGGCGGACCAGTAGAAGTCGGAGAGATCGGCCGGCCTCCATATACCGGCGACGGTAATGGGGATTGCGTTGCCGGAGACGCCTTCGATCATGTTGTAAGTTTCACCGGCCTGAAAGCCCAGCTCGGTGGCCTTTTCTTCGAACAGCCAAACGTTTACAGTGCCGTCGGCGGTCTCGGTCCCGTAGGGAAGGCCCTCGACGATTTCGATACGCTCGCGAATATTCGTGACGACGGCAAACTGTACATTTTCGACGATGATGTTTTCTTTGAGTTCGGTGTAAGTGGTTTCATCGTCGACGGGCTGGATCGTCATTCCGGGGCTGGCGACGTAGGTGAGGGTATCCGCGACGGATAGACCGGTCTCTCTTTCGACAATGCGGCGGAAGTCGTGTTCAAGGCTCAGGGCGCTATCAAGCCGCAAAGCGGCGGTCTTGGGGACGATAAAGTAGAAACGCATTGTGAGGGGAGGACGGTGGAAGATTGAGCCGATGGAGGCAAGTTCGTCCTGTAGCAGGAGATAGCTGACCCCCTGCGAGAAGACGGGGATGCTGGCGACCATGCCGACGGCCAGGACGATACTGAGGAGGGACAGCAGGGTCAGGCTGGGCCGGCTGTAGAGGCGGCGGAAGGCGAGCCCGAGAAAGGGGAAACGGTTGGGCATCTATCGACCTAGAATGACGTCGCCCTCTTCGAGACCTTCCAGCACCTCGACCATACCCTGGCTCTCGAGACCGGTACGGATGTCGATGCGGCGCTGGCGGTCACCATCCTGGACGACGACAAAGGTGCGGCCGCCGAAACGGCGCACAGCCGCGTCGGGCAGCAGGAGCGTATTGTCACGCACGGCGGCGACGACTTCGATGTTGATGAATTCGCCGGCGACGAGCGGGGGCGTTTCACCTTCTACGGTGAGGTGGATGGAGCCCGGAAAGCCGGGTATGAAACGATCTCCCGACGAGATGGTGGGCAATTGGGCGACGTGCACGGGAAACGGCTCATCCTGCGCCCAACGATGGATTGCGGTGACCTCCTGGCCGATGACGAGATCGGAGACGCGTGCGGCCTGGCTGGAGACGATCAACTCGACGGGATCCGGCTCGACGATGACGATGAAAGGCGAGAAGGCGGGAACGTCGGCGCGGCGCTGGGGAGGTTCCAGGGGGCCGCGCATGCTGTTGAGGCCGATGCCGACGGCGACAACCTGACCGGAAAAGGGCGCACGGATGCGGCGTTCCTCGACCTGCCGTTCGAGGGCGGCCACAGCCAGTTTGGCGCGGGCAACCGCCTGTTCGAGGGATGGGTCGACCCGGCTCTCGATTTCCCGCAGGTTCACTTGCGCCAGATCGAGCGCCACTTCCTGGAGGGCGATCTCGTTTGTGTCGCCGGCCTCGCGGGCGTGTTGCAGGAGCAGCTCGGCGCGGCGGGCCTCCAGCTGGGCTCTTTCGAGATCGAAGGTCAGTTCGTTTTCATAGACCCAGAGGACGCTTTCGGCCCTGGACAGGTCGAGCCGGGCCTGCTCCAGCTGTTCGAGCAGGTCGGGCATGATGAGCTCTGCGAGGATCTGGCCCTCTTCAGCCTGCTCCCCTTCGTTGACCAGGACGGAGCCCAGTTTCCCGTCGACGGCGAATGCGAGGGGCTCCCAGCGTAGAGGAGCGACTTCGGCGATGACCTGGAAGCGGTCTTCGATCGTGCCGCGGGTTACAGTATATCTCTTCTGCTCCGAGGGCACCGGCGTGGGCCAGGGCGTCGGCGTGGGTACGGCGCGTACGGGGGTGAGGCAGCCGGCGATGGCAGACGCAAGCAACGGCAGGAGCAGTAGTAGGGTGTACGAAGGGCGGAAGCGAGCGCTGAGGCTCTTTGAATGTGAGGCAGACATCACTGTTTTCTGGATTAACTTTCGCGACGTGTAGAGGGTGGTTTGAACAGCGCAGGTATTGGTACTTTGCCGCGTTCCATGAACTGCGTACGGTGGGTGAATTCGCTTGCCTGCACCCCGCGACTAGGCTACTCGCAAATGCCCTCATTGTCAACTCACTGGGGAGAACGTTCAGGGCAATTGCATCTTATTGCGTCAATTTCTTGGGAGGCTGCCCGAAATGTAGCGCCAGACCTTGTGCCTGCCCTTGCACACGCCGCACGCGCCGCCTCTCCCTATCCCCCTCTAACCTCCGGTAGGGGCAGGCCTTGTGCCTGCCCTTGAACACGCCGCACGCGCCGCCTCTCCCCATCCCCCTCTAACCTCCGGTAGGGGCAGGCCTTGTGCCTGCCCTCATGTAGGCTCTATGTCTGTTACTTGAGCATCCTCTTCGTGGACCCTCTGACTAACTTCGGCAATGTCGGCAAACCAGATTGGATGCGATTGCCCTGGGAGAACGACAGCGGCCAGTGGTCAGTGAAAGGTTGTCAGAGACGGAGCGGGCCGTCAGGAGGCTTGCGCCGGGATAGTGGGAAAGTTACTGCCTGTCGGAGGCTCGATTCGGTTGGCGTCTGTCTGGGTCTGTGATACGGTACTGGTTATGTCCGGCGCCGCCATGGAGGCGGGCCGGGTTGTTGAATTTTGGGACGAGTTCGCCCGTTGTCGCTTGTAGGACGCTCCGGTCCGAAAGTAGATTTCTGAGAACAGGTCGCACGCAAGACGCCAGGCGTTGGTGGTGCCCGAGGCTGGAGCAAAGATGAAGACAAAAGAATTACTGAGCCGAACCGTCATTTGGGTTGAGACGGCCCTTGCCGGATCACTGTCGCCCACTGTACGCCGGGTCATGCATATCGAGCTTTCGATGTCGCTGGCCTACGGCGTTTTTTATGCCTGTATCATGCCGTTCACGCAGGTTGTGCTGCGCCGTATGGGCGCCAGCGTCGATATGCTGGCGCTGTATACGGCACTTCTCTTTGTAGGGTCGGTCTTCACGTCGTTCAGCATCGTGTTGATGCGGCGGCGGCGAACGATCAACATCATCGTTTTCTGCTGGCTGCTGGGGCGGTCGCTGTTCTTGCTGACGGCGTTCGTGACGGGCGCGACGCAGCTGATGGCGATCGGCATTGTGTTCTGGCTGCTGGAAGCGTTTACTATCCCGGCCTATACGCGTGTGATCCAGAAGATTTATCCCGAGAGCGGGCGGGGTAAAGTGATGTCGACGGTGCGCATGGGGCGCGTTTCCGTCATTCTCCTTGTCACGCCGCTGGCAGGGTGGGCACTGGACAGGGTGGGGTACCAGGTGCTCTTCCCTATCGGGGCGCTCTTTGGCATTCTGGCCACGTATCTCTTCACGCGCATTGACCTCGACGAGGGGGAATTGCCGCCCCGCCAGACGAAGGCGTTCTCCGATCTGTGGCAGATCGTGCGCGGCGACAGAAATTTCGCCATCTATCTGCTCAGTTACTCGCTGTTTGGGCTGGGCGGGCTGCTGAGCTGGCCGCTGTATCCGGTTGTGCAGGTGGACCGTCTGCAGCTCTCCTATTCGGAGATTGGACTCCTGGGATTGGTGGAGTCCTTAACCTGGTTTTTCAGCTATCTTCTATGGGGGCGGACGATCGACAAGCGGGGCGGTCTGTTTGTGGTACGGGCTATCTCGGCGATATCAATCGTGACGCCGCTCACCTACATGTCAGCACAGAGCCTGTGGATGTTGCTGCCGTCGGCTATTGCGCGGGGTCTGGGGATGGCCGGCTTCGAGCTGGGGCGGATCAGCGCGGGAATCCAGCTGGCGGACCCGGAGAGGGTGACGGAGTATGCGGCGATTCAGTCGACTGTGGTGGGGCTGCGGGGACTGGTGGCGCCGCTGGTGACGGTTGGACTGCTGCGTCTGGGTGCGCCGCACAGCGCAGTCTTTTTGTTGAGTGTTGTTTTCCTGGTAATGGGTTGGGTCATGTTTGGGCGGGTCACGGCGCCGACGCCGGGGGACGAGGAGTACAGGGAGCGGCAGAGGTTGCGCTACCGGTGGCCGTTCCGACGGCGGATCTCGCGGGTGTGATAATTGCCTCCTTTGGAATGACTTGTCCACCGCCTACGTGGACTGGTAGTATGGCAGCATCTGGAGCAGCACTTTCGTCTCAAGACCAAGTGTTGAAGGCGGTAAGACAGCACACGGGGAGTGCGAGGCGCACGTTTAATGAAATGAACGAGTACGGACCATTTGAATTCAAACTGAGCAGTTGTCACAGTGCAAGGACCGCCGGCTCGTAATGAGTGTGGTTAAGCCAAACACTCAAATGCGCTCGGGGAAGATTAACGAATTGGGGAAGACAGGAGCCTCAAAATGTGCGAACACGAAACTACCGAAGTCCGTGGTCTTCATTGGGGAGGCCAGCCGGACTTCCACGTTTCGGTGAGCAACTTCGGGCCTATCGAGAGTGGGGCCGTAGACTTACGCCCTTTGACAGTTCTTGTTGGTCCCAGCAACACGGGAAAGACTTACTTTGCCGTTTTGGTTTATGCCTTGCGGCGGATCATGGGTGGTTTTCGTCGGCTTCCGGTTATAGATCATGAAAGGCGTCCCTTTTTTAGTTTGGATTTCAACCTGCCAGGTGAATACACCTTTAACAAGGAAGAGGATATCCAAGATTTTAGGGCAAAATTGGACGCGGAGGGTAGACAGTTCACATTCTCGGACTTTCCCATTAATCTGCAAGATACCGCCTGGATCACCATAGGAGATCCTTATTCCTTGGGTGAATTCATTGGAGATGAACTGGAGCGCTGCTTCGATCTCGAATCATATTCCGATCTGGTTCGGCTTCCCGCAAGCACAAAAATGGAGATTTCCCTTAAGGTCAGCGAGACGAAGCAAGAACTGTGGAAATACGCGTTGTGTGTTACTGATTCAGGTTTATCTACAGGTGGCAAGATTGAAGACATTGTACTTCTTCCAAAAGGATGGTCGGCTGAAGAGCTAGGAATCAGGCGAGAACTGCAGCAATTTCAACAATTGCTTGAGGACTCTCTCAGAGAAGATGCTTGGATAACAAGCCCTTTTCTTCTTGACTCTTTTGAAAAGCACCTCGCTAGTGCTGCGGGCTGGTATGGTGAAACTCACTACTTGCCGGCCGCCCGTAGTGGAATAATGCAGAGCCATCGCGTTATCGCCAGCTCTTTGGTAGCGCGGACAACTCGCGTCGGAATGGAGCGCTTTCCAGAACTCCCTACATTTTCTGGCGTGATGTCAGATTTCATGCAAAAGCTGATCCTCTTGGACGAAGACCGTAGCAGCAAGGGTTCAGTGGCCAATGCCGCGGATGCCTTAGAGCGAGAAACACTTGCAGGGCAGATTAGGTCGAATCGATCCATGGCCGGGGGATATCCGGAGTTTGTCTACCGGCCACGGGAGACCGAGGAGGACATTCGTCTGACACGGGCATCATCTATGGTGTCAGAACTTGCGCCCGTTGTACTGTTTCTGCGCGGCGCAATATCCCCAGGCGACATGCTCATCATCGAGGAACCTGAAGCACATCTCCATCCTGCTGCCCAGACACAGATGGCAAGGACCTTGGCTCGCCTCGTTCGCGCTGGGGTGAAGGTAATTGTAACAACCCACAGCGACTGGCTTCTCATGGAGATCGCAAACCTGATGCGAGAGGGGGAGCTGGAGGAAATTTCGGAAAAACATGAGAGCGTTCAGGCCGAATCCAGTGCGCTTCTGCCCAGTGAAGTTGGCGTCTGGTTGTTCCGAGAAAATGACGGCTCTTCGGGTTCGACAATTGAGGAGATACCATTTGATCGCAGCGAAGGAATCGAGCCGGAGGAGTATGAAGGAGTGGCCGAAGCACTCTATAACCGATCAGCGGCCCTGCAAAACCAGTTCCAGGAACTAGCAGGAGCCGCTGCGCGTGAGCAGGAGTGAAGTCCTTGACACGATCAGGTCCAGAATAGGAGAAGAGAACCTTAGCCGGTCGCACAGACGTGAGGGTTGCAGGGTATACCTGGATGGAGTACCTTCACAGCGTATCACTGTGGACGCAGATCTTGCCTTTCCAGCCAAAGAGTTTGAAGGAAGTCGCTGTGACCTAATCCTCTTCCTGTTCGATTCTGACGGAAAACTCGTCACAGTTCCAACGGAATTGAAGGGGGGCAATGTTAATGCTTCGGAAGTGCATGAGCAGTTACAGCAGGGTGCAAACTTCGCTATACGCGTTGCGTTGCAAGGTATTGAATCCGATTGCCTTCCGATCCTGTTCTATGGCAAACGAATCCATCCAAAGCAGCTCCGAACACTAAACCGACTCAAAGTAATCTTTCGGGGCCAACGACTGACTGTCAAAATCGCGCGTTGTAATCGCCCAGGGAATCTGGCTCTTGCCCTCAGGAGTTGAATCGAAAACTACCGCTTGCGCAGTCTTCCTGAGCGAAACGAAAGACCTTCGACAGGAATACCTCAGAAATTCACAGAAAGGAAACTCATGAATACCTATCGCGCCGGACTGGTTGGTTGCGGCCGCATTGGCACTCTTTGGGAAACGGACCCGCCTACGCCGCTGACGCATGCGGGCGGGCTGGCGGTGTGCGCGCAGACGGAGCTTGTCGCGGGCGCGAGCCGGGGCAATGAGCATCTGCAGGTCTTCGGGCGAATGTGGGATGTGGACGCGCTTTACCTGGACTACCGGCAAATGCTGGAACAGGAGAAGCTGGATATCGTGTGCGTGGCGACGCATCCGGGGCTGCACCGGGACATCGTCGAGGCCGCAGTCGAAAACGGGGCGAAGGGCATTCTGTGTGAAAAGCCGCTGGCGCTGAGTTTGGAGGATGGGGACGCGATTGTGGCGGCCTGCCGGAGCACGGGCTGCGTGCTGTCGGTGAACCATTCCCGGCGCTGGAACCCGGCCTTCATCAAGGCGAAGGAGATGCTCGATGACGGCGCCATTGGTGAACTGATTTCAATGCTGGGCATCTGCCAGGGAGTGAAGCCGTTTCCGGCGTGGACCGCGGACGAAGAGGGGCCGCTGATCCACGACGCGGTGCATACGATGGACCTCTTCCGAATCTATGCGGGCGATGTCAAATCGGTCGTCGGCACGGCGCACCGGCGCCGCCGCCATGAGTTTCGCGTGGAGGATATCAGCGATGCGATCTTCAGCTTCCACTCGGGGGTCAGCGCGGTCTGCATGGCCAACGAGTTGACCCGGTATGCGAGGTTCGGACTTGAGCTGCAAGGTACAGATGGCGTAATCAGCCTGGAATATGCGGGCAACCAGTGGCTGCTGGGTGTGGATACCACCGACCGCCTGAATGAGCCGGACTCTCGGATTGAGTGGTTCACGCTGGAGCCGCGGCCCTTTCCGGAAATCGAAGAGGCCAGCTCGATCCAGCTGGCGGTCGAGGAGCTGGTGCGCTGCATCGAGGATGGGGGGGAACCGAGCTCGAACGGAGAGGATGGGGTGACCTCGCTGGAGATGGTGATGGGCATTTACGAGTCGCAGCGACAGGGGAACGTTCCGGTGAAGCTGCCGCTGGCCGACCGTTCATCGCAGCTGTACATGTTAAGGGACGAAGGGCACTTCTAAGACAGTCTTTGCCACGAAAGAGGGTCCGAAATGAAACATCTCTTTATTGACGATCACGAGATTGAGGCGATCGACAATCTGGCGCGCAAGCTGCACCAGCCGCAGAAGGCGCGTGACAACGTCGTGATCCGGCCGGAGTACCGCTGGGAGAACAACTCGATTCAGGTACGAACTTCGCCGGTGTGGCTGCCGGACGAGGGGATCTTCAAGATGATCTACCTGACCGGCGCGGAGGGGCTGGATCCCCAAGTCAAGTTTGATGCTACGGGCGCGGCGGCCGTCGTTGAGAGGTACGCCTGTTACGCCACTTCGGAGGACGGCGTGAACTGGGAGAAGCCCTGCCTGGGCCTGTACGACTATCCTGCACTGACCTGGCGGGGCACACCGGTTGGCTTGGAGAACAACATCCTGCCCAGCGCGCAAGGCATGCTGCAAGGGCCGGTACACGATCCGCATGATCCGGACCCAAGCCGGCGTTTCAAGGGGTTGCGTTACGGGGAGAGCGAACTACGCTCGATGGTGTCGGCAGACTTTTTGCAGTGGGAAGAGCTGGATATTCCCTCTCTTCACAGCCATGATGAGTCTCACTTGACTTACGACGAGACACAAAGGCTGTTCATAGCCGCGGCCAAACGAAACGGGCCTTACGGTCGTTCCTGGCAGCTGTACACGAGCAAGAATTTCGCGGACTGGGAGGAGCACGGGCTGATATTCCATGCCGATCAGACCGACCAGGAGAACGGTTTTGAACGGCTGCAGAAGTTCTTCGACGACCCGGCCTACCGCAGCCCGATCTATAACCGGCCGGAAGAGTGGCGGACGGATGTCTACAACTTCCCCATATTTCCCTACGAGGGGATCTACCTGGCGATGCCGGTGATGCACCATTGGGCGGGGAAACACCCACCGATGTATGAGAACGTTGACAGCCGCAAGTCGGTGGAGTTGGCCTCCAGCCGCAATCTGCTGGATTGGGAGCGGGTGGCAGGGCGGGCGCCGTTCATGGAGCTGTCCCCCGTCAGCGACGGCGAGACGTATGATACGGGCCAGATCGTGATTCTGAACAGGCCGGTGGAGCGCAACAATGAGCTGTGGTTCTACTATATGGGCTTCCGCTATCGCAATCTTTCGATTGAGGACGTCCTGAACAGGCGTTACCTGGACGGCAGCGCAATGTGCATGGCGCGGCTGCGGATGGACGGGTTCGTTTCGCTCAAGGGAGGCATTGAGTGGGGGTCGGTGCTGACGAAACCGATTGAAGTCAGCGGCGACACGTTGCACGTGAACGCGGATTCATGGCGGGGCCGCGTGTTGACCGAGGTGATTGACGCTGGGAGCGGGGAGCCTGTTAATGGCTACGCGAAGAATGATTGCGTACCGATTATGATGGATAGTATTGACGAATGCGTTCAGTGGCGCGACGGGCGCGGGTTGAGGGAACTGGCGGGGCAGACGGTCCGCTTGCGCTTCCATTTGTGGCAGTCGGAGTTGTATTCCTATTGGTTCAGTTGAGGATTATCCGCAAAGAGACGCGAAGAACACTCTTCGAGGATCATGCGGTTTCTTTGCTCGAAAGATAGTGCATTAGAAACGGAGTTTTGTGATGAGACGATTTGAAGGAAAGACGGCTCTGGTCACCGGCGCGTCGCTTGGTATTGGGCGCGGCATCGCGCTTTGCCTGGCGGAGGAGGGCGCGAACGTGGTGGTGAATTACCGTACATCCGAGGCCGAAGCCAAAAGCGCGGCCGAGGAGATCCGGCGAATGGGGAGTGAGGCGCTGGTGTGGCAGGCCGACGTTTCCGACCGCGATGCCATCGCGGCGATGATTCAGGGCGGGGTCGAGCGCTTTGGACGGATAGATGTGGCAGTGGCCAATGCGGCAGTCTCTATTCGCGAGCCGGTGGTGGAGGCGAAGTGGGAGAACGTGATGCGCACCTTTGAAGTTACGCAGTTCGGCGTTTTCCACACGTGCCAGCTGGCCGCGCAGCAGATGCTGAAGCAGCCGCTCACAGCGCGCAGCCGCGGCAAGATCGTTATTATCAGCTCTGTGCACGAGGAGATCGCGTTCCCGGACAGCGGCGCTTACAACATGTCGAAGGCGGCGATCAACCATCTGGGGCGTACGATGGCGGCCGAGCTGGCGGGGGACCGCATCAATGTCAACGTGATCAATCCCGGCTGGATCGATACGCCGGGTGAACGCAGCTTTTACAGTGAGGAGGAGATAGCGGAGGGCGGAAAGCGCATCCCCTGGGGGCGGATAGGCGTGCCGGAAGACATTGGCAAGGCGGCGGCCTATCTGGCCAGCGACGATGCCGACTACGCGACCGGCTCGATCCTGCGGGTTGACGGCGGATTTGTACACGGGCTCGTGCTGCCTGAACCTGAGGACACCAGTGGTTAGTGGTCGGTTACGGCCGAGGGCGAGTGGACTGAGTTAAAGGTGAGGGGTTCTGTGTGAGAAGCTGGCTTCAGGAGGGGAGCGTGGGATGAGGGTTGCGACGGGCGGGCTCAGTCACGAGAGCAGTACGTTTACGCCGGTTCCGACGACGATAGGGAGCTATCGGGAGAGATTCCTGCTCGAGGACGATGAGATCCTGCGTACGTTTACGGGGACGAATACGCCGATCGGCGGCTTTATCGACGGCGCAAGAGCGCACGACTTCGAGTTGATTCCGACCTTGTTTGGAGAACCTCACCCGAGCGCGCCGACGCCTCGGCCGCTGTATGATGAGCTGTTGGGCCGCATATTGGACGGGATCGAGAAGGCGATGCCGTTGGACGGCGTACTGTTGGAACTGCACGGGTCTATGTCGGTCGGGGATCTGGACGCGCCCGATGGGCTGGGGGATGCGGAGGGTCATCTGCTGGCCGCGGTGCGCGAGACAGTCGGTCCGGAGGTGCCGGTTCTGGCGCAGCTTGATATTCACTCGAACGTATCGCAGCAGATGGTGGCGATGGCGGATGTACTGATTGGGCGGGAGAGCTATCCGGAGGTCGACATGGCGGCGCGCGGCCGCGAGTGCGCGGATGTGCTGGCGCGCATCGTGCGCGAGGGTCTGCAGCCGACGATGGCTTTGCACCAGGTTCCGATGGTCTGGGGGCTCAACCAGGTGACCGCGCATCCGCCGATGCGGGATGCAATCGCTGAGCTGCACCGGATCGAGTCATTGCCGGGTGTCGTGTGCGGCTCGATCGCGACCTGTTTCTTCCTGGCTGACGTACCGGATATGGGCGCCTCGGTCTACATCGTGACCGACGATGACCAGGCGCTGGCCCAGGAGCAGGCCGACCAGTTGGGAGAGTGGATTTATGCGCGGCGGGAGGACTGGCAGCTGGAGCTGCTGCCGGCGCGCGCAGCACTGGAAAAAGCACGGACGGCCGGGCGTTACCCGATCATTCTGGCGGATTTGCAGGACAACACGGGCGGCGGTTCGCCGGGTGACAGTACGGGCGTGCTGCAAACCTTTGTCGACATGCAGTTGGAGGACGCTTGCGTGCTCTACATTGTCGACCCCGAGGCCGCTGCGCTCTGTCACGAGGCAGGCGTCGGCGCCCGGCTGGCCCTGGAGGTGGGCGGAAAGTCGTCGCCGTTGCAGGGAGATCCGGTGCCGATGGAGGTGGAGGTTGCGGCGCTGTCTGACGGGGTATTCCGGTATGACGGGCCGATGTATGCGGGGCTGAGCGGGAACATGGGCCCGTCGGCGCACGTCGTTCAGGGTGGAATCCACGTGTTGCTGGTGAGCGGGCGGGAACAGCCCTTCGATCTGGCCTTCGCGCGGACGCTGGATCTGGACCCGCGGCAGATGCAGTACATTTGCGTAAAATCAAGCACGCATTTTCGCGCCGGATTCGAGTCCTGGGCGGGCGCGATCCACGTGGTGGCCGAGCCGAGCGTCCACAGTCTGCGCGACCTGCCTTTCCGGCGTCTCGGCCGCGATCTGTATCCGCTCACGACGCAAGCTTAGCAGTTCCCCTCAAGAGACAGGCGGCGCGGCGGGACGCGCAGGCGCGATGCCCGCCGCGCTGCAGCTGCCCGTGTCCTCGAATTGTTGAGTATGAGAGCGCCCCCGGTAGGAGTCGAACCTACGGCCAAAGGTTTAGGAAACCTCTGCTCTATCCTCTGAGCTACGGGGGCAGGAAACGCTGCGCACGCTAGAAGACGATAGCATAAAGCGCCTGTCAGGTCAAAGAAATCAGCCGATTCTGCGATTGCCGCACTCTTTGTTTTATCAGCTCGGCGCGGCGCGGGCAGAACTGTCGGCCGGGCCTGTTTGAGGGGCGGCAAGTTCGCCGTATTCAGGGGAGTGATGTACAATCGGCGGATATTGTACGCCCATCAGAATTCAATCTGCGCCCCGGTTGTCCGCGTCTCCGCGCGTGTTCTCCAGTTGTGAGGCGGCGCATGACGCGCCGGACCGGCGCGATGATGAGGCCCGCCCCGTACCACAGACAGAGGCGTTGCATGCAGAGTGCACAGGATTTCTCGCGCGGAGTCATGAATAATGTCGGCGATGTAATCGTAGGCAAGGAGGTGGTGATCGAGCACCTGCTGATTGCGTTGCTGTGTGAAGGTCACGTACTGCTTGAGGATGTGCCCGGCGTTGGCAAAACGATGATGGCGCGGGCGCTTTCCCTGAGCCTGGGTGTGGAATTCCGCCGTCTGCAGTGCACGCCTGACCTCCTTCCCAGCGACATCACCGGCACGAGCATTTTCAACCAGGAGACGCGGCAGTTCCAGTTTATCGCCGGCCCCGCGTTTACCCATATCCTGCTGGCGGACGAGATAAACCGGGCGACCCCGCGTACGCAGGCCGCGCTGCTGGAGTGCATGGGTGAACGGCAGATCACGGCCGATGGACTGACCCGTCCGCTGCCGCGGCCGTTTATGGTGATTGCCACCCAGAACCCGGTGGAATATGAAGGTACTTTCCCCCTGCCGGAGGCCCAGCTGGACCGGTTCCTCTTCAAGCTGAACCTGGGCTACCTGTCGGGTGAGGAGGAGGGAGAGATGCTGGTCAGTTTGGGGCACAGGCATCCGATCGAGACGCTGGAGGCGGTTGTCGACGGGCACAGGCTGCCTGAGCTGGCGGAACAGATATGGGACGTGACGGTGGCGGACAGCATCCGCGACTATATTGTGGGCCTGGTCCAGGCGACGCGCAGCCACGGGGACTTGGCGCTGGGCGCGAGCCCGCGCGGTTCGCTGGCGCTTTACCGCGGCGCGCAGGCGAGGGCGGCGTTACGGGGCCGGGATTACGCGCTGCCGGACGACGTGCAGGCGCTCGCGCCGCTGGCCTTGCCGCATCGCTGCATCGTGCGCTCGGACGCGGCGCTGCGGGGACGCACGGCCGAACAGATCATCACCGAACTGCTGGAAGCGACCGCACTCAATTTGGGCGACGAAACGGAGGACTGGGCGGCGGCCCCCGCAACCGGGGGACAGGAATAGACAGTTGTTCGATCTCTTTTTTCTTCTTCTTTTTCTGTTCGCATTCGCGGTCTTTCTGCGAATGGACTGGATCTACTACGTCTTCTACGTGGTGGGAGGCGTTTGGCTGATCAGTCATTGGTGGACCAGGCGCAGTCTGCGCAACTTGAACGTATCGCGACGGGTACCGGCCAAAGCATTTGCCGGCGAAAGAATCCACAGCGACATAAATTTTCAAAACCGCAGCCGCCTGCCGATCCCCTGGCTGCGGCTCCAGGAGAACGTCCCGATTGACCTGAGAGCGGTCGAGCAGTACAGCACCGTGATCAGCGTGGGCGGCCGTTCGCTGACCAGGCGCCAGTTTGCATTGCACTGCCACCGCCGCGGCTACTATGAGATCGGGCCGCTCAATCTTCAGACCGGCGATCTGTTTGGTTTCGCCGAATCCTCCTGGCAGGAAACAAGCGCTCACCTGCTGACGGTCTACCCCAAGGTCTACTCTCTCGCGGATCTGGGTCTGCCCAGCCTGTTGCCTTTCGGCGATATGCGCAGCCCGCACCGCCTCTACCAGGACCCGACTCGTATGGCGGGCGTCCGCCCCTACGAGAGCGGCGACAGCATGCGAAACATCCACTGGCGGGCCAGCGCGCACGAGGACACGCTGCTGGTGAAGAAGTTCCAGCCCTCGATGGCCTTGAGCACAACGGTCGTACTCGACCTGGACCGCAGCGCCTTCCCCTATAGGGAAGAGTACAGCGGAAGCGAGTGGGCGGTGGTGCTGGCGGCGTCCGTGGCCAGCCATGTGGCGGAGCAGAGGCAGGAGGTCGGGTTTCTCAGCAACGGGGAGGATCCCCGCTCAGGCGCAGAGGTGCTGGCCGTACCCTCCCGGAACGGACGCGGCCATTTGATGGGGATTCTTGAGATCCTGGCGCGCATCCAGTTGCGGGACATGCGCAAGGCCGAGGAAGAGTCGTCGAAACGGAACGGCAGCGCGCCGGCGGGGACGTCGTCCGAGAGCACGGGTGAGGAGGAATGGAGCTCGCCGATTGCGCTTCCGACGTGGCTGCCGGGGCGGGTGGCGCATCTGAGCTGGGGGTCTACGCTGGTGGTGGTGACGCCGCGCTTGACGGAGAACCTGGTCTGGGTGTTGCACGGCATGTACCGGCGAGGTCTCAACGTGTATGCTTTGGTGTGCACGTTGCAGCCGCAGTTCAAGCGCGTGCAGGAACAGGCTGAGGCGCTGGGCATTACGTCGCATCAGACGATCTGGGAATCGGATTTGCTTAAGCTGCAGGGATAGAGTAGTCAGTGGTCAGTGAGTACTCTATGGGGCGGCGGTACATAGGGTTTGAGATTGAAAGAGCTCAGGGGCGGGGCAAAGCGTCTTACCAGGCGGAGCTTGCTTCGTTGCTTCTCGGCAGTAATGTGAATTAAGACTGGTTTCAGGACAGATGGAAGAGATTGAGAGCTCCCAACATCAGGCGGGTTTCGACCATGCCTGGCAGGACTCTTTGCTGCGTCCGGCGGTCATCGCGGCGTTGGTCGGCTGCCTGCTGGTGGCGCTGACTTCATTCGTCCGGCACATTGGGCCGGGGCTCCCGGCAGCCTACATCAACATCCTGCGGATTACGTCGATTGGGGCGGCGCTGGTGGGCGGGTATACGACGACGATGCTGGTGCGCCCGGAGCAACGGCAGCGGCGTTCGGCGACCTTTCGTCTTTCGGAGCTGGGGCTGATCCTGTTTGTGGCCCGGATCGCGCTGTGGGCGACGGTCGAGGGATGGCCGGCGCCGGCAGCGATGGTGCTACAGCCGTTCGGAGTTTTTCTTACCCTCAAGTTCATCATCAACGCGCTGTTTATCCTGATCGCCTGGGGCATGGCGGTACTGGTGACAAACGACTTTCTGGCAATGGGCCTGCAGGCGGACGAGCTTGCCGATCTGGAGGCGGCTTCGAGGCCGATCAGCGGCGACGATCATCGCATACAGAGTGACCGGGGGGCGCTGGTGCGCCGGTTCAGTGAACGCTGGGCGATAGGGGGCATGCTGCTGATCGTGCTGACGGCGGCCAGCCAGGTGGGGATGGGCTCGAACGGATTCTTTGCCCTGGTGCGCCAGGATATTGCGGGCGGCGTCATCGGGGCCGCGATCGTCTATTTTGTGCTGGGTCTGCTGCTGCTGACGTTCGGACATCTGGCGGCCTTGCGGGCGAGGTGGCAACTGGCAAAGCTGCCCAGCGAATCCACAATCGTGCGAAACTGGCCCTTCTATGCCTTTGGTTTGCTTCTGGTTGTGGGGGCAGCGGCCTTTCTGATGCCGCTGGGGGGGACGTTCCGGCTTGCGCAGCTGATGGGTCTGGCTATCCGGGCTATATCGGGAGCGGTCTACCTGCTCCTGGGCCTGATAATGGGGTTGATTGCCCTTCTGTTTGGAAGCGACGATGAGATTCTTGAGGAGCCGGCGCGCGAGCGCCCGGAGATCGCTCCGCCGCAGATCGAGCAGGTCCAGCCGGCGGAGGCGCCGCCGTGGCTGGGGGGTACGGTCTTTTGGATCATCATCGCCCTTCTGCTTGGCTACGCGACCTATATCTATCTCCAGGGGCGGGGCGTGAATTTCCAGCTGATACTGGCCTGGCTGCGTCAGTTCTTGCGCGGTTGGAAGCAGATTGGCGATGCGTTCAACGAATGGCGCACGAGGAGATTGTCGCCGCAAGAAGAAGAGAGTGGCAAGACGGGCCGCTCGCGAGTGCGCCGCTGGCTGGATGAGTTGATGCTGGGCCGTTTGCCGCCGGATGAACAGGTACGGTATTTCTATGTTTCGACGCTGGAGAGCGCGGCGGAGCACGGCATGCGGCGGCGGCCGGGGGAAACGCCGTACAGTTTTCAGGCGCGATTGGGGACTCAGGTAGAGAGCGAGGACGCGGCCGCGGCGGCGCGTCTGACAGACGGCTTTGTGAAAATCGAATTTGCCCGTCAGGGCACAGAGGCAACTGCTGTTCCCCTGCTGAAGCGGGCGTGGACCCAGATACGGAACGCGCTTGCCGGTTTACAGGAAGAGCAGCCGGATTCTGGCGAGGAAGGGCAGGACGCCCCTGAGGCCAAATAGCGATATTGGATATCATCGCATTGCTCGAATCGGTGTCAGATGATGTTCGGGAAGGTCCTCCGCGCCTGGATCTTCCCGTAAATATTTCAAGATCTGAGAAGCAACTGGCGATATTTTTTGTGCTTGACTGCACCTGAACAGGTTGTTATAATGGAGGGATATAGGTAGACAGAGCAGGGCGGTCACAGTGGCCTGGGGTTTTGGCCTGCCATGTCGGCAGCCAAACCTTCTTGCGAACTACTACGCAAACCACAGGTGGGCAGATCGATGATGTCAGAGTCAGAGAAGTTAGGCGACGACGCCGAAAACACCGAAGTTGAGCAAACCGATCCAGAGCTGCAGGCCGGTCAAGAGCCAGAGGCCGGTCAGGAGCAGCAGACCGACGATGAGCAGCAGACCGACGATGAGCAGCAGACCGACGAGATGCTTTTTGAGCAGTACCTCGCGGAAGAGGAGGACCTCAGTTTGCCGGAACGAGGCGATCTCCGAGAAGGCATCGTTGTAGAAGTACGGTCGAATGAATTGCTGGTCAACATTGGCGCCAAGCGAGACGGTATTGTACCCCAATCGGACCTGAACCGGCTCGAAGAAGAATATGTTGACACGCTGCGGGAAGGTGAGACGGTCCCGGTCGTGGTGAGCAAGCTTACAACCAGCGAAGGAATGTTGGTTTTGAGCATTGCAGACGCATTACAGAAAAAAGACTGGCTTGTAGCGGAAAAGATGCTTGAAAGCGGTGAGATCACGGTCCGGAAGGTAGTTGGCTTCAACAAGGGTGGTCTGCTGGCCGATTTCGACCATTTGCGAGGGTTCATTCCGGCTTCTCATATCGTGGGGCTGCCCCGCAATATGAACGAAGAGCAGCGCAACGAGCGGTTGCAACAGATTGTGGGCCAGGAGCTGCCCGTCAAGGTCATAGAAGTGGAACGGCAGCGCCGCCGCCTTGTGCTCTCCTACCGCCTGGCGGAACGCGAGTACCGCGCCGGGCGCAAAGCACAGCTGTTTGAAGAGTTGGAGGTCGGCGCAGTCATAGATGGTGAAGTGCGCAGCCTGCGCCCATTTGGCGCGTTTGTTGATATCGGGGGCGCGGACGGGCTGCTGCACGTCAGCGAGATCGGCTGGACTCCGGTCAGCCACCCGCGCGACGTCTTGAAGGTGGGCGAGCGCATTCAGGTCGAAATTCTACGCCTGGACCCGGAACGAAGCCGTATCGCGCTGAGCCGCAAACGATTGCTGTCGAATCCCTGGGAGAGCATCGAAGAGCGCTATAGGGTAAATGACACGATACTGGTCACGGTTACACGGGTGATCGATTTTGGCGCATTCGCTCAGCTCGAGCCTGGGATCGAAGGGTTGATCCATATCAGTGAGCTGGCAGATATCACAGTTGCTGAGCCGCTCAAGATGGTCAGCAGCGGTGATCGCATACCGGTGAAGATTTTGCGCATCCACCCGGACCGGCAGCGCATCGGCTTGAGCCGCCGGCAGGCCGACGAAATTGTGGGGCAGGCATTGCTCGAGTCGGAGGCAGAGAGCTTTGAGGCCGATACGGCCGAGGAGCCAGAGGCTGCCGTTGCTGAAGCGGAGGTCGCCGCTGACGAACCCGAAGCTGCGGTCGATGAGGCGGAAGCGGCCGCTGACGAAGCAGAGGCGGCCGTTGATGAAGCAGAGGCAGTTGTAGAAGAGACGGATGAGGATTCGGAATCGGAGGACGGGGAAGAGACTTCGGGAGAAGAGAATTCCGAGGATGACGCGACAGATGGGTCGGAGGAAAGAACCTGAAGTGGCATTTGCAGTCGCAGCCCACGGTCGTTTATAATTGCGCAGCCTGCCAGTCTACAGAAGAAAAATGGGCTGGCAGGCTTGTTTTGTCCGATTTGCATTTACGTATTGAAGGGGGTGAGTTCGATTAGCGTTGAGTTGAGGCCAGGAGAGTCACAGGAAAGTCTGATGCGGCGGTTTCGGAAGTCGGTCGCCGAGGCGCGCATCCTGCCAATTGTGCGCCAGAAGCGCTGGTTTACGTCCAAGAGTGAAGTGCGACGCATCAACAAGCAAAAGGCAATCCGGAAGGCACGGCGGAATGCGGCCCGGTCTTTCCGTTAGAACGGTTTTCAAAGACCAGGCTGCAAGGCTGCCGGCCACGCGTAAACTGATGGAGAGCTATGGCTGAGGAAATACTCACACTGGAGGGCAAAGTCATCGAAGCCCTGCCGAACGCCCAGTTTCGGGTGGAATTGGAGAACGGACATGTCGTTCTCGCGTATCTTTCGGGCAAGATGCGCAGGAACTACATTCGGGTCTTTCTCGGTGACAAGGTGAGGGTCGATATGAGTCCCTATGACTTGACACGCGGACGCATTACATATCGGCGCAAGTAGCGGGATAACTGCAACGGGGAGGACCGTCTGGGCACGCGGACGGGCGCGCGGCTGGCACGCCTGAGTGCAGGGGCGTAGCCGCCGCCAGACCAGAATCGAAAACCATTTAAGTTGAGACGAACCGGGGATGAGTACGTTCCCGGTTTTTGTCTGGAAAAGTTCAGGAGCCGGGCAGTTCTCGGAGTGCAGTCACGGCGTCTTTCACGAAGAGGCGCTCGGCCTCGAAGGTCAGCCTGTCGCCGGCGCGAGCAAGAGGTTCCCAAAGGACGTGGAACTGTTTGGCGTCTTTGGGGGGTCGGGCTATCTGCCGCGGCGACAGCAGTTCCATCAGGAAGTAGCGTTCTTCCCGGATGTAGTGCGCGCCCTTGTAGTCGAATTCAACGGTACGGTGGCCCAGGTCTGCGATGATGCGCAGATCGCCAAAGCCTGTTTCTTCTCTGGTTTCGCGCAACGCCGCTTCCTCCGCGCTTTCGCCGCGGTCGATATGCCCTTTGGGCAGGCGCACTTCGCCGCGACTGGGGCGGTCCAGCAAGAGCAGAAAGGTCTCAGCCGCGGGGAGGTGGGGGAGGAGGTCTCTTTGCGCCACGATGCCGCCGGCAGACTTGTATCGGATCGTCTTCACAGTTCAACTCCTGTGCTGGAATACACGCATGCAGACTCTGATTTCGGGTGCAACCGCCTTGGAAATCCCGCTCTCCCGCGAACAGGTCGAACAGTTCCGCGTTTTTGCCGCGCTGCTGGGGGAGTGGAATCAGAAGATGAATCTGACCACGATTACGGACAGTGTCGAAGTCCAGAAAAAGCATTTTCTGGACTGCCTGGTCGGTATGCCGCTGGTGGCAGAGGAACTTGGAGCTGCTTTGCCGCCCAGGCGGGCGCTGGCCTGCGTCGATATCGGCACGGGCGCAGGATTCCCGGGCGTACCGCTGAAGATTGCGTGGCCCAGCCTGAAGCTGACCCTGGTGGACGGCACAGCCAAAAAGATACGATTTCTCGACGAAGTGGTGAAGGCGCTGGCGCTCGAAAATGTAACTCTCGTTCAGGGCAGGGCTGAAGAGTTGGGCCGTAATCGTCGTTTTCGCGGGCAGTTCGATCTGGCGGCTGCCAGGGCAGTGGCCCGGCTGAATACGCTGACCGAGTATGTGCTGCCGTTTGTACGCCACGGCGGATTGGCGGTCATCTATAAGGGTCCGCACGCGGCCGAGGAGTTCATGGAGGCGCGCAATGCCATCGAACTTCTGGGCGGCGAAACGGTCCGCTTTTCGCCTGTGAGTGTGCCGATGCTGGATGAGGAGCGGCGTGTTCTGCTGATCAAGAAGCTGCGAAAGACCCCCAAACAGTACCCCAGGCAGCAAGGATTGCCTCGCAAAGAGCCTCTTTGACGGCCGCCAGGTGTCCAACTGCGGATTGGGCCGTTCAGCGCCGGCCCGGAGCGGCCGGGCTCGCTCATTCTCAACGCAGGTAGTAGGTCATATGCTGGAAGTGGACGACAGGGTCGATGTACTCGACCCGTACGTGCGCGGGGACGGCCAGTGTGATGGGGGCGTAGCATAGAATGCTGTTCAGCCCTGCCTCGATGAGCTGCGTGGCGACGCGCTGGGCGGCGTGGGCGGGGACGGCCATCACCGCGATCTGCACGCCTGACTCTTTGACCTGCCGTTTGAGATCTGCGAAATCCGCGATGCGCAGGCCATTGCCGATCCGCCGCCCGATCTTCCGCGTGTCCTCATCCAGGACGGCTACGATGCGAAAGCCGCTTGACTCAAACTCCTGGTAGTTGGCGATAGCGGTGCCGAGGGAGCCGGCGCCGATCAGTATCACCGGCCAGATCCTGTCGACATTGAGGATCTTCTGAAGTTGCCGGCACAGGAATTCGATGTTATAGCCGGTGCCCTGCTTGCCGAATTCACCGAAGTGGCTGAGATCCTTGCGAATCTGGGCAGAGCTGATCCCCAGGTGCTCCCCGAGTTCCTGGCTGGAGGTCACCTCTCGTCCGTCATCGGCGAGAAGGCGCAGGGTGCGCAAATAGACCGGCAGTCGTCCGATAACGATGTCAGGGATGGGGGCCTTCCCTTGCGCTCTTTCGTCCTTCACCGTAAAGCTGTCGCTTTCTCGAATTGAGGGAGGTCGGACTGGCAGTGCCTGCAGGATTCTGTCGAAGCCAGCGGGTACAATTACTCGAGTGGCAATTGGGCCGTCTACGCCGTGGCGGCCAAGTCAGACTGCGAAATAATTCACTAACGATAGCACAGTCCTGGCTGGAGAGCAATTGAACGGCGGTTTTGAGTTTTCAGTATATGGTTTTCAGCGTTTGTTGGGGAACGGTGATTGAGGCGTTGTTTGAACTGGACGGACAGACCTGGTGGCGAGGGCGATGGGGCTGGCGTGAGACTTGATCACATGCGCATGGTTTCGGTGTGGCCGTCGACGGCAAGAACCTGGCCGGCAATGCGGGCGCCGCCGTCTGAGCAGAGGAACAGGACGGTTTCGGCGATATCGTCTGCGTCAATCAGCGTGCGCAACGAGCTCTTCTGACGAAATGCTTCACGGATCTCCTCAACACTGACGCCGCGCGCCGCGGCCTTCGCGGCATAGACGCCTTCGATGCGCGGTCCCCGGACGGAACCGGGGCAGACGGCATTGACGCGGATTCCGAAGGGGCCAAGCTCCATTGCCAGCGTCTTGGTGAAGCCGATCAGGGCCCATTTTGAGGCGGCGTACGGGGCGCGTAGCGGGTAGCCGTGGAGGCCCGCTGTGGAGCCGATGTTAATGATGGAGCCGCCGCCGCTTGCTTTGAGCAGGGGAATGGCGAGGCGTGAACAGTAGAATGCTCCATTCAGGTTCACGTCGATCGTGCGTTGCCAGTCTGCGGGCGTGATGCACTCGGCGTTAGCGGTTGGGCCGGAGATGCCGGCGTTGTTCACCAGCACATCCAGCCCGCCGAGATCCTGGGCCACAGTTTTGAATGCAGACGCCAGCTGATCAGGGTCAGCCGCGTCGGCGCGAACGCCTGAGAGCCGGTCCTGCCTGCCCTCCAGCCGGGCCAGGGCGGCTTCGTCGATATCACAGATGCGAACGTGTGCGCCTGCCTGGAGGAAGCGCTCGGCAATAGCGCGTCCGATTCCTGCGGCTGCAGCGGATACAAAGACCCGCTTGCCTGCGATTCCCTTCATCTTCAGATCCTCACCTTCACGTCCTCACCATGTCAGATGCCGCGGCCGGGGACGGGCCAGGGTTGCCCCATGCGCCGGCTGCTATCCATAGGAGCCGTGGGGCAGGAATCCAAGGAGCCGCCGCAGCCGGTCATCCGCGCCGGCATAGACGTGCTCGGGCATGGTGTAGTTCATGAACGGGTAATACTTGTGGCCGACGATGCGCCGGGCGTAGGTGACCTGGGTGATGTAGCGGGTGCGCTGACTGCGGTTGGGGCCGCCGCGGTGCCAGACCTGGTTGTTGAAGAGGACCACGCTGCCGGCGGGCCCCAGGTTGTACTGGATGCGCTCTTCCCACTCGGTGCCGTCGAGCTGGCGCGGCGGGCTGGCGCCGAAGAGATGTGATCCTGGAATGGTTTCGGTGCCGCCGTGCTCGATTTCGATGACGTCGGTCAGGTAGTAGTTGGCGGTGAAGAAGAGCACGGGCAGATGCACGTTGGCCGGGGCGTCGCCGTCCTTGACGATATAGTGGGGCCGGTCGTCCTGGTGCCAGCCATCCAGCCCTCCGCCGGGAGGGGAGATGAACGAGTTGTTGTGGATGACGTGGCAGTCCGTCCCGATGATCGCTTCGGCCAGCGAGACCATCGGCTCCATGTCGAACAGGCGCAGGTTGGCGGCGCTGGTCTCGAACATGCGGTGGGCGAGGTGGGCGCGATGGCTCTTGTTGTTGAGCCCGTTTGGGTTGTCGCGCAGAGCCGCTTCCAGGTCGGCGCGCATCTGGTCGGTCCAGTCCGGCGGCAGCATATTGCGCAGGAAGAGGCAGCCTTCACGATGAAACTGCTCCACCCAGGCGTCAATCTGCTCGTCGCTCGCTGTTTTCCCTGCAAGATAGTCGGTACCCATTTTTTCTTCTCCCCTGGATCTTCAGTTTCCGAATTGCGTCCGGCAGTCAGCCTGATTCTTCCGGCTTGAATGGACGGTTAGGTCGATCAGAATCCTTGCAGACGGCTGAGATCGGCGACCGACGCTGGGAGCCGGGCAATCCGCTGGATCAGGGCCTGGCGGGCCAGGCGCACTTCCTCCTGCTCGGCGTTCACCAGCACGGCGTCAAAGTAGCTGTTGATGGGCGCGGCCAGTTCTGCCAGGACGGGGCCCAGCTCTTCGGCGCTGTCCGCGGCCCCGTTCAGTTTCGCGGCCGCGCTGTCGCAGGCGCTGTGCAGCTCCTGTTCCACTTGCTCCTGGTAGGCCGCGGGTTGCAGTGGCAGTTCGCGGTCGAGGCCGCGGACGATGCGGGCACAGCGGGCGTAGGCGGTAAGGCTCTCTCCCCAGTCGGGGGAGGCGACGGCAGCGGCCAGATGGCGGACGGCCCTGGCGGCTGCGAAGGGGTCATCGCCGCGGGCGGCCAGCACGGCGTCAACGACGTCGGGCGGGCGGCCCTGGTCACGCAATTTCCTCTCCAGCCGGCGAAGGACGAAGTCGCGGGCGTGCGGAACGGCATCGTCAGACAGAAGAGCTCCGTATTGTGACGCAGCCTGCTCGAGAGCGGCAGTCAGGTCGAACGAGTGCTTGCCGAGGGTAAGGGCGTTCACGATGCTCAACGCGGCGCGGCGCAGGCCAAAAGGATCGGCGCTGCCGCTGGGGGTGACGCCGACGCCGAAGAGGCCGGTCAGGCTGTCCAGTTTGTCGGCGAGGCTCAGCGCGAGGCCGGCTTTTCCCTTGGGAATGGCATCGCCGTCGTAGCGGGGCAGGTAGTGCTCACGGATGGCCTGGGCGACTGCGGGTTGTTCGCCGCTGTTGAGGGCGTAGATCTCGCCCATTATCCCCTGAAGGCTGGTCATTTCGACCACCATGGAGGTCACCAGGTCCGACTTGCAGAGGGCAGCTGCCTGGCGGGAGGTCTCAACATCGTCGTTACCGGCGCCGAGCATTTGGGCGATGCGGGGGGCTAGGGACTGCAGGCGGCCGGCTTTCTCGAGCATTGACCCGAGTCTGGCGTGGAAAGTGAGTGTTTCCAGGCGTTGAGTATAGGAGTCGAGAGGCCGGGCCGTATCCTGTTTGTAGAAGAATTCGGCATCGGCGTAGCGGGCACGGATGACGCCCTCATTGCCCTGGCGCACGACGTCGGGGTGTTCCAGAGCGTCGGCGTTGGCCACTGTCACGAAGCGGGGTGCCAGTGAGGGCGCGCCGTCCGGGTGGTTGGGATTGGCCAGGACCGGGAAGTAGCGCTGATGCTTCTTCATCACTGCGGTCAGAATCGGTTGCGGCAGCTCCAGGTAGCGGGTTTCGAAGGAACCCAACACGGCCTGAGGTGCTTCGACAAGGTCGGTGACCTCGTCCAGGAGCTCCTCGTCCGGCTCCCACTCGTAGTCGCCGCGGGGCAGTAAGGCGGCGTCTGACGATTCGAGCTCGCGGGCGCGAGCGGCGGCCTTTTGCACGGCGGCGGCGATGAGGCTGCGGCGGTTGTGGCGGTCAAGCTGGATGCCCTGGGCGGCGGCGGCGGCGAAGTAGCTGTCGGCATCGGCGATGGTGAAGGTGGTGAATTCGCCGGCGGGCAGGCGCGCCTGGGCGTCGCGAAAGCGGGGACCCCGGCTTTCACGCCCGCTGCTGACATTGGCCCAGGAGATGGGGATGACCTCCGACCCGTGGAGCGCGACGATCCAGCGCAGGGGGCGCGGATAGCTCTTGTTGCTGCGGTTCCAGCGCATCGTCCTGCCCCACTGCATGCCGTCGAGCAGCTCTTCGATGAGCTGCGGCAGGACGGCGGCCGCGGGTTCGCCTTCCAGTTTTGTCACGGCGTAGACATAGTTGTCGCGCACGACGAGGTCTGAGGGTTGAACGCCTTGGCCGCGGGCGAAACCTGCGGCCGCCTTTGTGGGCTGGCCTTCGGCGTCGAAGGCGCGGTCCGCGGGCGGGCCTCTGCGTTCGACGGTTTCGTCCTGCTGGCGTGGGCTGAGCTCCCGGACGTGCGCCGCGAGGCGGCGGGCGGTGCCGGAGACGGATAGGTCTTCGTAGGTCAGGCGGGCCTGGTCCAGGAGTTCGCGCAGCCGCAGCTCCATTTGGGCGATGCCCACAGGGACATCGCCGGCGGGCAGCTCTTCGCTGCCCAGTTCGATGAGCAGCGACTGGGGCTCGGATGCCTGGGGCGGTGCGGCGTCCGCTTTCTCGTTGATCGTCCCTTCGCCCCCGTGCCTCCCCTCGCCGTTCTCCAGCCAGGGATACTCCTCGCGCTGGCGTTGCTCGACGTAGAGCTCGGAGATTCGTCGGGCCTGGCTGCGCATGGCGGCGAAGAACTTGGCGCGTTCGGTGACGCCGATGGCGCCGCGGGTGTCGAGAATGTTGAAGGCCTGGCTCTGGCGGAGTACGTAGTCGTGGGCGGGGGCGACGAGGCCGCGCTCGATGCAGGCTTCGGCTTCGGCGTTGTAGAGATCGCACAGGGTGCGCTGGCGCTCGACGTCGGCCAACTCAAAGTTATAGATACAGTGTTCGATCTCCTGCTGGCGGTAGATTTCGCCATAGGTGTGGAGGCCGTCGAAGTCGATCGACCAGACCTCGGTCCGCTGCTGGAGATACATGACGATGCGCTCCAGCCCGTAGGTGATTTCCACGCTGACGGGGTCCAGACTGACGCCGCCGGCCTGCTGGAAGTAGGTGAACTGGGTTATCTCCTGGCCGTCGAGCCAGACTTCCCAACCGAGGCCCCAGGCGCCGAGGGCGGGGGATTCCCAGTTGTCTTCGACGAAGCGGATGTCGTGGCGGCTGCGCTGCAGGCCGATGGCTTCGAGGCTGCTCAGATAGAGTTCCTGGGGGTTTCCCGGGTCCGGTTTGAGGATCACCTGGTACTGCGTGTGCATCTGCATGCGGTTGGGGTTTTCCGCGTAGCGGCCGTCGTCGGCGCGGAAGGAGGGCTCGACGTAGGCGGCGTTCCAGGGTTCGGGGCCAAGCACGCGCAGGACGGTGGCCGGATTCATGGTGCCGGCGCCCAGTTTTTCGCTGTGGGGCTGCCAGATCTGGCAGCCGTGCGCGGCCCAGTATTCGTGCAGACGGCGGATCGTTTCCTGCATTGAGGGGGTATCAGGCATTGCTCAACTCGATGGTGGCGGCTTGTATGTGGTGGTCCCGGACTGCTGAATGACGGTTCATGTTAACTGCTTTTCGCGACAAAGCCGTTTTCTTTCACGGCCTGCTGGAAGAGGCTTTCGTCCAGATTCAGGCCGAAACCGGGCGCTTGCGGCAGGCTGACATATCCGTCATTCACTGCGTAGGCGGATGTGTCCAGGCCGGGCGTGGTGAGCTCATCCCATTCGACGAAGGCAAAGTTTTCGACGGCGGGGGCGAGGTGGCCGGAGACGAAGTTGCCCAGATGGCGTCCATAGTGATGGGGCGCGCTGCGCACGTTCCAGGCGTCCAGTTTGGGCGCGGTTTGCAGCCATTTTGTCATGCCGTAGCTGAAGATGTCATATTGCACAACGTCGACGATCCCTCTGCGGGCGTAGTCCAGCAGGTGAGGCGAAGCGGATCCTTCGCCGTCGGCGATGAGGACCGACAGGCCCTCCCGCGCGATCCAGGCGTGCAGATCCTCGTAGAGCTCATCATCCTCGTGGAAGGCCTCCTCCAGCCAGAAGATGTTGCAGTCGGCGGTTTCTCTGAGGATCTGTTTGGCGATGTTGAGCGTATAGCCGTTGTTGGCGTCGATGAGGATGGCGGCGTCGGGGCCGACAGCGGCGCGCACGGCCCGGACGACGGCTATGTCGCGGCAGTTGCCTTCCTCAAGAGGCATGTGGCGGGCGCCGCGGCCTACTTTGATTTTGAAGGCGCGGTGCCCGTTCTCGTAGCCGAAGCGGGCCTCCGAGGCGATCAGGGCGGCGCCCTCTTCGTCGGTGGCAAGGTGCAGGTCGTCGATCAGCAGGGTCGTGTCGTAGCAGGGCACGCGCAGGGGCTCTGCCGCTTTCTTGCCGGCGCGGTCTGCCAGGATCTGGTAGACGGGGCGGCCGGCGCGCTGGCCGAGCAGGTCCCAGAGAGGACTCTCGATGGCGAAAGCTTTTGGACCGACACCGTTTTCGGCAGTGATCAGGTCGTTCAGGGGCGAGCCGAGAAACAGTTCGGCCCGCCGGCGGGTGAGAGTGCTGACGCCGAAGCCGGCGGCTCCATCGGCGGTGGTGATGCGCGCGAGGGGAACGGGCGCATCCCACCCGTGGTCCTCTTTTTTGCGGGCGTTGTAACCGGCCAGGCGCGGCCGGCGGCCCATCAGGGTTCCCCATTCAATTGAAGCAATACGCGCGCCGCGCATTTGCGAATCTCCTGCGACTTTCGGCCAGCTATCGGGAATTGTAGAAAAAATTGTGCGCCAGCGCCAATATGATGCTCCGCCTGTGATGATGAGACAGCTGAATCAGCGTGAAGTCGTCGGGGCCGGCTCCGTTACTGTCGTACGGCAAAGCCGTTGGAAGCGACAGCTTTCTGGAAGAGTTCCTCATCCAGGTTCAGCGCGAAACCGGGCGCGTCCGGCATGAGCACATACCCTTCGTCCACCTGATACGCCGAGCCGTCAAGGCCGGGCGTGGAGACCTCGTCCCACTCGATGAAGAGGAAGCCATCGACGGCGGCGGCGAGATGGCCGGAGACATAGTTGCCGATGTGGCGTCCGTAGTGATGGGGCGCAGTGCCAACGTCCCACCGGTCCAGGCGGGCGCCGGTTTCCAGCCAGTTGGTCATGCCGTGGCTGAAGATATCGTACTGGATGATGTCGACGAATCCGTCGCGGGCGTAGTCCAGCAGCATGGGGGAGGCCAGGCCCTCTCCGTCGGCGATCTTTGTTGACAGACCCTCGCGCTCGATCCAGTCATGCAGATCCTCGTAGAGTGCGCCGTCTTCGTGAAAGGCTTCTTCCAGCCAGAAGAGATTACAGTCGGCGGTCTCGGCAAGGATCAGTTTGGAAATGTTGAGGTTGTAGCCGTTGTTGGCGTCGATAAGGATAGCGGCGTCTGGGCCGACTTCGGCGCGCACGGCGCGGATAACGGCCGCATCACGGCGATTGCCTTCGAGAAGGGGCATGTGGCGGGCGCCGCGGCCGACCTTGATTTTGAATGAGCGGTGGCCGTGCTCGTAGCCGAAGCGGGCTTCGGAGGCGATGAGGGCTGCACCCTCTTCGTCGGTCGCTAGGTGCAGGTCGTCGATATAGAGGGAGGTGTCGTAGCAGCGAACCAGCGGGGGCTCGGAAACGGTCTTGCCGGCCGACTCCGCCAGCAGTTGGTAGACCGGGCGCCCCGTGCGCTGGCCCTGCAGGTCCCACAGCGGGAACTCCAGGGCTGCAGCGCGCGGCGCAACGCCGTTTGCGGCGTCGATGAGGTCGTCGACGCGTTCGCCGAGATAGGCGTGTGCTTCCTGCTGGGTCAAGGGCCGGCAGGCGCCGAAACCCGACGTGCCGTCAGTCGTGGTTATGCGAGCCAGAGGCACTTGGACGTCGTTGCCGTGAACGGCCAGGCGGGAATTGCAGCCTGCTTGCCGGGGACGCTGGCCCACAAGGGTGCCCCACTCGATGGCGGAGATCGTAGCGCTGTTCATCGGAACTCTTCCTCCTTCTTTCAGGTTTGGGGCGCCCTTGTTTGAAGCACCACTGTTTGGAGCGCCACTGTTTGGAGCACCCTTGTTATAAGCGCCACTGCATGGGTCGGAGGGCAAGGGAAGCGCGTCAGCGTTCTCCGTAGCGAATGCCGGTGGGGACGACGTCGGTCTCTTCACCGCGGCGAATGGCTTCCGCGGTCTCGACGATACTGACAAAATCATGCTCAGATTTGAATCCGAGGCGAGTCTGGATCTTGGTCAGATCAAGGGTAAAGTGGTTCGCCTCGGGCAGGCGTGCGTCGGCGTAACTGAGGTCGTAGCGTTCGGCCAGCCAGGGGACGGCCTCTCCCCAGTCGATAATTGCGTCGCCCCCCAGCGTGAACTCTTCGCCTACGGCTTCCTCCCTTTCGATGCCCAATATCAGGCCGCGGGCGATGTCGCGCACGTCGCAGAAATGCTGTAGGTGGGGGACGCCATTGGGGTTTCGGCTTAGAAGGAGCTGATCTTCGCCGGTCCACTTGGCTCTGAGTTCGTCGAGCATCGCCTGCGTCTCCGGATCATCGCTGTTGACCGATTTGTAACGCTCGTATTCGCTACTGAAGGCCAGGCGCATAGGTATGCCGGCCTCGTTGAAGAATTCGCTGGGTTCGAGTACCGTGGAAAAACGAAAGGAGGTCGAAGGCACCTGGTACTGGTAGTAGTAGGCCATGGCAAGCTCTTCGCCGATCCACTTGGTGAGGAAGTAGGGCATCTGGTGGTATTGGGCCACCATCTCCTCGGTGATTGGCTCTTCGAAGTAGCGGCCGTAGTCCTCAAGTTTCCAGTAGACGGCCTCGGTGCAGGCGTAGACAAAGCGATGGAGACCGGGGCATTCCGTGCGAACGCTTTCGAGCAGATTGAGCGTTCCCATGGCGTTGATGTCCAGGTACTGGCGGTTGTCGAAGGGGCCGCCGAAGGCTGCGGCAATGTGGTAGATGGCGTCAACCCCTTTGACGGCATCGCGGACATCTTCCAGGTTGCGCAGGTCGCCGGTCACCGTTTCCACGTTGGCGAAGTCATCCAGCTTATTTGCACGACTGGCATCGCCTGGGTAAACAAGGGAACGGACGTCGTGTCCTTTGTCCAGAAGACGAGTGACAAGATTGGCGCCGATGCGGCCCGTGCCGCCGGTTACCAGGATTTTCATTGCGGGGCCTTTCGGATTCTCAGGTTCCAGGCTTTCGGTTTCTCAGAAACTCTTGAGAGTAAGAGCTGTCCGCTGGAATTTGGATAAGCTTTTGTAAACGATAGTTTATATGTAGCCAGTTGCCAATTATCCGGCGCCTGTTTCTCCCTGCCAAACCGCGCGGTCGACTTCGCTGTGTGGATTCACGCCTTCTCATAGAGGCGGTTAGCCGGGCTTCAGACCTCTCCGTAGCGGATGCCGGTGGGTACAATGTCGGTTTCTTCGCCGCGGCGAATGGCCTCTGCGGTCTCGATTACACTGTTCAGATCGTGCCGCGGCTCGAAGCCGAGCCGTGCCTTGATTTTCGTCAGGTCAAGCGTGTAATGGACAGGCGTCGGCAGGCGCGCGTCGGTGTACCTGACGCCGAAGCGTTCGGCCAGACGGGGAACGGCCTCTCCCCAGTCGATGATCACACCGCCGGCCAGGTTGAACGCCTCGCCGACGGCTTCCTCTTTTTCGATAGCCAATTGTAAGCCGCGGGCGATGTCCCGCACGTCGCTGAACTGCTCTTTGTAGGGGACACCATTGGGGTTGCGGCTGAGAAGGAGATGATCGCGGCCGGTCCACTGGGCGTTGAGGTGGTCGAGCATCGCCTGCGTGTCCGGGTCGCTGCTTTGCATCGACTTGTGCTGCTCGTATGCAGAGCTGAAGGCCAGGAGTTTGGGCAGGCCGGCCTCATTGAAAAATTCGCTGGGCTCGATGATCGTGGAGAAGCGAAAGGAGGCGGCAGGCAGGCCATACTGGTAGTAGTAGGCCATGGTCAACTCTTCGCCGACCCACTTGGTGAGGAAATAGGGCATCTGGTGGTAGCGGGCGGCCATCTCCTCGCGAATCGGCTCCTCGAAGTAGCGGCCGTTTTCCTCAAGGCGCAGATAGACGGCGACCGTACTGGCATAGACGAAGCGGTGGAGATTGGGGCAGCGGGCGCGCACGCTCTCGAGCAGGTTGAGCGTACCCATCGCGTTGATCTCCAGGTACTGGCGATTGTCGAAGGGGGCCATGAAGGCCGCGGCCAAGTGGTAGACGGCGTCCACGCCTTGGACCGCACGGCTTACATCGTCCGGGTTGCGCAGATCGCCGGTGACCGTTTCTACGCCGGCGAAGGCGTCCAGCTTGTGGGCGCGGCTGGCGTCGCCGGGGTAGATGAAGGCTCTGATCTCGTGGCCTGCGGCCAGCAGACGGGGAACCAGATTGGCGCCAACCCGCCCTGTGCCGCCGGTTACCAGGATCTTCACTGCACGACCTTTCTGCAAGCAGTTGCTGACGACGTGGGAATGGATTTCAGTGTATCAGAGTGGTAGGGGCGTGTCTAGGAACGGCAGTGGGCAGCGGTCAGAGGTCTGTGGGTGTCAACGTGGCGGCTGGATGGTATGGGAGAGCGGGCGTTATTGGAGGACGCGCCAGAGGTCGGATTGGACGTTTTGAGTTGCTGAAGTTTGTAGTGGGCGGGAAATGGACGTATAACGGAGGCTGTATTGTAGATTTGCGTCCGACTCGGACGGTCACGCCACGAAAGGGAGCGGGTAATGAAAATCACTGATATGACGGTTGAAAGGTACGCCTGGCCGCGGCCGAAGCCGATCAGCAACGGGAAGTACACCTACGTGGATGTCAGCCTGAACCTGGTCCACATTTACACCGATGAAGGGATTACAGGCGTGGGCTGGGGAGGCGGCACCGCGTCGGGTCAGGGCAGCGATCTGACGACGACGCTGATCGACTACTTCAAGCCGGTCGTGATTGGTGAGGATCCCTTCAACTACCGGCGCATATGGGAAGACATGTGGCTGCCTAAGCTGGTAGGGCGTCGCGGGCTGTCGACACGCGTGATCAGCGCCATCGATATCGCGTTGTGGGATCTGATTGGCAAGGCGGTGAACAGGCCTGTGTACCAGCTCCTGGGCGGCTACCGGGACAGCATTCCCGCCTATATCGCGGGCGGCTACTATGAGGAGGGCAAGGGCCTGCGGGAGCTGGCGGAAGAGATGGAAGAGAACCTGACGCTGGGCGCGAAGGCGATCAAGATGAAGGTCGGCGGTGTGCCGATCAACGAGGACGTGGAGCGCGTACGGGTTGTGCGGGAGACGATCGGCCCGGAAGTCAAGCTGCTGGTCGACGCCAACAACGCCTACAAGGCGCACGAGGCGATCGAGCTGGCGCGAAAGATGGAAAAATATGAGCCGTTCTGGTTCGAGGAGCCGGTGGCGCCGGACGACTACAGGGGGCACGCACGCGTTGCGCGGGCGACGTCGATTCCGATAGCCACCGGCGAGAACGAATACACTCGCTATGGTTTTCGGGACTTGATCGAACGCGAGGGGGCGGCGATCATCAATGCGGACGCCCAGATTCTGGGAGGAATCACGGAGTTCATGCAGGTGGCCGCCCTGACGGCGGCAGAGGACCTGGTCATCGCGCCCCACGGTGCGCAGGAGGTACATGTCCACCTTGTATGCGCGATCAATAACGGCCTGATCCTGGAATTTTACCGTGAAACGGTGGACCCGCTGCGCATGCAGATCTTCGAGGAAACGATGAAGCTGGACGCGGACGGCAACGTGGACGCGCCGGACCGCCCGGGGTTGGGGATAACGCCGAATTACGATCTGCTCAAGAACTACAGAGTCGGGTGATTGAGTGAGCTTGCTGAAAGGCCCGCATAGGTCAGGCGCCGCGACTTGGCGCAGGACCAGGTCTTATCAGACCGGCATGGTCCATGTCAATGCCGGAGAGTTCCGTCCGATGGGCAAAGAGCTTTACGGGATGATACAGGTACAGCCAGTGCGGGTTCTCGTGTAGCCAGGACAGACAGCGGCTGTAGGCTTCCCTTCTCTTGCAGTTGTCAATAGACAGATGGGCAGCACTTATCAGTTGGTCGGCCTTGCTATCCTTTACCCCTTGCCACCAGAGACCCTGTGTCTGGCTGGAAATTTTCTCTTGCAGTACGCGGTACGTGCTTAACGGGCTCGAATCGAACAGTGACATATGGCCAATGCGTTTCTGGCTCGTGTCCAGGGCATATTTGGGGCGATCTGTTTCTTCTTCAATGCGGACGCGAATGCCGATGCGGGAGAGTTGCCCCTGGATCATCTCTGCCACTTGCGGCGCGCGATCGGGAATGACGAGAGGCGTGCGCAGGACTAGCTCTTCAGGCATGTCGCAGGCGTCAAATAGCTCTTTGGCGCGCTCTGGATCACAACCGTGCGGACGCAGGGCATCAGAGAATCCTAAGTGAAACGGGCTGACGACGGTCGCGGCGGGCTCGGCAAGTCCGGGCCACACGTTGTCGATAATTTCGTCTACGTCAACAGCCAGATTGATCGCCAAACGGGCATCCGGCTGTGAAAAAGGAATCTCATATCCGTTGAGAAAACCGGTCACAGACAGCGTGTTTGTGGTCTTGCCCCACGTCAGCCCGTCGTTTTCAGGAATGGACGGCAGCAGTTCAAGTCCAGTCGCCAGGTCTACCTGGCCTTTCAGAAGCGCGCTGTACCGATCTGACGCGGACCCTATCTGCAAAATGATCAGTTCAGAGAACTGCGAATCATTATCGGGTCTGTGCACGCTGGACAGCCGGAGCAGTTCGCCCTCCACGTACTCTTCGACCCTGAATGGTCCCGTGCCCAATGGAGGCTCGGCGGTGCCCGTCTGCTTCCCCACATACACTGCGGCGAATATGTCCGCCAGGTCCCCCGTTGGCGCGGAACTCTCGGCCAGCAGTTCCGTTTTTCCTATTGGCTCAAAACTCAATGGTTCAAGGTAGGGAGAATAAACGCCGCCCATTCCAAATGAGCCGCCTGCCCCCCGCATCCGTTCCAGACTTTGAACGACCTGCTCATTCGTACAAGGTGAGCCATCATGGAAGCGGGCATCATCACGAATCGTAAGCAACCATGATCGCCCGTCGTTTCGGACCTCGCAAGAGGTGACCAGCCCCGGCGTGACGCGTCCGCTGCGCCATTGCATGAGCGGTTCATACACCAGTGCGAGGATGGTCTGCAGATCCGGCTGATCCGTAGTGAACTCCGGCTGAAGCAGATTCACTTGCGATTGGGCAATTCGCAATTCATTCACCTTCGTGCCTCTCCTGCTTCTACAGTTGCATGCACGGCGAGAGTCCTCCCATCCTGATGACGAATCGCGTATTGAAAGGCCGGACGCCAACATTGGGGTCAGGTTTGCAATTTCGGATCAAGTCTGTCCCGCAGCCAATCGCCTACGATGTTGATAGAGAGAACCGCCGTCATTATGGCAAGGCCCGGAATCGTTGCCGCCCACCAGGCGACAGCCAGGTAATTCTTGCCTTCGGCCAGCATCAGGCCCCAGGATGAATAGTCTAGCCCGCTCGGTCCCAGGCCAAGAAAACTTAGTGCGGCTTCGGCAATGACCATTTTGGCAAATTCAAAAGATGTGAGGACGATCAGTGGCGCGGCAACAGTGGGGAAGATGTGCCTGAGCATGATGCGCGCATGGCCAAGCCCTTGTCCCTGCCCTCTCTCTCCTCACTCCTCTCCACTCCCTCCTCGCCCTTGTGCTGCCCTTGCATGACCCACCCAACCCGCAGAAGTCTGTTATTCAACTAAACCCGCCCACGCGACAAAAGGCAATGTGGGGTTCGGCGGTTGTGGTGAAAAAA
>VXMH01000040.1 GCA_009841235.1 Caldilineaceae bacterium SB0661_bin_32 | reverse complement strand
GGCTTGGGCGGGGCAAGGCCCGGCCATGCGTTTGGGGCAGCCTCCCAAGAGACTAACGCGATAAGATGCGATTGCCCTGATTGTGATTTCAGGGAACGGCGTATTCTCCGCCACAGTATGGTAAAATACGCGCCAAACAGTCCGCGTGCTGCCAATGGAGGGGCACATTTGCGGAAGCCCAGAGGACGACAGAGATGAACAGTACGCAGGAAATGACCTACATCGCGGCGATCACCGAGGCGCTGGACGTGGAGATGGCACGCGACCCGGAGGTGATCATTTTCGGGGAGGACGTGGCCGGCCCATTCGGCGGCGCCTTCAAAGTGACGAAGCCGCTGACGGAGAAGTACCCGCCAGAACGCATCTTCAACACGCCGATGTGTGAGAACGCCTTCATCAGCATGGGCACCGGCATGGCGCTGATGGGGATGCGGCCGGTCATCGAGATGCAGTTCGCCGATTTCATCTCCAGCGGCTTCGACAGCATCGTGCAGTTCGCCGCCACGAACCACTACCGTTGGGGCGCGCCGGTGCCCTGGGTTATCCGGGCGCCGAGTGACGGGGGGCTGCGCTCCGGCCCGTTTCACAGTCAGAACCCGGAGGCGTGGTTCACGCACTCACCCGGTCTCAAAGTCGTGGCGCCGGGAACGCCGGCCGATGCCAAGGGCCTGCTGATCGCGGCGATTCGCGACAACAACCCGGTCATTTACATGGAGAGCAAGATCCTCTACCGATCGGAGCGCGGGCCCGTTCCAGGAGGCGAATACATCGTGCCGATCGGAGAGGCCCACAGGGCGCGGGAGGGAGCCGACCTGTCGATTATCACCTACGGCGCCCAGGTACGGGAAGCGCAGGAGGCGGCCGTCCGGCTGGCGGAAGAGGGAATCGAGGCGGAGATCCTGGATTTGCGCACGCTTAAGCCCCTGGACACCGGAGCAGTTCTTGAAAGCGCCCGCAAGACCGGCAAGGTCCTGATCGTACACAGCGCCACGGGCAATACCGGCGTGGGTGCGGAAGTGGCGGCGCTGATTGCACAGGAGGCATTCGAGTGGCTTGACGCGCCGATTCAGCGGCTGACGGGCCTGGACGTACCTGTTCCCTTCAGCCCGACGCTGGAGGACGCATACCGTCCCAGCGCGGAGAAGATATACGCACTAAGCAAGGAACTGGCGGCGTACTGAACATGGCCAATAGCAGCCTGAAACTGGCAACGCTGTGTTATGTGCAGCGGCCCGGTCAGACCCTTATGCTGCACAGGGTCAAGCGGGCCAACGATTACCACGAGGGCAAGTGGAACGGTCTCGGCGGCAAGTTCGAGCCGGGCGAATCGCCCGAAGAGTGCGTGGTACGCGAGGTGCAGGAGGAGAGCGGGCTCGTTTGCATCGACCCGACCCTGCGCGGTCAGATCACATTCCCCAACTTCGACGGTGAGGCCGACTGGTACGTTTGGCTTTTCCTCGCCCAGCACTGGACCGGGCAACTACACGACTCCCTGGAGGGAAGGCTTGCCTGGGTCGACAACGACCGGCTGCTGGAGTTGAACCTGTGGCCGGGAGACCGGCTGTTCATCCCCTGGCTGTTCGGGGAGCGGTACTTCTCGGCGAAGTTCCTGTACAAGGAAGGAGACTTCCAGGGTTATGAAGCCACCTTTTACAGCCCGGGCGGGCGCATCGAGCATGAGAGTTACGAGCATCAAACAGACGTCGCGGAAGGAGCGTTCGTGCCGGTCTACGAGCCGGTCGACGACACTTTCTGCTGGCTGTGCGGCGGCGCGGTGAGCAAACGCCAGTGCAAGATCATCTGTACGCAGTGCGGATTCACCCGTGACTGCAGCGATCCTTAACGGGCGGGCGGCTGAGTCGCGGTCTTCTCCAGGCCTGGTCACAGAATTACTGCCAGCGGCAGGCGTTCTGCCCTGTATCTGATTTTCCTCTACTGTTGTGCCAGGGCTTTCTCTCCGGCGGCAAGCACTTCCAGGATGCGGTCAGTGTCGTAGACGCAGCCGCCCCACGTGCCACCACTCACGGCCTGCAGCGCTGCCCACAGGCGGGTATCGTCAGGGAGTCTCGGGTCGGCGGCCAGGTCGGGATGAAGAGAACGGCCGGCCAAAAGCGCTGAACCGGACTCGCGTTGCGCCGCCGCATCCGACCCGTTGCCAGCAACACCAGTTCCATTGCTACTTGCCGGGCCCAGGATATCCAGCGTGCCCTGCAGGTTGACCGTGTCCACTTCGATTCGGATCGTGTCGCCTTCCCGAACGCGGCCGATGGCGCCGCCCGCCAGGGCCTCGGGGCCGACGTGGCCGATGCAGGCGCCGGTGCTTACGCCGGAGAAACGGGCATCGGTGACGAGCGCAACCTGCTTGCCAAAGGGCAGATAGCGCAGGGCCGAGGTCAGCTGGTAGGTCTCCTCCATGCCGCTGCCCATGGGACCGCAACCGATCAGAACGATTACGTCTCCCGCCTGGACTGATTTCTCATGGTTGCCTTTGATGGCGGCAATCGCCTCGCGCTCGCTGCTAAAGACCCTCGCCGGGCCGGTCTTGCGGTAGACGCCGTCCGCGTCGACGACGGATGGATCGATTGCCGTGCTCTTGATCACTGACCCTTCAGGGGCCAGGTTGCCGGTGGGGAATGTGACCGTGCTGGTCAGGCCGCGGGCGGCCGCGGTCTTGGGGTCCATGATGACATCGTCCGGGTCAACACCGTCGGCCGAGAAGAGGCGCTCACGCAGACGCTTGCGGCGTTCGCTGCTCTGCCATTCGTCGAGCAGCTCGCCAAGCGGGCGGCCATGGACGGTGAGGGCGTCCAGGTGGAGGAGATCCAGGTCGCGCAGGTGGAGCATCACTTCAGGCACGCCGCCGGCGAGAAATGCCTGAATGGTGGGATGGCCCTTGGGGCCGTTGGGCAGGACGTCGACGAGGCGGGGCACCTCTGCGTTTACGCGCTGCCAGTCAGCGACGCCGGGGCGGGGCAGTCCGGCAGCGTGGGCGACGGCGGGGATGTGAAGCAGCAGGTTGGTGGACCCGCCAAAAGCGGCGTGAACGACCATCGCGTTGTGAAGGGCCTTCTCCGTGAGGATATCGGCGCAGGCGATCTCGTTTTCGTGTAGCGAAACCAAGGCAACCGCTGACCGATCGGCCGCATCTCTCCAAATCGACTGTCCCGAGGGCGCCAACGCCGCATGCATCAGCGTGAGGCCGAGCGCCTCCGCCACTACCTGGGCGGTCGCGGCCGTGCCGAGAAACTGGCAGCCGCCGCCGGGCGAGGCGCAGGCGCGGCAACCCAGTTCGGCGGCCTCTTCCATAGTGATTTCGCCGTGCGAGAAGCGGGCGCCGATGGTCTGCACTTTGCCGGCGTCTTCGCCGTCGCTGGGGGGAAGGGTCACGCCGCCGGGAACGAGTACGACCGGCAGCTCGCGCTGCGCCGCCAGCGCGAGCATCATGGCAGGCAGGCCCTTATCACAGGTGGCGACGCCCATCACCCCTTTGCGCGTAGGCAGCGAACGGATCAGGCGGCGCAGGACGATGGCGGCGTCGTTGCGGTAGGGCAGGGAGTCCATCATTCCCGTCGTACCCTGCGAGCGTCCGTCACAGGGGTCGGTGACGAAGCCGGCGAAGGGCACCATGCCAAGCTCTTTGAGCCTTGCGGCCGCAGCTTCCATCAGCAGACCGACCTCCCAGTGGCCGGTATGATAACCCAGTGCGACCGGCGTGCCGTCGGGCGCGCGAATGCCGCCCTGTGTGCTGAGAATCAGGAACTCCGGGTTGCGCAGGCGGCGCGGGTTCCAGCCCATGCCGGCATCCTGCGTGAGGCCAAAGATGTCGCCGCTGGGCGCGTTGCGCAGGAACTCTTCGTCCAGGGGCAAGGCGCCGGTGGGACCCTGGGCATTGGTCTGGACGTCGAAGAGGCTGCTGTCGTCGTTGTCTACCGGAATCAGGCTGGAATTCTTGGCGGCCATTGTCATTTCCTTTGCAAAGAAAAGTTACTTTTATTGTCTTACGTTTTCGTGGTCTTGCGCTTGCCCTTTATAGCACGGGCGGGTAAGATGGACAACCACCGTTCGGGCAGTTTTCCTGTAGTCATCCGGAGCATGACCGATGAAAAACGCGCAGACACAGGATGCTTTCGGCCTCTTGTTGACCCACCATTTCGCAGGTGAGTCCTGCAATGAGTTTATCGAGCGCGATGACGGTTATCTGGTCGCTACAGACAATCTGGCAGCCTACTTTGCACCGTACTCGGAATGGCCTCCCCGCTTTCAACGGGCGATGAATTACGTGCGCGGGCGAGTGCTGGACGTGGGCGTGGGGGCCGGCCGCTTTGCATTGTACCTGCAGGAGCTGGGTCACGAGGTCGTCGGCATAGACGTGTCGCCCGGCGCACTTGAAGTCTGCCGCAGGCGGGGCGTGGAGAATGTGCACAGGCTGCCGTTCCACAAGATTGACGCATCACTGGGCACTTTCGATACGGTCTTGATGATGGGCAACAACTTCGGGCTGTTTGCCAACCCCGGCCGGGCGAAGTGGATGCTGCGCCGCCTCAAAAGCCTCACAAGCGAAAATGCCCGCATCGTGGCCGAATCGCTCGACATCTATGGCACAGACAAGCCGGAGCATCTCAACTACCATGCCCGAAACCGCGATAGAGGGCGGATGGCGGGCGAGATTCGCCTGCGCGTCCGCTACCGCGAGCTGATCGGCGACTGGTTCGACTACCTGATGGTCTCGCAGTCAGAGATGCGGGAAATCGTGGAGGGAACCGGGTGGCGCGTCGCTGAATTCATCGGCGGCGCCGGCGGGCAGTACGTGGGTGTAATCGAAAAAGAGGGTTGTTCCGGCGGCGCGCGATAACCGCCTGCAATTTCAATCTCACACGGGGCTTCAAAATGACTCGCAAAATACTCCTCACCGGCGCGACCGGCAGGATTGGCAGTTTTTTCCACAACACATTCGCCGATACCTATGAATTCATCCTAACGGACATCGTAGCGCCTGCGGATACCAGGGACGCCCCGTTCACCAAACAGGACTTGAGCGACTTCGACGCAGTTCGTCCACTCTTTGACGGCGTCGATACTGTCGTTCACCTTGGGGCCGACCCGAACATGGACGCCCCCTGGGAGAGCCTGCTGCCCAACAACGTAATCGCCACTTACAACGTGTTTGAAGCGGCCCGGCTGGCCGGATGCCGGCGGGTCGTCTACGCCAGCAGCATCAACGCCGTGCTGGGCTATCCGCGAGATCAGCAGGTGCATACCAGCCAGCCGGTCTACCCAATCAACCTGTACGGCGCGACAAAGTGCTGGGGCGAGGCGCTCGCCCGCTACTACTCGGCCGCACACGGCCTTTCATCACTCTGCCTCCGTTTTGGCGCGGTCCAGCCGCGCGACTCCGAATGGATCCATTGGGACCACGAGTACGTCGAAATCATTCAGACGATGGAGGACAATGCAAGTCTGATCGCAGCTGCAGTAGAGGCGGGCGAAGAGGTCATGTTTGGCAACTTTCACGGCATTTCGAACAACCGCTACAAGCGGCTGGACATGACCGACACCAATGAGATCCTCAACTACACGCCGCAGGATGACGCCTTCGAGATGGCCCGCCGCCGCGGGAATCTGTAGCTTCGCCGGGCGCAGCTTCCTGCTACGTTTTGCTCATCCGAGGGCTTTCAGATCCGCGTCAATGGCCTGCAGCTTCTCCTGGGAAAGGCCTGCCTCGACCGCCTCCGGGTAGTAGGAGATCTGCTGTAAGGTCATGTGCATGGCCATGGGCAGGTCCGGGTGGGAAGAGGCGCCGGGCATGTGCCTTTCCAGCACGGCTTTGGCGCGCTCGTCACTCAGTACATCCTGCAACGTCGAGTGGATGCTGTAAGACATCAAGATCTCTCCTTCACATAGTTCTGAATTCAGGGATGCTGTGCGCCGGCCGTTTCAACGTAGACCGCGTAGAGCGACTGGCTGCCCGCCATAAACAGCCTGTTCTTTTCCGCTCCTCCAAAACAGAGATTTGCGCAGATTTCGGGCAGATGGACCTGGCCGATGCGGGTTCCGTCCGGCGCGTAACAGTGAGCGCCGTCGAAGCCGGGGCCGGCCCACCCGGCCGCGGCCCACAGGTTGCCGTCTACATCGCAACGGATGCCGTCGGCCATGCCGGGGTTCATGTCGACAAAGACGCGGCCATTCTCGAGGCGGTTATCCGCGGTAACGTCGAAGACACGGATGTGTGAGGGGCCGTCCGGGTCGTGGGATCGTCCCGTATCGACGATATACAGGAGATCTTCGCCGGGTGAAAAACAGAGTCCATTAGGGCGCAGAAAGTCGTCGGCAACGATCGTAGCGCCGCCCGATTCCGGGTCGAGGCGATAGACGCGGTTGGGCAGCTCGGCCTCTGCGACCTTGCCTTCATAGTTGAGCATAATGCCGTAGCCAGGGTCGGTGAACCAGACGCTGCCGTCGGAGTGGACCACTACGTCGTTGGGCGAGTTGAGGCGCTTGCCTTCATAGCTGTCCATGAGGACGGAAATCGAACCGTCATGCTCAGTCCGAGTTACCCGGCGGCCGGTATGCTCGCAGGTAACGAGCCTGCCCTGCCGGTCGCGCGTATTGCCGTTGCTGTGTCGGGCTGGGCTGCGATAGACGCTGACCTCCTGGCTCTCTTCGTTCCAACGCAGCATCCGGTTGTTGGGAATGTCGCTCCAGATCAGGCAACGGGCGTCCCCGAACCAGACAGGGCCTTCGGCCCAGCGGCATCCGGTGAAGAGACGTTCGACAACGGCGTTGCCGATCCTGTATTTGCTGAAGCGATCGTCAAGCACCTCGACGGCAGGGTCAGGGTAACGAACGACTCCCCCGCTCCAGTCCCGCTCTGCCAGTGACGGCGTGGACATGACAGTTTCTCCTTAGTAATGGACGGTGAATAAGGGTTCTTCTTACGCTGAACATTATCGCAGACCGGGCGCCTCGCTGCACAGATTCACAGAGAACAGAATCACAAAGACGGAAAACTCACAACGGCCACAGAAGCGGAATCAACGCCGTCGCCAGCGCCCACATGATGACGGTCAGGGGGATCCCAATCCGCAGGTAGTCGCCAAACGTGTATCCGCCGGCGCCCCTGACGATGGCGTTGGTCTGGTAGCCCATCGGCGTCATGAAGCTGGCCGAAGCGCCGAAAGCGATCGTCATCAGCAGGGGCTGGGGATTCACCTGCAAAGTTGCGGCCATGGAGAGCGCAATCGGCGTGAGAAGCACGGCGACAGCGTTGTTGCTGATCAGTTGTGTCAGCAGGCTGGTGAAGAGATAGAAGAGAGAGAGCATGACAACCGGGCTGACCTGGCCGGAAACTGAAATCAGCTGGTCCACGAGCAGCTGAGCGAGCCCGGTCTTCTGCATCGCCGTGCCCAGAGGAATCGTTCCTGCGAGCAACAAGAGCGTTGACCCGTCGAGCGACGACATCGCCTCGTCAGTGCGCAGGCAGCGTGTAGCGACCATCAGGGCTGCGCCGCCCAGCGCCAGCAAGACGATTGGTATCTCGGTCAAGCTGGCCAAAAGGATCACTGCCCCCATGATAATGAGGGCGAGACGATTCTTGGCGCGCCGGGCGATCGCCGATTCAACGCCCTCCACAAGAAGCAGTTTGAACTGCTCGCTCACAGCGTGCAGGCCGGACCGGGCCCCCTGCAGGAGCAGGACATCTCCGCTATTGAGGCGTGCATGTCGCGGGCCGACCCGGCGTTGCCCTCCTCTGCGCTGCAGGCCCAGCACATGGACCTGGTGACTTTCTTCGAACTCCAGCTGTGCCAGCTGGCGACCGATGGCCACCGAGTCGGGCAAAATGACCGCCTCGACGATACGGGTTGAAGGTAAGGCGCCTGCCGACCTGTCGGAAGGGGGCGGCGCAAACTGTCCCGGCTCCGACACAGAGGCCGAGTAGGTCTCGATAAAACGGGCAATCACGGGCGGCGCACCGCAAATGACCAGCACGTCGCCCTCCTGTATTCGAAGAAGCTCCGCCTCCTCCGGCTCGAAGCGTCTGACCAGGCCTAAGCGCGACGGCTGAGGACGCCGGGCGCGGTGGGGTCTGCCATCGCGCAGGAGTTCGAGCAGCTCGATCCGTTCTTGCGCCGAATCGCCGCTGCCGTGAAGCGCCCCGCGCAGGTGTGTGAGGCGCCGATGGTGCCGCTCCGACCTCCGCCGGGAGAATCGAGCGCCGGCTGCCTCGCTGAACAGTTCGCCAACATTCTGGCCCAGCAACGGGCTTGCCTTTTCGACGATCAGTTCGGCGACGAAGGGCGTGCTCAGGTGGCGTCCTTCGCCCAGGCTACCCGCCGGTGACCTGTCCGGCAAGAGCTGCTGACTCGTGAGAACGACAAAGACGCCGCCGGCGACTGTGAAGATAAGGCCGAGAGGGGTGAAGGTCAACAGGCTGAACCCGGGTCCTCCCGCGGCCCTGTAAAGATCATCAACCAGGATGTTGGTGCTGGTGCCCAGCAGCGTAATGGTACCGCCCAACACGGCAAAGTAGCTGAGCGGGATGAGCAGCTTGGACGGCTGGATGCGGAAGCGCTGGCTGAGAGAAAGGACCACCGGCGCCATCATGACGACGACAGGCGTGTTATTCATAATGGCGCTGGCCAGAGGGATGACGCCGCCCAACAGGATCAGCAGACGGCGGGGACTGCCGCCGGAGAAGCGCGCCAGGCCGATCGTCACGATTTCCAGCGCGCCGGTGCGAAGCAGGCCGCCGCTGATTACAAACATTGCGCCCACCGTAATTGTGGCCGTGCTGGCAAATCCGGACAACGCCTCGCCAGCAGTCAGGATTCCGGTCAGGGCAAGGGACGCGATGGCGAGAGCCGAGGTTGTCTCCGTCGCCAGCCAGTCGGTCAGATAAAGATAGGTCGCCGCCACAAGAATGACGACGAGCATTATCATTTCAGCAGTCATGGACGGTGATTTCCAATTGGCAATTCAATTGGCAATGGGGTCAATCCCAATTGCGTCAACATTCGCATAGCAATCCAATGTGACTGGGCAGACTGTATTGAAAGGTTTGAGCGGGGACAGTTATCAGGATACTGTTTTGGCTGTCGCGAGTCAAGCCTGAAAGTGACCTGTCAAGGCGTGCCCTGTTATCGTTCGAGCTGAACTGAGTAGAGGCATCTGGGTTGACGGCAGACCTCCGCCGTGATAAGGTTCGTGTAACCATGTCAAGGTCTTACTGCCGCGTGAAGGCCCGGAGAGGGCTCTACTGAACAGTATTTCCGGAGGTCTGAACGATGAACGAATCGACCATAGAGGGTTCTTCAGCTGAGCGTTGGGTCGACCCCATTTGTCAGCCTCTGGCAGTTGACGCGCAACGCCCTTTTGTCAGATTACCTGACGGCGGGCTGATTGCGGTCGAAGGGAATGCTACAGTTGTCAGCAACGATAATGGAGTCAGCTGGCAGGCCCCCCGCCCGATTTACCGCGGTGAAGGGCCCGGCCTGCCCTCCCCCGGACCAGGGATTCCTCGGAACGCGGGTCAGTTGCTGGCGACCCGTGACGGCGCATTGGTCTTCGTGTGGATTGATGAGCGAGTCCTGAATTGGGACGACAGTTGCGGTGAACCGGGAGCCGATGCTCGAGGCGACCTATGGGCGATTCGCAGCCTGGACAACGGCGAAACCTGGGTCGACCGCCAGCGTCTCTTTCAAGGTGTGTGCGGTCATCCGCCCATCAACATGATCGAGACTGTCAACGGCCGCATAGTCGTGACGAACCAGTACTATCTACGCCGCCCTGGGAGGAACGTTATCCGTGTCTACTCGTCCGGCGACGGAGGAAAGAGCTGGCGCGGCAGCAACATCATCGACCTTGGTGGACACGGTCACCACGACGGCGCGTTCGAGCCGACCTTCGTTGAGAGGCAGGACGGTACTTTGTGGATGCTGATTCGCACGAACTGGGACCGATTCTGGGAAGCCATATCCTGTGATGAAGGTCTGTCGTGGCGTACCATCAGGCCCAGCTCGATCGAAGCCAGTACGTCGCCCGGCTACCTGGCTCGACTACAGAGCGGCCGGCTTTTCCTGGTCTGGAACCGTCTCCATCCCGAGGGGACCGACAGCTATGCCCGCCGCAGCGGCCAACTGTCGGAGGATGAAGCCAGCTGGCATCGAGAGGAACTGTCGGTCGCCTTCTCACAGGACGAAGGCGCGAGCTGGTCGGCTCCCCGCGTCATTGCACGAGAGAAAGACGCCTGGATTTCATATCCCTACGTCTTTGAACACGCCCCGGGTCAACTCTGGATATTGACAGGTCAGGGAGATTTGCGATTGCGGGCAGCGGAAGAGGATCTTCTGGACGGTTGAGGCTGGATATAGCGAGTAGGCGGTTCGGAAGCCCAGCCAGCGGGGAAGTAACCGCTGTGGGCCCCCAGGGCAGGATCCGAGGACAGACCTTCAAGCAGGCAGCTTCTGTGAAAGAAAGCAAGAGAGCGGGCGAACGGACTCGAACCGTCGACATTCAGCTTGGGAAGCTGACGTTCTACCACTGAACTACGCCCGCAAAGTGAACCGTCTTCGGATTTCGCATATCGGCCAGCGAGGCCTGCGAACTCTCTCCACTATAATATAGGCGCGATTTTGCACTGTCAAATTGGCAAAGTCATCGCTTGCGCTATACATTTGTTTCGTGTAAAACTAAGATGTGGCGTCCTACGCTTTCAGTACAGGCAAGCCCCCCATGCTTCACAAGTCGAGCATAGACCTTTCGGGAAAAACTGTTCCGGGTATGGCCTAAACTTGATGCAAATTACATGAACTTCGCAACAGGAGGAGACGTTAGAATGATACAGTTTGACTTTGGCCGCCTGGAACAAGTGGAACTGCGCACAGTATGGGTGAGTGAGGACAGCGATTTTGCAACCTGGCTGGCGCGGGGCGACAGTCTGGCCCTCTTGGGCGAAGCGATCAACATGGACCTGGAAGTGGAAGACATGGAGGGTTGGGTCTCGCCTTACCCCAGGGGCGTAGTCTGCCGAAGTCGCGGCAGCGGCGGGTACGTCGTAATCGAGAATCAGTTGGAACATACCGACCAAAGCCACTTAGGGCAGCTTCTCACCTACGCCGCAGAGTTGAAGGCGGTCACGATGGTGTGGGTGGCCGCCAGATTTACTCAGGAAGATCGAAACACGCTCAACTGGTTGAACGAAATTACCACTGAAAACATACGGTTCTTCGGCCTGGAAGTAGAGTTGTGGCGAATCGGTGAGTCCCCGCTTGCTCCCAAATTTTACCTTGTCAGCAAGCCAACCGGCTGGGAGGAAAGCACGGTTGCGTCCGAAAGAAGCATCCCTGACAGCACGGCAAACCCGACACCGACGACACCGACTCCAATCCCCACACCTGCGCCTGAGACAGACGAGACTTCACTAGAGGATCAGTTACAACAGGTAGAGAACGAACTGCAACTGGAATATCAGCTCGTAGAAAACGAACTGCAAATGGAGTACTGGCAGGCTTTGCGCAACCACCTGGAAAGCAGTGGGAGTTTCATCCGTCCCGGCACCCCTCGTTCACAAAACTGGATGAACTTTGACGTTGGCCACTGGCGCCTGCGGATGACAGCCTTCAACAATATGCGGGAAGGCGGAATCGGCGTACAGCTGGTGATTCGCGAAGGTGACGCCGAAGTTTCCTACAATACACTCTACCAGCAGCGCGGGGAGATTGGAGCCGAGATAGGCGACGCGCTGGAGTGGCGCGAGCTGCCCGAACACAAGCAGGGCCAAGTGATGCTGCGCAAGTACAACGCCGACCCGACCAACCGGTCACAATGGCCGGGGCAGCATGACTGGTTCAAAGAAAAACTGGAGGCGTTTGACAGGGCATTTCGCCCGCGAATTTCGACTTTCGGCGCCGCAAATTAGGGGCGCTGAAGGTCTTGCTCCTTTCTTTCCTGGATTTCCAGGTCATACGAATTTTCTCAGCCCATACCGGTTCTGCAAGGACAGCGCCGTATGGGCGAGCTTTTTCCGGCCCTCTCTGGCAGGGAACGTCTCGCCTCCGCCGGCTACTCCCCAAGAATTTCAGCCGCAAACTCTCCACCTGACATGATGCGTCTTCCGTCCACATCGATTGTGCACTGCGTTGGAATGACGTCGACATGGTGATCGGATTTCCAATCGGCGCCTGTCTGCTTACCGTAAGGGTCGCCGAAGGCCACGTGCGCGCCGGGATATTTCTCGTCCTGAAGCAGATTGCCAACCAGCCCGGTCAAAGCAATGTTGGTCCCAATGGCAAATTCGCCAACCCTGTCCGCGTTCTCCGCTCCGAAGATGTAGGATTGGACATCCTCTTCCAATGACCTGTCTTCACTTCGCACTGCCTTCACACGACCGTCTTCGACCTCAAATGTCACCGGCGTTTCGAGTATTCCGTACCGTTCGCTGAAGTAGTCGCCCAGTTCGTCCACCACCAGTACCCCGTTTGCGTTGCCCGGTGAAGTGAAGGTCTCTCCTTCAGGCAGGTTTCCCCACTTGCCCGGCTCATGGTACAGGCCGTGGCAGGGAATCCAATTGAAGTCCGGATTCAAAGCGGCAGTAAAGTCGGTGCCCTTGGGATTGGTGACCCGGATCTCTGAGGCGCACCTGGCGAGTTCATACACCCGCATGGTTACGTCGTAGATGCGCTGGTAGTCGACCCTCATCCCCTGCGTCATCAGAAGGGGGGTGATGTTGATCATATGGCCGTGGCGGGCTCCGGCCGGGTTCGCTTGCATGACGGCCGGCATATAGGCCATACGAAACTTGAGTTCACCTGGGCGGCTGCTGGCGGTATAGAAGCTGACGTGCGGTTGAAACCGTTCCAGCGCAGTCTGAAGAAGATCTGGAATCTCGGTAATGGGGCGAAGACCGAGCGATTCGAGGGTATGAATCTCTACGGCGCCGGCAATGGGCGTTGCGGCTTCGGCCAGCGCCTGGCTGATGAGCGACGAGCCTTCGTCGCCGAGGATGAACACCCGCTCACCGGGCTGCACAGCCATGCAGATTCGCACTGCGACTTCGGCGCCTGCCCGCATATCGTCAAGAGTGAATTTTTCGGAATCGGTCATTGCCTTACAGTCCTCCAGGTTTGTGAAGTGCACATGGGCGCTATTCCCGCAGGCGGCGAAACCGCCCTGCGAGGTGACTGACGGTCTATCCGAGGATGACCGGCTCTTCCGGGTATTGAATCAACGAAGGGCGTTCTCGCTGCGCCAGGGCAATGACAATGGTCAGCGGCCCCAGCCGCCCCCAAAACATTGTAAATGCGACCAGCGCCTGTCCCCACGCGTTCAGCTTGTGTGTGAAGCCCAGAGAGTAGCCGGCATTCGCAAAGGCGCTTACGACCTCGAATCCCAGCGAAAAGATGTCGCCCTGGTTCAGCAGAGACAGGATGATCGTGACAGCGCCAACCAGGAGCGTGCTGACCGTCATGATGGCAACGGCCTTGTTCAATGTTTCTCTCGGCACGGACCGGCCGAATGCCACGGCCTGGTTGTCTCGCCCTTTGGCGGTTGCCAGGGCCGAGATCAGCAGCACACCAACGGTGCTGGTTGTCACACCGCCGGCCATGCTCGCCGGCGCGCCGCCAATGAACATCCAGAACAGCAGCATCAACTGCGTACTTTGGCTAACTTCCTCCAGAGGCAGAATCGTCAGGCCTGCCGTCCGGGAGGAGATGACGGTGAAGATGCTGATCGCAATTTGCTCGCCCAGAGAGTGGGCTGCCAGGGTAACTTCGTATAGATGACGATCCAGAAGCATAACGGCCAGGCCGGCAACAAGGAGCAAGGCCGTCAAGCCCAATGTTATACGCGTGTTCAGGGCCAGCATACGATTTTTGAAATAGCTGACCACGTCGTAAGACACTGCAACGCCAGCGCCACCCAGTATGATTAAGGCGGAAATCACAGCGAGAGTATAATAGTCGGCCCCAAATCCGAACACCGGAGGGTGGCCGCTACCTGCGAACAGGTCGAAACCGGCATTGCAGTAGCTGCTGACGGCGTGGAAGAGCGCCAGCCACAGCGCCTCGCCGGCGGGAAATTCTGTGCGCCAGCGCAGCCAAAGCAAGAGCGTGCCAACCGCCTCGATGGACACTGTAACGACCAGGACATAGAGTGCAAGATTGGCGACACCGCCGAGCCGCCCCCAGTTACGCGTCAGGGTGAACTGCCTTTCGCCACCCAGTGACTGCTGGATCAGGAATCGCTCGTTAAGCGTCACGCGCCGCCCCACCAGGCGGAAAAGCAGTACGCTGAAGGCGATAAAGCCGACGCCGCCAACTTGAAGAAGAACCAGAATTATGACCTGGCCCAACCGGCTGAAATCCGTGGCTGTCGTGAGTACCCCGAGGCCCGTGACCGTAACGGCGCTGGTGGAGGTGAAGGCGGCCTCCATCCAGGAAACAGACACGCCCGGGTTTGTCGCGGCCGGCAGCTTCAGAAGCAGTGTTCCAACCAGGATGATGCCGGCAAAGCCGATGATCAGCAGGCGAGGGGCCTGGGCCCGTGACAGCCGGTGGTCTGCGGCCTCCCTGGCGGGGGCGCCATCGCCGCTGAAACCCGGCCGTTCGAAACGAGGCTCCTGCTCCGCTCGGAGTTTCAACAAGAACTCGTCGGAATCTCCGTTCGCTGATTTGAAAGGCTTTTTGCTCATCTTCCAGGTAGAACGAATTTCCCTGACCAGTTTTCGGCGGCTTTTTCCAACGTAAAGCTGGCTGCGCTCCTGACGCGACCAACAACGCGGGATGCCCAATGGGTAATGTACACGCGAGCAAGTTTCCGTCCAAAACGAAGGAGCAGGCAAGTGTGGGTCTGCTCAACTGGCGACGCGGGGGTCCCCCTTACCCCTATATATTACTTGGTATAAAACATATTATACGGAATAAAAATATAAAAAGGATTTCCCATCCATGTTGCTCCAATTTTTTGCCATTTTACCTCTCATAATGTACCCTCACTCCGAAAACGCGGTTTGGAATCTACCGGCTTCTTGACCCCAATAGCTCAGTGTGGAGAACTTCCCCGAAATGATCCTGTACTTGATCCGGCACGGACAGTCAGCCAACAACCTTCTGGCTGAACAGCTCAAAGAACGGCCAGGGCCCTTCCCGTTCGAAACTTACATGAAGAATAGGGTCGCGGAACCGCCTCTGACCGAAGTGGGTGAGCAGCAAGCGGAGAAGCTGGGCGCTTATTTCGATGGTATGGAGTTCTCCCGCCTCTTTTGCAGCCCAATGTTGCGTACAATGCAGACGATGCGGCCCCTTGCCGAATCTCAGGGCCGCGAACCGACTGTTTGGATCGATTTGCACGAACACGGAGGCATCTTCCTGCGGCCTGGTCCAAACGCGCAGGCGGTCGGCTTTCCCGGACTCAACCGCGCTGAAATGAGCGAAATGTTTCCCGGCTACCGGGTCGACGGCATTGGTGAGAACGGCTGGTGGCGCGGAGACGAAGAAGATCTGGCTTCCTGCCACGCTCGTGCCGTTCGAGTTGCGGAAGAGCTGCACCGGATGGCCGGCGAGTCAGAAGAGGATGAGAGCATTGCCGCCGTCTCTCACGGCACCTTTATGGACAGTCTCCTGAAGGCGCTCCTCGGCCGCCTGCCGGGCAAGGAGCTCTACTTCAATCACCACAATACCGGTGTTACACGGGTCGATTTTTCCTCTTCCCGCTCAGATGGCAAGTTGGTAGTGACAGTTCGCTATACGAATCGGGCTGAGCACCTTGCTGACGAACATATGACCTATTGAGAGGAGTCCTAATTGCCTGATTCACGCCCCCGCCTTCTTGCGAGCGACCTGGAAGGCGTTCTTGTTCCTGAAATCTGGATTGCCTTCGCCGAGAAGACCGGGATTGAGCAGTTGCGCCTGACAACGCGAGACGTTTCCGATTATGACCAGTTGATGCAGATGCGGTTGAAGGTATTGAAGGAACGAAATCTTCGCCTGCAGGACATTCAGGAGGTAATTGCTACCATCTCCCCCCTGTCGGGCGCGGTTGAGTTCGTTGACTGGGTTCGCGAACGCGTACAGTTCGTAATTCTTTCCGATACTTTCAACGAGTTTGCCAAGCCTCTGATGGCTAAACTCGGCTATCCGACTATCTTCTGCCATTCTCTTGAAGTTGACGGCAGCGGATCTATCACCGGCTACCGTCTGCGCCTCGACCAGTCCAAGCGCAAGGCGATCTCAGCGTTTCGCGATCTCCAGTTCCAGACCCTGGCAATGGGCGATTCCTATAACGACATTGCGATGCTGAAGATGGCTGACGTGGGCGTCCTTTTCGATCCTCCGGCCAATGTAGTTGACGACCATCCCGACTTCCCCGTAGTCCGCAACTATTGTGAGGCTAAGGAAACTGTTGAGGCGTGGTTGTCGGAGAGAGGATAGAAGTAAAACGCGGTACTGACCGTATCGTTTCAACTGGCAGGGTATAATGACCAGCACGCAAGGCAGTTCCAGCCAAGCGGCGCCAAAGTCCGGCTCTACGGAGTTGGTCTCTGTGCTTGGTTACATTTTATCCGTGTCTTATCCCTTGCTGGCGCTTTCTACAGGCGCCAGGGCCCTGTTTCAGCTCTTTCTGAAGGAAGGCGTTGTCAACTATCTGGCGCCGACTCTGAGCCTGGTGGCGGCAGTCTGCTACCTGACCGCGACGATAGGTTTCGCCCACCGCAGGCGGTGGGCCTGGCGTCTCTCAGTCGGCGTTCTGGGCTTTGAGACAGTCCTCACTCTCCTGGTAGGTTCCCTCAGCCTGATCATCCCTGAAACAATAGGACGAACTGTTTGGCGGCACTTTGGCGCCGACTACGGTTATTTTCCCCTCTTTCAACCGGCGATTGGCCTGGCCTGGTTGTTCTGGCCGTCGATTATGCGGCAGTACGGTCTGAACTCCGGCAGGGATCGTGTGGATCACAGTTCTGCCCAGTCTGAGGTCGGGGGATAGATGAGCGATGCGGCGCGCCTGACCATTCACCGATACTTCGGTCTCCTGTTTCGGGCACTGGTTCTGCTGATCGCCCTCGTCATGATGTTGCCGCTGGCCTATCTGCTATTCCGGGCCGGGGGGGTCGGTTGGACTGAACTGCTGAGTCTTCTGGGCCGCACGCGCATGCTGTCCATTATGTGGAACAGCCTCCTGCTCGTTTGCGGCGTTACCATTTTGTCGCTCGCGCTTGCCCTGCCCTTTGCCTGGCTGACGGAAAGGACCGACCTGCCGGGCTGGCGGGTCTGGACCGTACTGGCGATGATGCCGCTGGTGATCCCGAGTTACGTAGGCGGATTCACGTTGATTGCCATGTTCGGGCCCCGCGGTGTGCTTCAGGAGCTCCTGTCACCATTTGGCGTGGAGCGGCTGCCGTCGATCTACGGATTTACCGGGGCGCTGTGCATTTTGACCCTCTTTACCTATCCCTATATTTTCATAAGCGTACGCGCTGCGCTGCACAGGTTCGATCCGTCGCTCGAGGAAGCGGCCCGTTCGCTGGGATTCAACGGTTTGCAGACATTTCTGCGAGTGACTTTACCGAATCTGCGCCCTGCGATCACGGCCGGCGGGCTGCTGGTGGCGCTGTACACGCTCAGCGATTTCGGCGCGGTATCGTTACTGCGCTTCAACAGTTTTACGCGGGCAATATACGTTCAGTATCTGAGCAGCTTCGACCGCAACGTTGCCTCACTCCTGTCATTGGCGCTGATCGTGTTTACGATTATACTACTGCTGCTGGAGCGACACAGCAGAGGGCGCGGGCGTCCACGCTATTACCGCAGTAGTGCAGGTGTAGTCGCGCCCCGTAAACGCATCGAACTCGCGCGTCGAAAATGGCCGGCGCTTGCCTTCTGCGGCGCCGTCGTAATGGCCGCGCTGGTGCTGCCAACCGGCGTGATTCTCTACTGGCTGCTGCGCGGTCTGACGTCCGGCGAATCGCTTGCGCCGGTCTGGGCGGCAACGCTCAACAGTTTCCGCGCCGGCGCCCTGGCCGCGGTGGCCGCCGCCGTTCTGGGGCTGCCGGTTGCCTACGCCGCGGTCAGGATGGGGGGATGGCTGATGTCCTTTGCGGCAAGGGCCGTGTATCTGGGCTACGGACTGCCGGGAATCGTCATCGCGCTCAGCCTGGTATTCTTCGGCGCGAATTTTGCGCCGTGGCTTTACCAGACCATGTGGATGCTGGTGTTCGCTTATGTCGTCCGCTTCCTGCCCCAGGCCATGGGTGCGATGCAGATAAGCCTGATGCAGATGAATCCCCGCCTGGAAGAGGCAGGGCGCAGCCTGGGGTTGGGCAACCGCGCCGTCTTCAGGCGAATTACGGCCCCCATCGTGCGGCCGGGGGTTCTGGCAGGGATGGCTCTCGTTTTTCTGACGACGGTGAAGGAGCTGCCGGCGACACTGCTCTTGAGTCCGACAGGTTTTTCGACCTTGGCGACGCAGATCTGGTCGGGTACGGATGAAGCCTTCTTTGCCCGTGCGGCCGCGCCTGCGTTAATTCTGTTGACGATGTCAGCTTTCAGTATCTTTCTTGTGCTCATGCAGGAGGAAAGGGAAGTGATCGGCGGCTAGGGCAGGCATCCCGCCGCTGAGCACAGTCCATTCGCGCCGTGAGTCGACTGAAACAGAAGCCTCCCGGGCTTCACTTACAAGGCGTTTCCAAACAGTTTGGCAGGAAGAGTGCACCCGTTTTGGCGGTTAACGATGTCTCGTTGACGGTTGACCGGGGCGAGTTTATCGCTCTCCTGGGCCCTTCCGGGTGCGGAAAAACGACGACCTTGCGGCTCATAGCCGGATTTGAGCGCGTAGATGCCGGCACTATAGAGATTGACGGCGCCTTGATGGCCGGCAACTCGGTTCACGTGCAGCCCGAAAGACGCCGCGTCGGCATGGTCTTCCAGGAATACGCGCTATTCCCGCATGTCAGTGCGCTGGCGAACATAGAGTTTGGATTGCGCCGCATGCCGCCAGCGGAGAAGAGGGCGCGCACACAGGAAATCCTGGAGATGACAGGGTTGGCGGGGCTGGAAGGGCGGATGCCGCATGAATTGAGCGGAGGGCAGCAGCAGAGAGTCGCTCTCGCCAGGGCACTGGCTCCGAATCCGGCCTTAATCCTGTTGGACGAGCCGTTTAGTAATCTGGACGCCGGTCTCCGAGCACGCGTGCGGGCAGAATTAGGGGAGATTCTTCACGCCGCCAAAGCAACTGCGATATTCGTCACCCACGATCGGGAGGAAGCCCTGAGTATGGTTGACCGCGTCGCGGTCATGCTGGATGGGAGCGTTAAGCAGATGGCGTCCCCTCACGAACTGTACACAAACCCCGCCACCCGGTCGGTAGCGGAGTTCATCGGGGACGCAAATTTCCTTCCCGGATTCGGGCAAGGGGATACCATTGAGTGTGAGTTGGGCGTCCTGGCTGCGCGAAAGCAGATTCGCGGACCTGTGGACATTCTACTCCGGCCGGAGAATATTGAGCTCCTTCCCGCCCAGCCCGGCCTGCCCGCGGCCCGGGTGCGGCATTCGCTTTTCTTTGGCCACGATCAACTGATTACGGTGCAACTTCCGACAGGTACTCATCTCATTGCGCGTTCCGGGCCGTCCGATGCGTATGTCTCGGACTTGCCTCTGCAATTGGCTGTACGCTCACCTGTTGTCGCATATCCACGCAAGAAATGATGGTCCAATTCATTACGGTGGGCCCGATGTATGGTTAACGCGTAAGGCACAATTCGAGAGGCGACTGACAATGAGCGAAGGAATCATACTGGAAGAAGCCCCGGACATCCACCAGCAGTTTCAGGTTTCGTCTCCGGCGCTGATGGTCATTTTCGGCGCCTCCGGCGACCTGGCAAACCGTAAGCTTCTTCCGGCAACTTACAGGCTTTCGCAACAAAGGCTCCTGCCTCCCAATTTTGTCATTCTTGGCTATGCCCGTTCACCCTTGAGCGACGACGAATTTCGCCAGCGGGCCCGGACCAGCATGCTGACCAATCCTGAAGTCGAGTTTCAGAGTGCGGACTGGGATCTCTTTGCCCCGCGACTCTACTACCTGGCTGGCGAGTATGACGACGCCGAAGGTTTCCAGCGTCTTCGCGATCGCATGACGATGTTGGAAGAGCAGTGGAACATCGGCGGCAATCGTCTTTTCTATCTTTCTACGCCTCCTTCGGTCTACGAACCGGTTATAACCTGCCTGGGCGCCGCGGGTCTCGTTGAGCCCGCCAGCAGGCAGAGCTGGACTCGCGTCGTAATTGAGAAGCCCTTCGGCAGCGATCTGCAGAGCGCGCACAAGCTCAACGACCATGTGCTTTCAGTCTTTAATGAAGAACAGGTATATCGCATCGATCATTATCTGGGCAAAGAGACGGTACAGAATGTGCTCGTGTTTCGCTTCGCAAACGGGATATTCGAGCCGATCTGGAACCGCAACTACGTGGACAACGTGCAGATAACGGTGGCTGAAAGCATCGGTGTTGAGGGCCGGGGAGGCTACTATGAGAAGTCCGGCGCGTTGCGGGACATGATGCAGAACCATCTACTGCAGCTTGTCTCCCTTACAGCGATGGAGCCGCCGATTGCAATTGATGCAAAAGCAGTTCGAGACCAGAAGGTAAACCTGCTTCAGGCTATCCGACCAATGCAGCCGGAAGAGGTGCCCGACTACGTTGTCCGCGCCCAGTACGGGGCAGGCACGGCGGCCACACGTCCGGTCCCAGCCTACCTCGACGAGAACGGCGTTGCTTGCGATTCCACAACAGAGACATACGTGGCCTGGCGCCTCGAAATCGATAACTGGCGCTGGCAGGGCGTTCCTTTCTATTTGCGTACCGGCAAGGCCCTACCGCGCAAGGCCTCCGAAATCTCTGTTACCTTCCGCCGGGCTCCTCATCTGTTATTTGACTCCACCGAAGGATTCGACTACCCGTCGGGTCAAGATGAAACGGGCGTCCGGGCAACGAACCAGGGCCTGCGTCTGAATGGTGACAGCCTGAGCCGCAATGTGCTGACCATGCGCATCCAACCGGACGAAGGGATCACTCTGAAGACCCTGGCCAAACGGCCCGGTCCATCGGTGAATCTTACGCCCGTCAATCTGGAGTTCACTTACGGCCACAGTTTTGGCGAACCCCCGGACGCGTATCAGCGCCTTCTGCTGGATGTCGTCCTGGGTGACTCCACTCTCTTTACCAGGCGAGACGAAGTGGAGCTGGCGTGGCAACGAATCACGCAGGTGTTGGATGGATGGCGAATGCAGGAAGAACTGTCCAGGAACGGAAGGAACCCCTTCCGACTGCCCCACTACCCGGCTGGAACCTGGGGTCCCAAGGAGGCCGACACCCTGCTGGAAAAGGAGGGGCAACACTGGGTTACCGAGTAAATGAGCCGCTGGATGGCCGCAGAAACCGCGCCACTTCCACAACCTTCACCACAGTCCAGAGGGCTGACCCCTCTCCACTCCCGTATTTGCCAGACCCCATGTCGACCCAATAGTCTGGAAGTAATGTAACCGGGCCAGCCGGACGCCATTCATTCGAGAGGCCGTTCCCGGCCCTTGGAGAATCTGGCTATGGTCGTGAATGGACTCAAGCGCCATCTCTTCAGGAGCATCCCGTTGTGAAAATCGTTGGCAATATCTCCGTACATCCTCCTCTTCCGCAGGCCATCGGCCGACTGCAGGAGCTGGCTTACAATCTGTGGTGGACGTGGACCCCTGATGCGCAGGCCCTCTACGAGTCGATTGACAGAGAGTTGTGGGAGCAGGTCAGTGAGAATCCGGTCAAGTTTTTGCGAACTGTGTCGCTGCAGCGTCTGCAGGAAACGTCTCGAGATGACGACTATCTGAAACTTTACCACTCTGTGCTGCAGCGATTCGACGCCTATATGGCGGAGGACGCGGACACCTGGTTCAAGCGCAATTCTCCAGGTAGACAGAATGAGATGATCGCCTACTTCAGCGCCGAATTCGGACTGCACGAAGCGCTGCCCATCTACAGCGGGGGCCTGGGAATCCTCAGTGGCGATCATTGCAAGGAGGCGAGCGACATGGGCTTGCCTTTTGTCGGCGTCGGTTTCCTGTACCCTCAGGGCTATTTCACCCAACAGATCAACGCCAAAGGGGGCCAGGAAGCGATTTACGAGAAAATCGACTTCTCTGAGGTTCCGGCTACCCAGGCCGTGGACCAGGAGGGCGACCCGGTTGTCGTCCACGTCGACCTCCCCGGCCGAACCGTCTACGCCAAAGTATGGAAGATCCAGGTGGGTCGGGTAGTTCTCTATCTGATGGATACGGACGTCGAGCAGAATGCCCATCAGGACAGGGAGCTCAGCGCAAGGCTTTACGGCGGCGACAGTGAAATGCGAATAAGCCAGGAGTACGTGTTGGGCATTGCAGGCGTGCGTACTTTGAGAGCCCTCGGTTATGAACCGACGGTCTGGCATATGAACGAAGGTCACAGCGCGTTCCTCAGCCTGGAACGCATACGGGAATTGGTGCAGGGCGGCATGGAGTTCGACGCCGCGGCCGAAGTCGTGCGCGCCGGCACCATATTCACAACCCATACGCCCGTGGCCGCCGGCCATGACGCCTTTCCCCTGGAACTGGTCGACAAGTTCTTCTGGCAATACTGGGGGCAGATGGGCATCGACCGGGAGCGCTTCCTGGCGCTGGCCCGACACGAGCATGGGTGGGGCGCAGAGTTCAGTATGACCGTACTGGCCTTTCGCTTAAGCGCCTATCACAACGGAGTGAGCGCGCTGCACGGGCAAGTTTCCAGGCGGATGTGGGGGCATCTTTGGCCGGGGACGCCTGAAGAGCAGGTCCCGATCAGCCACATTACCAACGGCGTACACACGGAATCATGGCTGGCCCCGGAGAAGCGAGCGCTGTACGGGCGCTATTTCAGCCCGGACTGGCTCGAAGAGGTTGACTGCCCTGACGCCTGGCGCAAGATTGAGCTGGTTCCTGATGAAGAGATTCGGTCGGCCCACCGGGAGTGCAAAGAGAAGCTGGTCGGCTTTCTGCGCACGCGCCTTAAGAGTCAGCAGTTGCGCCATGGGGAGGGTCACTGGAAGCTTTCCAGGATTGACAATGTGTTCGACCCAAAGGCGTTGACGTTGGGATTCGCGCGCCGTTTTGCAACCTATAAGCGCGCAACGCTCATCTTCCACGACAAAGAGCGGCTCAGGCGGCTTCTGAACGACCCTCATCGCCCGGTTCAGATCGTCTTCGCAGGCAAAGCCCACCCGGCCGATGACTATGGCAAGGCATTGATCGAGCGTATCTACCGGCTGAGCCAGGAGAAAGGATTCTTCGGCAAGATCGCTATCGTCGAGAACTATGACATCAATGTCGCCCGTCATCTGGTTGGCGGCGTCGACGTCTGGTTGAATACGCCTCGCCGTCCGCTCGAAGCCAGCGGCACGAGCGGCCAAAAGGCGAGCATCAATGGGGCGCCCAACTTCAGCATTCTCGACGGCTGGTGGCGGGAAGGCTACAACGTCGAGAATGGCTGGGCGATCGGCGAAGAGCGCGAGTACAAGGATGAAGAGACACAGGACGAGGCCGATGCGCTGAGCCTCTACTCCATTCTGGAAGAGGAGATCGTTCCTGAGTACTATGATCATCCGGCTGCCTGGACAGGACGCATGCGGAGGGCGATAGCGTCCTGCGGGCCGCAGTTCAGCATGCGCCGTATGCTGACGGAGTACACCCGGTCACTCTATGTTCCGGCCATGGACAGCAGCCGTACCTACCGCGTTAACTTCGGGGCGTCGGCGCGCCGGCTGTCGCGCTGGAAGCAACATATACGGAATGAGTGGCAGACCGTTTTCGTGGCCGTACCGGAGCATCCCCCCGCGCAGGCAAAGACAGGCGACCCCATAGAGATTGAGGCCCAGGTCTGGCCGGGTAGGCTGTCGGCAAGCGACATTGCCGTCGAGCTGGTTACATTCGCCGCTGAGGATGGAGATGAGACCATGATGCCGACCGCCGACCAACGGCAACCGGTCGCTTTGCAGTCCCTTACAATGCAGGCGGTCCTGTCCACCCTCCAGGAGCCCGGTCACGACCCGCACGACAACAGTATCCGCTATCGAGGCGTTTTCGTTCCGGAAGAAACTGGAAAGTATAGTTTCGGTGTACGAGCGCGACCCCATCACCCGGACCTCATTCATCCGCTCGAATTGGGGCTGAGCTCCTGGGCCTAGCCGGCAGCGGACCGCACTACGAAGCGTTAAAAGAGACATGCAGAGCAAGGAGGCTCAGATGCGAATCTTAATTGCCGGAGGTACAGGTCTGATTGGTTCGGCCCTGGCGAATTCCCTGGCTGGCAGCAGCTGTGACGTTACAGTTTTGACAAGGTCTCCGGAACGCCATCAGCCCTTTGCATCCGCAGGCGTGCAACTTCAAGGGTGGGATGGCGAAACAGCGGATGGCTGGGGCCATCTCGTTTCACAAGCCGATGCAATCGTTAATCTTGCCGGCGCAGGGATTGCTGACGGACGCTGGACGTCTTCCCGCAAAGAGCTGATAAGAGCAAGTCGTGTCAGTGCCGGACAGGCTCTGGTGACCGCAATTCGTGATGCCGACACGGTCCCGAAGGTGTTGATTCAGTCTTCTGCCGTAGGGTACTACGGACCGGCCGGTGATCGGACTGTGGACGAGCAGGCTTCGCCCGGGACAGATTTCCTGGCGCGAGTCTGTGTCGATTGGGAGTCTTCGACCGAGGCGGTTGAGTCATTGGGTGTACGGCGTGTCGTCATTCGAACAGGTGTCGTGCTGAGCGCACTTGGCGGCGCCCTGCCCAGGATGACGCTGCCCTTCCGGTTGTTTGCCGGTGGCCCCCTTGGCAGCGGCAAACAGTACTTTCCCTGGATCCACATCGCCGACGAGGTGGCCGCGATCCGATTTCTCCTGGAAAACGAACGGGCATCCGGCCCATATAACCTCGCGGCGCCCAACCCCCCGCGTAACAGGGAGTTCGTGCGCGACCTGGGGCGGGTGATGGGAAGGCCTTCCCTGATGCCGACACCTTCATTTGCACTGCAGTTGCTCTTCGGCGAGATGTCAACAGTGCTGTTGGATGGGCAGCGGGCTGTTCCATCCCGATTGCAGGAGGCTGGCTACGAGTTCATTTTCCCTGAACCCGTTGCCGCGTTGCGCGATTTATTGTAAAATATGGCGTGCACAAGGGCGTCGAAGTTAGAGTCAGGATGCCTGTGCGAACGTTCGAAGGGTATAGGCCTCCTTTTGAGCTATTCTTTCAGGTGACTTTGCATGCTAAACCAAAAGGCTGAGGCGCGGGGACAGGTACAAGGTCTGCAGAAGAACGGGGCGAAGAGTTCAAGAGCCGTGAGTTCTTCCGGTCCCTCCTCCTCATTCGCTCTCTGGGCCGGCGTTGCCTTCAGTGCACTATTCACTCTTCTGATCTGGGCGCTGGACTATCGCCTGGCTGGCATTGAGCTATTGCCGGACACCGGCTACGCCTGGTACTACTGGAAGCTGCCTTCCCCGACATTCTGGACGCGTGCGACCTCATGGGGATTCTACCTTGCCCACCAACTGGCCATCTGGGCGATTCTCTACTATGCTCAGTTCGTGCGCAAACCTCGCTATACGAATGGGCTGCATAAGGTCAATGTCTGGGCACTGGCCGCCAACGCCTTCTTCATTTTCCTCCACCTGATTCAGACGCACGTTTGGTATGACGGGCTCGCCCAGGACACATCGGTCGCCAGCAGCCAGGGCGCCGTCATCGTCTTGCTCGTTTGGGTCCTGTTGATGGAAAACAACCGGCGGGGTCAGTTCTTCGGCAGGCCGGTTCCTTTCTCCAAAGAGGTCGTCCGTTTTGCCCGCACCTACCACGGGTACTTTTTCGCCTGGGCGATCATCTACACCTTCTGGTTTCATCCGATGGTATCCACTTCCGGTCATTTGATCGGTTTCTTTTACATGTTCCTGCTGTTGCTGCAAGGCAGCCTCTTCTATACGCGCGTCCACACGAATCGATGGTGGACATTCACCCTTGAGCTGACCGTTCTGGTCCATGGGACTCTCGTCGCTGTCATGCAGGGGAACGGCCTCTGGCCGATGTTCCTTTTTGGGTTCGCGGGTATCCTCGTCGTTACGCAGATGTATGGCTTAGGTCTGTCTTTGCCGGTCCGCCTGCTCATACTGGGTGTATTCGTCGGCTCTGCCCTCTTCGTGTACGGCAACCTGGGCTGGGACAGGCTCAACGAGGTCGTGCGCATTCCTCTTATCGAGTATGGATCCATGTTTGCCCTGGCAGGTCTGTTCTGGCTCGGACTGAGGACTGCGCGCATGGTCAAGCGTATACGACACGCGTAATGGGGCCGGGCGCCTTCCAATTTCCGCCCCTAACATGAGCAACCTTCAGCCGGATCCATCAGCTGCCGAAGATACCACCGACTGCCACAAGAGGTCTCTCAGACCTGAGACTACACTTCACAAATGGCAGATCTGGCTGCTGGCTTCCCGCCCCAAGACGCTGCCGGCTGCGATCGCGCCGGTGCTGGTCGGGACCTCCCTCGCCTGGGCTGACGGGCGGTTCTCCCTTGCGCCGGCGCTGGCCGCTGCGGTCGGCGCCCTCCTGCTGCAGATTCTTTCTAATTTCGCCAACGACTACTTTGATTTTGCCAAAGGCGTAGATACGCGGGAACGCGTGGGCCCCACGCGCGTCATGGCGGCCGGTCTCCTTTCTGCACGGGAGCTGCGCCTCGGCATGGCCGCTGTGATCAGTCTGGCGGTTTTGGACGGTTTCTATCTGATTCTGGTTGGCGGCTGGCCCATACTGGCCGTAGGCGCGGCGTCCATTTTGGCCGCCCTGCTATACACGGGAGGCCCACTTCCCTTCGGCTATCGCGGGCTGGGAGACCTGTTCGTCTTCATCTTTTTCGGACTCACTGCCGTCTCTGGCACTTACTATGTGCAGGCCGGAACAGTTTCCCCGGTAATTCTCGTTGCCGCTGCCCCCGTCGGCTTTCTGATCACCGCTATCCTCGTCGTCAACAACCTGCGCGACATCGAGACCGATGCCAAGGCCGGCAAGCGCACGCTGGCAGTACTTATCGGTCACGAAAATACGCGGCGCCAGTATCTTGTATTGCTCATCCTGGCCTATTCCGCCACGCTCCTCCTCTGGCTGGGATACGAGTTGGGCCCTGCAGTTCTGTTGCCTCTCCTCAGCTTGCCGCTCGCCGTCCGGAGGGCCTCTTCCGTCTATTCTGCCAAGGGGAAGGAGCTCAATTCCGTGCTGGCGGCGACCGCGCAACTCTCTCTGCAGTTCAGCCTCCTGCTTTCGATCGGAATACTCCTCTGAAGATGCCGGACTTCGACGTAATCTTCGTAGGAACCGGCCACAATTCGCTTGTCTGCGCCGGATACTTGGCGCAGGCAGGCTACCGGGTCGGGATGTTTGAGCGCCGTCCCGTTGTCGGAGGCGCGGTCGCCACGCAAGAGATCATCCCCGGGTATCGTTTTGATCTGGGAGGCAGCGCACACATCCTGATAAACCACACGCCGATAGTTCAAGATCTGTCCCTGGAACGGTTCGGCCTCGACTATGTTGACCTGGATCCCCTCTTTTTCGCCCCCTTTCCTGATGGAAAACGGTTATTCGTCTGGAAGGACGTCGATCGTACCTGCGACAGCATTGCCAGCGTCTCTTTCGAAGACGCCGATAACTACCATCGCTTCGTCAACGACTGGATGCCGATGGCCGAGGCCATGGTGGAGTCATTTCTGCTGGCGCCAACGCCCCTCAATGTTGCCAAAACGCTGGTATTCCAAAGCAAGGCGCACACGGACCTTCGGCGCCGACTGCCGGCAATTCTCGGCAGTTACGGTCAGCTACTCCGCCAATCCTTCGTCTCACCCCATGTTCAAGCCGTCATCGGCTGGATGGCGGCGCAGTCGGGCCCTCCGCCGCATGAGCGGGTCAGCGCCCCCTTCGCCCTCTGGCACCCTATGTATCACCATTCCGGCGTCAAGAGGCCGAGGGGCGGTTCGGGCATGCTGACGCAGGCGCTGGCGCGCATGATCAGGTCGCATGGCGGTACGATTGCTACCGACGCGTCAGTCGACAGGATAATCGTGGAAAATGGAAGGGCAATTGGGGTGCGGACGGAAAGCGGCGAGATCTGCACTGCCGGCCGCGCCGTCGTTTCAGGCGCCCATATCCACACGACGCTCAAGATTCTGGGTGACCAGGTCCCATCGTCGCGTGTGGCATCGGCGAAGAGATCAAGGGTCGGAAACGGGTTCGGCATGATGGTGCGGTTTGCGATGCGTGCGTTGCCCGACTATGGCGGCGCCGAAGGGCTGGAAAACGAGACGCCCCGTCCGGAACACAGGGCCCTGCAGTTTATCTGTCCGGACCTGGACTATCTGGAACGCGCCTACCGAGACTATCTTTCCGGTCGACCCTCCGCGGACCCGGCGCTCATCGCCATGACATTTTCCGCCGTCGACCCGTCGCTCGCGCCGCCGGGTAAACACGTTCTCTTTCTGTGGGGACAGTACTTCCCGTATGAACTGGCCGCAGGCGAGAGCTGGGATGACATCGGCGACAGGGTGGCGGACCGGATGCTGGCCAAACTGGCGGACTACGCGCCCAACGTGACTTCTGCCGTCGTCGGCAGGCTTGTGCAGACCCCACTATGGCTGGAAAGGGAGTTGGGGCTGCTGCGGGGGAACGTCATGCATCTCGAAATGTCTGTCAACCAGATGTTCACGTTGAGACCGTCGCTGCGCATGAGCGACTATCGAGGACCGGCAAAGGGTCTTTATCTGACGGGAGCCAGTATGCATCCGGGTGGGGGCATCATGGGCGCGGCCGGCAGAAACGCAGCCACTGTTCTCCTCCATGACCTGAGCCGCAAGCCTCGCCTTTTCGGCCGGTAGCGGACCGGCATTTTTCATTTCTCACTCAGGTTCAATTCGGCAGTGTGCAATTCATTGTGATCGTGCGGTCGAGGTGATAGAATCTGCGCATGGACTCCCTTCAGACATCCGAATCGGAACGCACGACGATCTATCGTAACCGCAGCAGCGGCGAGGAGGCCGTCGGATATGTGTGCGGCGAAGAGATCTTCCGCCTGCGCTGGGGAACGGGCGTCAGCATAGGGCGCTATGAACGCGATAACGGCGGTTGGCGGATTTTCCGCGCCACGCGATTCGATGAAAAGGAGTTGGGTCGAATCACGACCGATGGCGTCATCCACAGTCATGGCCTTTTCGAAGGAGGAAGCCTGGGATGGCTTGAATCGGATGGTACGGTAGTCAGAGGCGGGCTCATTTTTGCGGAAGAGGAGGTAGGTCGCGTTGAGGGTCCACAGCTGCTGACGGCTGCTGCCGCTTTGCTTCTGATATTCGTGCCCGATGAAGATGAAGCGAGTAGAGAGATGGAGAGGCGAGATTGAGTTTTTTGGTTTTATTTGATTTGTAGATGTTTTGATTGGCTACGCGAAAGGTTGCGCTTGAACACCGTTCAGACTGAACGCCTGACTTTCAGAATCCGCACGTCCGGAAGCGCCGACGGCGTCCCTCTCCTCCTGCTCCACGGCTCACATGCAACCAGCCGCTGGTGGGAACCATTTTTCGCCATCCTCCCGGATTCCATACGGGCGATAGCGCCTGATCTCAGAGGCTGCGGACAGAGCACACATTCACAGGGCGGATATGAGATCGAGGAGCAGGCTGAAGATATCGCCGAGCTGGTCCAGGCCCTCTCTCTGTCGGACTTTGACCTTGCAGGTCACGGCAGCGGGGGAGCCATCGCCATCGAATACGCCCTGCGCCACGGCCAGCAGTTGCACAGCCTGATTCTTGTTGACAGCGTGCCGATTGAAGGGGCCTTCACGCCGCTGCAAGGGCTGCAGCTACTTTCCCAAATGCGCGCCGATCGCTCTCTCCTGAGTCAGGCCCTGTCCGCTCTCCTTCCCGCCGCGCCCCCTCCTACCATGACTGAACAGGAGTTCGACACCTTTTTCGAGCTGTTGGTAGACGACGCCGCCGCAATGGCGCCCGCAGCCTTTACGGCAGTGGCCGAGGCGCTGGGGCGCTGGAATCGTCAGGAGGAGGCGCACAGGCTGACTTTGCCCACACTCCTGATTCTGGGAACGGAGGACATAGTCGTCGAAAGAGATGCCGCCACCCGTTCCCTTCTCGCCATTCCCGGCGCGGCCAACCTTGAGATCCTGAGAGGAATCGGCCACAGCCCCATGATTGAGTCACCCGTCGTCCTGGCCGAAAAGATAATCGAGTTCATCACTGAGGAGTTCGATAGCTTCGAGGAGGCGCGGGACTACGCACAAGAAAACGCGACTGACGGGGCCGATCCATGAGCACTGAGAATCAGCAGGATCTGCGAGCCCACTGGGACGAGCGCTACCGCAGTGGACAGACGCCTTGGGATACCGGCATCACCCCGCCGGAGGTTCAAGCCTTCTGGGAGGAGCGGCCTGCGCCCGCGGCGGGCGCTCTTGCCCTCGATATCGGGTGCGGCACAGGGTTGAATACACTCTTTCTGGCGAGGCAAGGCCTGTGCGCAATCGGGTTCGATCTCTCCGGGCAGGCGCTGCGCCTGGCACAGCAAAGGCTGAAAGCCAGCGGCCGCCAGGATCGACACGGGCCGGGGGGCGAGGCGGTATTCGTGCAGGCGGACGTCAGCAGGCTGCCGGTAGACAGGCTGGGCGCGGTGTACGCCCTGGACATTGGCTGTCTTCACAGCCTTCCCGACCATCTGCGCCCCGCGTACGCCGAAGGAGTCCATCGCGGGTTGAAAAGTGGTGGCTACTTCCATCTCTACGTGTTTGACAGGAATGACTCCGACGGTCCCGGCACCAGAGGAATGTACGAGGGCGAGGCGGCCGCTCTTTTCGACGGCAAACTGGAAATTGTATCGGAAGAAGCGGGCGTTTCGTCCGGCGCGGCCTCGAGACCTTCGCGCTGGTTTCTTCTACGAAGAGATTCATGAATTCCAGCCCGGAAGGGCTCACCGGGGAAGACCCGGGCAGTGTGGCGCGCGCCGCCTTCCTCTCCTTCACTGCTGATTACGGGCACTCCGCCCGCGAAACCGGGGCGGACCCTCCCCCGTCGTTCGGCTGCGGGATTTCCGGGCTGAAGGATGTGTTTGTATCTATCAATGGGGGTCTGTCAAATATGCGCTTGAGCTCCTCGGCGATGTAATCCCAGTTCACGATGAAGACGGACATGTCCTGCCGCCAGCCGGCCCTCATCGCGTCAGGTGGTCTCAGCACCAACCCCTTGACATCCGCCTCCCCCAGGGACAGACCAAACCGGGCGTATTTCAACGTGTCCCATTTGCTCACATCCGTGTAAACCGAGTAGCGCAGGGCGTCATACAGGTCCAGGGCCTTGGGCAGCAGATTCTGCTCTGCGAGTTGCTTCCTTAACGCCCACACGACCCGCTGTTGCCGCCGGGCGCGCTCCAGGTCCCCACCGCCGGACCGGCGGCTGCGCACATAGCTGAGAGCTTGTTCACCGGTCAGAATATGCTCGCCCGGCGGCAGGTTCAGATAGATGCCCTCTTCCGGATAGATCTCATAAAGGTAGCAGTCTACGTGTATCTTGAGTCCGTCCAGGGCATCGATGAGGTCCACAAAGCCTTCAAAGCTGAACCTGATGTAGTTGTCGATCGTAATTCCCAGGCGCTCTTCCAGGATCTTAATCAACAACCTGGGGCCTCCGCCGCCCGGCGCGTCCATCTCTCCCAGATAGTCGATCACATTGATCCGGTTGGGGAGATGCCCGGGAATACGGTCGATGTACATGTCGCGCGGGAATGAGACGATGGCTGCCTCGCCGAGGTCGGGGTTCATCATCAGCAGAATTATGACATCTGTCCGCCAGTTGGGCTGATGCGGCCGTTGATCGCTGCCCAGGATCAGGACGTTGGTGGTTCTGTCCAGATCGGTTACCACCGGGGTCGGTTGCGGAGTTGGGGTGGCAGTAGGCGTTGCGGTTGGGACAGCGGTCGCGGTTGGCGTCGTCGTTGGCGTATCCGGTGCGGATACCTGTTGCCCCTGTTCTTGCGGAACGGAAGCAGAACCGCCCTGCTCGGGAGAGCCGCTGCCGGCAGGAGGCCTGTCCGCCAGAGCTTCACGCGAAGGGGGCGTCTCAACCTGACCGGCCTCTGCCGGGTCGCCTTCGTTGTTTACAATGAAAAAGCTGAGCAGGATTGCACTGCCAAGGATTAGCAGCAGGTAAGGCCGCACAAACGCGGGCAAACCCCTTCGGACTGTATTTCGCGTCTGTCTCAGGGGTGTTGGAAGGTTACGCCGCAGGCTCATACCCTGTCTCTTCCCTCTTTTCAGGTTAAGCCATTTTTCTATACTTCCAGGTCAAGCAGGATTCGACGAAGTATGTCCATGGCCCGATTGCCTACCCAGGCATTTGTCAGGCGGTCCGCGCCACCGAATGGAAAGCGGGCCACTTCGGTGCGGTCAGGTCCGGCGCAGCCTATCCAGGTTTCGCCGCCCTGATTGGAGTGGAAGGTCTCATCCGGCCGGCCGCTGGTGATAACGGCCAGACCGTGGGACACATTGCACTCTTGACGCAGATGCAGGGCCAGGTCTCGGGCAACATCACTCGCCGGGGGTCTGTCAAGCAGCTGTCGAAGGGAGGCTGTCTCCTGATCGGCTTCGAGGATTCGCACGGGGTCTTCGGGGTTGAATCCGTTCTTCATCCGGTCTGCAATTGCCCCTCCCGACACCGTTTCCAGCAGCGCGACGCTGGCGTCAGCCTTTTGCAGCAACCGCGCCAGGACAGACTCAACTGTCTCTTCAGGCGTTGTGCTGTAAATGTAGCTGCCGATAACGGCGCGCACGCTCTCTTCCATCTGGTCGAGAAGCCGTTCGGCCTCTTCGGCGCTTGAGGCCCTCGCGGCAATTCGAACGTCGGCCTGGCCCAGGTGCGCGGCCAGTCCCATGGTCGGGTTGGTACTGTCCATCAGGTCGGCAAGCTCCGCGTCGAGGCTGCTTTCTCCTATGCCGACAGTTCGCAAGATTCTGCGGCGAATGACACCGACGCCTCCTGTCAGGTCTTGCAGGAAAGGCAGAACGAGGTCGGTCATCATTCGCTTCATTTCACGGGGAACGCCCGGCATGGCGATGACCCTGCCGCCGCGCCCGTGACGTCGATCAAAGGTGATGAATCCCGGCGCCGTACCAACCGGGTTCTCCAGAACGGTCGCCGCTGCCGGAATCTGGGCCTGGCGCAGATTGTTTTCGCTCATGCGCCGGTAGCCCCAGCGGGCGAAGCGCTCCCTCAGATTTTCCTCAATGTCGGGATGGCGTTCGAGAGGACAGCCGGTGGCGTTGGCAATGGCGTCGCGCGTGATGTCGTCGGCTGTCGGACCCAGTCCGCCGGTCACCAGGACAACGTCACTGCGGCCCAGGGCCAGCTCCAACACGCCGCGCAGGCGCGGCTCGTTGTCGCCCACGGTGGTCTTGTAGTAAAGGTTGACGCCAATCTCCCTGAGCTGCTGGGCAATCCAGGCGGCGTTAGTGTCAACAATGTCACCGAGCAGTATCTCTGTTCCGGAAGTGACGAGTTCGGCCGAAACGCTCTTTGCGTCTGTCATGATCTTTGTTTTTACCTGACTCTGCCCAGTCCTGAATGCGCTCCCGAGTCCTTCTTCGGGATTCCGCGCCGCATATCCACAGGCTACAGCATGAGAGCGGCCTGCCCTCGAATGCTTCTGACCCGGCCCGCCAGCGCGCTGTTTCCTTCACGGTGGAAGCGGTCTTCCAGTGTCTTCAATGCCTCCACGAACTCCTGCGAAAGGTCCGACCGATTGTCCTGGAGCAACCGCCGCATCGTACCCTCATCGGGGGCCGAGAGAAGGCGATTGAGGAGTCTCATTTCCGGCGGCATCTGTTCTTCCAGAATCGCAACGGCCTTCTCGTAAATGGTACGCAACCTCTGCACTGCGAATGCCGCCTTGTTCTGCTCAGCCTGCCTGATGTTGGAAGCCAGTACGGTGAGAAACATCTCATTGATCTGATCGGCGTTTTCTTTCAGAGCGGCGTCGGTATCAGGCGCCTGCAACACTTCCTGCAGGACAGCCTGCACCTGCTGTACCGCCATCTGCTGGCTCTGGCTGCGCTGCTCACCAATCTCTACAATGCGCTCTCGAATGGCGATCAGCGCTGAGCGCTCTTCCGGGTCGTTGGAATGCTCCAGGCGGTCGGCAAGTCCGAGAAGGAACTGATAGTCGGTGAGTCCGGCCGCTGCGTTCAGAACGGCGGTCGCAACGGCCTCCCCATTCTCGCCTTCATTCCAATAGCCCAACAGCTGAGTCAGCAGCTCTTCGCGTGTGGTTTTGGGACTGATGCGGGACAGCGCGTCCTGGACCCGTTCTTCCAGCGCCTTCAGCTCCTGTCCGGCTTCCGTGGACTCAAGTAGAGAGCTGCGCAATTTTACCAGCGCTTCGTGCTGTTCGGACTGACCCTCAGCGGCAACGGCATTGATCACCTGGCCCAGGAGGACAAAGAAGCTCGAATCGATCAGCGCCTTGTTTCGATCTGCGACCATCTGCATGGCGTTTTCGTCGCTGCCCAGGCGGATGAGATTGCCGATCAACTCCGATTGCTCGCGGCGCCGGCGCAGCATCTCCGGTGTGACGCCTTCAAAGCCCCACATCTTCTCAATGAGAGAGTCCCACTCAAAGAACTGCTGCGCCTGGAACATGTAGCCCTTACGCTGGTCGGAAGGGAGCTTCGCCATCAGCGCCTGGCTCATCTCGCCGATCATCTTCTGCGTCTGCATGTCGTCCAGTCTCGCCTGGCCCGGAACGACAACGCCCAGGAACTCGTGCTCCGGGTCGTGGACCATCAGCGGCACACTGAGAGGGCCGCCGGCACCGCAGGCATTGCAGACTGCGGTATTGATCTGCCCCCCCAGGACCAGCGCCTTCAGCTCAGGGTTCGCCCCCACGTCAACGATCGTAAAGACGGCCACAGTGTAGGCCGCTCCGCAGCTCGGGCAGGTGACCTGCGCGCCGGTCGGGGGGAAGAGCAGGTCGATTTCAGGCTGCTGAGCGGGGCCGTCATCTGCCGCGCCTTCCGGCCGGGCTGCCGCCGCTTCATCTTCCTGACCAGCCGCCTGGTCGTCGGACGTTGACGCTTGGGCGTCCGCTTCAGGCTGACCTGGCTGGTCCCGCCTGGAAGTGGAAAAGCCCTTGGGAAGTTCAATTCCGCCCTGCGATTGAGAGGGAGGCGGGCTGCCTGGAGTCCAGATTTCACTCATGATTGTCAGTCCAGTTCCTCGTGAAAACTCAGCTTTGCCTGTAGTGTTTCCTTTACCAGAGCAGCCAGCTCCCAGCGCCGTTTTGTCAGCGCGTCAACATGCCACGCCTGGTGCGTCGAACTCGCCGCCAGCCGGCGGCGTTTTGCGTGAGGCAGATGCGGCTCGCTCGCCAGTACGCCCAGCGGGGCAAAAACGCCGGCCACAGTCGCCGCCAGTTCGGCGAACTCCCGCGCTTCCCGTTTTTGCTCGGGGCCAGGGCTCTCCACGGCCCGGCCAAGAGCCGCCCCGAGCGGGAGAAGTGCGGAAAGCTGGTCCGACTCGGCCAGGTACTTTGCCACAGGTATGACCTGGTCGAGCGTCGTCAGCACCAATCTGCCGTCAAGCTGTATCGCCAAGCTGAGTGCCTTGGCGAAGCCAAGCGCGGCAGCCGTATGCTCTTTTCGGCGGACGTGCAAAAAGCCGTCCACGCGAAAGGATTGAACCAGGGCTTCGCCGTCCCCGATCGCGAGGAATGTCTCCTGGGCCAGCCGGTTGTGTTCAAATGCCCGGTCCACTTCGCCGCGCGACTCTTCGAGCGCTGCCAGCTGCGCCTGTGCACGTCCGAATCCCGCAGGGTCGCCGCCGTCGGCAGCGCTTTCAGCCGCACGGGCAAAGCGGCGCGCAGCGCAGTTCAGATCGCCCCTTTTGAGAAAAGCGGCTCCGTCCTCCAGCATACATAGCACTGCATCTGACGGCAGCAGCGAATGCGGTTCGCCGGCGGTTCGCGATGGTATCCGTTTATCTGACTGTGTATCGACTGTCAACGTAATGAATTCTATCGAATCTGACGCAATTGGCCTATTCTGTTTCTGAGCGCGCGTCGAAAGGGCGGAGGGTCCAATGGAGCGCCCGTTCACTCTTTCAAGTTTACGCCCTGCAGGAACTCTTGCTCCGACAGGATCGGTACACCTAACTGCCGGGCTTTTTCCAGTTTGCCGCCGGCCTTTTCGCCAGCGAGCAGATAGTCGGTCTTCGAGCTGACGCTGCCAGTGACCTTGCCGCCGCCGGCCTCGATGCGCTCTTTGGCTTCAGCCCGGCTGAGCGTTGGGAGCGTGCCTGTGATCACGAAAGTCTTTCCCAGATAGGGCAAGTCTCCCGTACTGTCCCCCCGGTCCCGGTCTGGCATTGTCAGGTCGACACCGAGGTCGGCAAACGACTGAACCAGCGCCCGGTTGGGCTCCAGGCTGAAGTAGGAGACGATTGCCTCTGCGATCTTGGGGCCGATTCCTTCGATCTCACTGAGCGTTTCCAAGTCCGCTGACATGAGGTCCTGGAGCGATCTGAAATTGGCCATCACCAGCTCAGCTACGACGGAACCGACAAAGCGAATCCCCAAGGCGGTCAACAGGCGCGTGGCGCCCCTGGCCTTGCTTTCTTCGACAGCGCGGCGCAGGTTTTCAATGCGCTTTTCCCCGTAGCCTTCGATCTCTTCGATCTCGTCCCACGGCAGACGGTAGATGTCGGCAAGCGTCTTTACGCGGCCCTCGTCAACGAACAGCTCCGCCTGTTTTGAACCCATGCCAACGATGTCCATCGCCCCCCTGGACACGAAGTACTCAACCTTGCGCACGAGCTGGTCCGGGCAGGCGTTGTTGACGCAGTAGGTCGCAGCTTCTTCCGGCGGACGCTCCAGGCGTTCTGAGCAGGATGGGCACTCTCGTGGCATTTGCCAGAGTCGTTCGGCGCCATCGCGAAGTTCTTTGATGGGCCGCAATACCTTGGGAATGACGTCTCCGGCCCGCTTGACGAGGACGGTGTCGCCGATCCGTATGTCCAGCTCCTCGATGTAGTCGGCATTGTGAAGCGTGGCGGCCTGGACGGTTACGCCGCCGATGGGCACCGGCTCCAGGACAGCGTTTGGCGTGACTGCGCCCGTGCGGCCTACTTTGACGCCGATGTCCAGCAACCTGGTTGTCGCTTCCTCACCGCCTGTCTTAAAGGCGACGGCCCAGCGAGGGTCCTTGCCTGTAAAGCCCAGCTGCTCCTGATGGGAAAGCAGATCTACCTTGACGACCATGCCGTCCAGCTCGTATGGCAATCTCGTTCTGAGTTCGTCCCAGCCGCCGACGAACTCGATCAACGCCTCCCACTCGTCGTCGCCGAAACGTTTCGACTCGTCACAGACCGGGAAGCCATAGGCCCGCAGCTGTTCCAACGAGTCCCAGTGGGATCCAGGACGGTTTTCGAGTCCTTCTTCGACAAAGATCTGGTAGGTCCAGAGTTTTAGCGGGCGCGCGGCGCTGATGCTGCTGTCGAGCAATCGCAGCGAACCGGCGGCGAAATTACGCGGATTGGCGTAGGTTCGCTCGCCTTTCTCGGCCTGCTCCTGATTGAATGACAGAAAGTCGTTCTCCTCGACATAGACTTCCCCGCGCAGAATCAGGCGCTGAGGGGGCTGGATTTCTCCGCGACCGTTTGCCTCCGGTACGGGAATCTGGAGCGGCAGCTGATGGACGGTCCGCAGATTGGGGGTGATATCTTCCCCAACTTCCCCGTCGCCGCGCGTCGCGCCCAGCGTGAATCGACCGTCGTCGAACTGAAGGACGACGGTCAGGCCGTCAAACTTGGGTTCAACCACGTAGCCGAGGCGGCTGTGCTCTTCCTCCGGGAGCAGGCGCAGCAGGCGGTCGCGCCAGCGGTGGAGGTCCTCCTCGCCGAAGGCGTTCGCCAGGCTGAGAACAGGGATCTGGTGCTGCACTTTTGTGAAGCGGTCGGCGACCGCGCCGCCGACACGAACGGTGGGACTGTTGGGGTCTCGCAGTTCGGGGTGCTGTTCTTCAAGAGTCCGGAGCTCGCGAAACAGGGAGTCGAATTCGGCGTCGCTGATCTCCGGTTCGTCGAGGACGTAATAGCGGTACTGATGATGCGAAACGGCGTTCCGCAGTTTCTCGATCTTCCCGGCCGGGGGGTCCATATCGGGGGGGTCAAGTCGTGAAGCTCTGGTCATGGGGCGTCAACGACGAAGAATTCAGAGGCACTCCAGCCGACAAGGGGATTCCCTTCGCCGTCAACCATGCCCGTCACGCGCATCCGGTACCACAGATATCCGTCGCTTGGCACAGGGTATTCGGCGTGCTGGGCGTCAGGGTCCGCCTCCAAAACGACCATCGCGGTTCCCTCGGCAATGATTTCGACCAATGTTCCAGCAAGGCCCGGTTGAGCACGCAGTTTTACGCCCTGGCCGTCAGTTTCACCGACAATGACGTTTGCATTGACAGGCAGCAGCATGGGCGTGGGCGTGGGAGCGGGACCGGGCGTGTTGGTTGGCGGCGCCGGCGTGGGTTCCTCGGCGACCACCTGTTGCACAGCAGGCTCACTCGGCGCCTCCGTGCTACTTTCCTCCGCCCCTGTCAACCGCGAAACGCCCAGCCACACCACCGCTGCGATCAGGACCAGAGCAGTTCCACCGAGAACCCAGACCGGACCGGTTCGCCCCAGTTTGCGGGTGGGCGGAGGGACGGCTGCAACCTCGGCGGCCGGCGTCTCATCGAAAAAGTTGTATTCAGTTTCCGGAAGGGGCTCTTCCGGCGACTCGGAATCCGGCGCGATATTCACCCAGTCAGTACCGGCAACCGAACTGTCCTGCGGGAGGACATCCTGTCCATCGAAGCTGCTATCGAACGGCTCGTCTGATTTCAACTCGTCGAATGCGGAGGCGCCGGCAGAAAACTCTACTTCAGGCGGTTCGTATACGGTTTCCGGCGACTCCTGCCGCTGAGCGGTCCCGGAGGATTCATCGGTCTCGCGGCCAGACGCAAAGACCGGCTCATCGATGCCGGGAACGTCAACTTCCGGATCTACGGGGGATTCCGGAACCGGTTCTACAGGAAGACCCGGCGCTGGAAGAGAAGTCGGGTCCGGCGTATCGTCCGCGCTGGATTCCGTCCGGTTTTCCGCGGGCACATCTTCATCCGACGAAAAGACCGGCTCGTCGAAATCGGTCTCGCTGTCTGGACGCCGGGTGTCATCAATCACTTTAGGCTCCTCCCGGATCTATTTCGCTTGAGCAGTGCAAGCAGCTCATCCAGAGGCCTGGCATTGAGGATATCTTCCGTGCGCAGCCAGGCCCGCCGCGCCGTATGTACCCCGTACCGCAAAAGATCCAGCTGGCCGATGCTGTGCGCGTCACTGTTGATGACAACAGAACAACCGAGGCCGGAGGCCAGGCGCGCGTGCTCGGCGGAGAGGTCCAGCCGTTCGGGATTGGCGTTGATCTCGACTGCCGTCCCCGTATCGGCACAGGCGCTCAGTATCTTCTCCAAGTCGATTTCTGAAGGGGAACGCCGGCCCAAAAGCCTGCCTGTAGGGTGCCCCAAAATATCAACAAAGGGGTTATGGATTGCCTTCAAACAGCGTTCCGTGATCCGCTGGCGGTCCTGCCGCAGTCCGCTGTGAATGCTGGCCACGACCACGTCCAGGACGGCCAGGACCGCATCAGGCAGACCCAGCTCGCCGTCGCCCAACACCTCGACCTCTGTGCCCTGTATCAGCCTGAAGTCGATGCCCCGTGCGGCATAGCTGTCGTTGACCGCATCGACCTCCCGGCGCTGTTCAAGGAGCGCCTCTGCGTCAACGCCGCGGGTGACCCCCAGGCCGACACTATGATCGGTAACCGCCCAGTAACGGTAGCCTCTGCTGCGGGCGGCTTCGGCCATCTCGGCGACGGAAGATTTTCCGTCGCTCCAGGTTGTATGGCCGTGAACTTCGCCCTGTATCTCCCCGTGAGAGACCAGTTTGGGAAGCGAGCGATCTGACGCAGCCTCCATCTCGCCGCCGCCTTCGCGCAGCTCCGGCGGCACCCACTGCAATCCCATGAACTCGTAGAGTGATTCTTCACTGTCAAAGAAGCGTTGGTCTCCGCCCGCTTCGGATCTGCTGACGGACCCGTTGCCGGACACGGGATTCGCCGCCAGGGCGTAGAGCCCGCTTTCGCCAAGCTGCCAGCCCATGTCTTTCGCTTTCTCGTCGAGGGCGGCCAAATGGTCAGGGCTGCCGGTAGCGCGGCAGAGGGCGGTTCCCCATTGACTCTGCTCAACCACTTTCAGAGTCGCCGGGGGCCCATCAACGAGCGACACGGTCGCCGCGTCGGCGTTGCTTTGAACGACCTCCGCGACCTGCGGCAAACTCATGAACGCTTTCAGCGTCTGTTCGGCAAGGCTGCTGACGGCGAGAAGTCTGATTTCGCCGGTTGTCTCGCGCCAGCGGCGCAAACTTCCGACAACAGAGATACGCTCAACTACGCCTTCTCCACACGCTGCTTTCAATCCGGTCAAAAGGCTTTCTGCAAGCGGGCGGGAACTGCCTATCGGGGTTCGATCATCAGACCGGCTGCTGAGCAGCTCGATGCTCTTGAGGATGCGCTCTTCGGTCTTGGCGCCAAAGCCCTTGAGACCCCGCAGCCTACCTTCCTCCGCAGATGTTTTCAGCGCCTCAACACTGGTTATATCCAGCTCGCGCCAGAGGCGCTGCACGGTCTTGGGACCCACGTCGGGCACCTGCAACATCGCCACAACGCCTTCGGGCACCTGCCTGGCGAGTTCATCATAGTACGGCAGCGAGCCGGTGTCCAGCAGTGTCTGAATCTTCTCGGCTATGGCCTCGCCGACTCTGGGAAGGTCCCGAAGAGCGCCGGCGGAGGCAACTTCATTTATATCCTGCTCGAGGCCATCGATGGTACGAGCCGCATTTGTATACGCGAGCACTACAAAGCGGCTCTCACCGAGAATCTGCAGCAGGTCGCCTGTCGCCTTGAAAACACCGGACACCTGCTTGTTGCTCATCCGGGGTCGCTTCGTACCTTCGACCACTGTCTCAGCCCCCTAGGGAAGTCGTCGGGAAATGCCTCAAAAGTCACAACTTTCAGGTTACACTGATCATCTGGATCAGCGCAAATGAATTATATAATGCAGCCGGCCAGGAATCTCCGTGTTGACGACGTTCGCACATTCCGCCTTTCGCTAGTAGAATGGCCGCAACGCCGCCGCCGCAGCTGATCTTACCCCTGCTCGTACCTGCAAGCGACGCGGCGCGCGCGGTCTCGATTTCAGAACTCTCTCGATTTCAGAACTCTAAAGGCAGGAAGCGGCCTGGCTACGATTCGTTTGAGCAAAGTTTCCAAAGAGTTTGGTGTACAGGCCGGGACTGCTCTTGCCAGGTCCATTCCCTGGATGGGCAGTTCCGGTCCGGAAGCGCGAGAGGGGGAAGAGGAGGGCTCTGATCGCGTTCATGCGCTTGATCAGGTCGACCTGACGGTCCCTGACGGCCGCACATTGGCGGTCCTGGGGCCGTCGGGATGCGGCAAGAGTACGCTCCTGCGCGTAATCTCGGGACTGGAGGCCGACTACAGCGGGGAACTCTTCTACGATGACCAGAACATGATGGACGTGCCGCCCAGGGACCGCTACATCGGCATGGTCTTTCAGAACTACGCGCTCTACCCCCACTTTGAGGGCCACGGCAATTTGTCCTTCTTCTTTCGGATGCGCAAGGCTCCGGACGAGGAGGCGGAGGAGCGGATACGGATCACGTCGGAAATCATGGGGATCGGCTTCAACTCGCTGCTGCAGCGCAAGCCCGGCACCTTGTCAGGAGGGCAGCAGCAGCGTGTCGCGATTGCAAGAGCCATCGTGCGCAGGCCGCGCGTCTTTCTCTTCGACGAGCCTCTCTCCAACCTGGATGCGAAACTGCGATCGAAGACACGGGTCGAAATCAAGCGGCTCCTGCGCAGGTTCTCGATTACCGCTCTCTACGTCACCCACGATCAGACCGAGGCGATGGCCCTGGGCGACCTGGTGGCGGTGATGCGGGCCGGGCGGATAGAGCAGGTTGGCCCGTTTGAGGAGGTACGCAGGCAGCCTGCCAATACGTTCGTCGCAGGGTTCCTGGGAATCCCGCCGATGAGTTTGCTGCCTGGCGCGGTCGTGGATCGGGGCGGAATCGCCGCAGGCCGGGGGCTGCGGATCGTTCCACAGGCTCCGCAGCTGGAGGCGCTCAGGTCCGGAAAGAGGGTGACGGTTGGGATTCCGGCCGAATCAGTGAAGGTAACGGTTGATGAAGATGGGATCAGGGCTGAGGCAGAAGGCGGGGCGCAGGCGCCGGTCAACACCTGGCGGGGGACAGTGGAGTCCGTTGAACCGGACTACGGCAGGCACGTTCAGTTCATTGGTTTCCGGTCAGGGGAACACCGCCTCCAGGGCCAAGCGGACGCAAGAGAACGGATAGCGCCCGGCGAGCGAATTGTTGTTCAGTTTGACGATATGGGACTTCACTTCTTTGACGACGAAAGCGGAGACCGTTTAGTCTGACTTTCGTCCCCGTCCACTCAATCTCCTTGCAGGACAGGCTCTGCCCCTTTGACCCGCATGTGCTGGCTCGTATAGAGGTCATGGTAAAAGCCCTTCATCGCCAGCAGCTGCTCGTGCGAGCCCCGCTCGATGATCCGATGATCGTTTACAACCAGCACTTCGTCGGCATTGCGGATCGTACTGAGCCGGTGGGCGATTACAAAGGCTGTGCGGCCCTCCAGCAGCCGCAAAAGGGCCTGCTGCAGTTGCACTTCGGTACGCGTGTCCACGCTGCTGGTCGCTTCGTCAAGTATGAGGATGCGGGGATCGGCGAGGATGGCGCGGGCGATGGCAATGAGCTGGCGCTGACCCTCGCTGAAGTTGTTCCCTTGCTCCGAGACCTGGGAGTCGTAGCCCCCTGGAAGCAGCCGAATGAAACTATCGGCGTTTGCCAGTTCCGCCGCGGCCGCGACCTCTTCGTCGGTTGCGTCGAGGCGGCCGTAGCGGATGTTTTCGCGCACTGTTCCGGAAAAGAGGAAGGTATCCTGCAGCACGATGCCCAACTGTTTGCGCAGCGAAGCCTGCTGCACGTCACGGATGTCGCGACCGTCGATGCGAATGCTGCCCTCATCCACATCGTAGAAGCGGCTCAACAGACTGATGATCGTCGTCTTGCCTGCTCCGGTAGGGCCCACCAAAGCGATGGTGGCGCCGGGCCTGGCATGGAGGCTGATTTTATCCAGAACGCGTTCCGGCTCTGATTTTTCACCTGGATCTCTACGGTCATTCGCCCCTGGCACAGGCCTATTTCCCCGTCCGTGCGGGGCAGGAACAGGCGGCGGCTCCGCATCGTAGCTGAAGCTCACATTTTCGAAAACCACGTCACCCTCAATCTCTGCCAGCGGCGGCGCGTCCGGCCGGTCGGTCACGGTGGGTTCCACGTCCAATGTCTGAAAAATACGCTCTGCGCCGGCCAGGGCTGATTGCAGCTGGTTATAGAGCATGGCGATGCCGCGCATGGGCCGGAAGAAGTTCATGATGTAGATGATGAAAGCCGCCAGCACGCCGACCTCCAGGATCCCTCCAATCGCCAGCCAGCCACCCAGCAGGGCGGCCACCGCGATCGTGATGGTCATCATGGTTGTGAACATCGGACCGAGAGCGGCGGTGATGATGTCGGCCGTCATCCCGGCTTTGCGGTAGTTCGAATTGACTTCGTGGAAGGCGGCGTATACGTCCTTTTCGCGTGCGAAGGCCTGGACCACGCGCGCCCCGGTAATGTTCTCCTCCATCACGGCATTAAGAGCGCCGAGATTGTGCTGGACGGTGCGAAATGCCGCCCGGCTGCGGCGGGTCACCTCGGCGGTGATGATCAGCATCAGGGGCATCAGTACGAGCATGGCCAGGGCAAGCTGCCAGTTGAGAAGAAACATGGCGACGAAGGTTCCGCCCAGAAGCAGGATGTTCGAGGTGAACTCGATCAGGCCATTGGAGAGCGTGCGGTTAATCGCCTCTGAGTCGTTGGTGATGCGGCTCATCAGATCGCCGACCTGGTTGTGGTCGTGAAAAGCCATCGACATTTCCTGCAGATGGCTGAAGAGGCCGGCGCGAATATCGGAAACGAACCGCTGGCCCAGGACGACCATGATCAGACCCTGCACGGCTGAGGTGCCGGCGGCGCCGAGATAGACGGCGATGATCTGCAAGGCCAGGATGCGGAGTCCAACGGCGTCATCCGGCGCGATGTACAGGTCGATGGCGCGGCCAAGCAACATCGGTCCGAAAAGCCTCAGTACTGTGCTGATGGTGACAAAGAAGGCAACGATCAGCAGCTGCAGGCGGTACGGCCGCAGATAGGCGGCCATGCGCATGAGCGTGCGGCGCGTGTTGCCGGCGGCATCTCCGGTGAGCATGCCGCCGCCGCCAAAGCCGAGGCGCATTGGCTGTCGTTGTGGTGGTCGGGATACGGTCATGGGAATCTGATTCGCGCAGTTCAGCTGGCCGGGCAGTCAACTGCCGCCGAGTTCAGGCCTCTTCAAACTGGGAGTAGTAGATCTCCTGGTAGATTTCGCTGCCGGCCAGAAGTTCCTCGTGCGTGCCCTGGGCGGCGATCTTGCCGTCGTCGAGGACGAGGATAAGATCGGCGTCGACGACGCTGCTGATCCTCTGGGCGACGATGAATGTTGTCGTGCCCTCCATCTTCTCCGCGAGGGCCTCTTGCAGTCTCAACTCGGTATCCAGGTCGACCGCGCTGGTCGAGTCGTCGAGTATCAGGACGGATGGATTCGTCAGCAAAGCGCGGGCGATGGCGATGCGTTGCTTTTGGCCGCCGGAGAGATTGGCGCCGCGGGCCTCGACAATGCTCGCGTACTGGTCCGGCATCTGCATGATAAAGTCATGGGCCTGGGCGGCTTCCGCGGCGCCGACGACCTCTTTCATCGACGCATTGGGGCGACCGTAAGCAATGTTTTCGCGCACAGTTCCTGCGAAGAGAGTCGTCTGTTGCAGGACGACGCCAATTTCCTTGCGCAGCTGGATCGGCTCCCAGCTGCGTACATCCACGCCATCGACCTTGACAACGCCTCCTTCGGCGTCGTAGAAGCGAGGGATGAGATTTACCAGTGTGCTTTTGCCGGAGCCGGTTGCGCCCATCAGGGCGATCTTCTGTCCTGAAGCGGCGTGCAACGAGATGCCGTCCAGCACTTCTTCGCCGACGGGGCGGAGATTGCCGTTGGCCGTGCGAGTCAGCCGCTGCCCGTTCGCAGGTCCTGCGTCAGGAATGCCACTCTGGGACCGGGCCGGGCCATTGCCGGCGGCAGGGGCGTCCAAGCCTCTTCTGATCCGCGACCCGGAATAGTGAAAGGAGACGTTCTCGAAGCTGATGTCCCCGGCAGGTTCTGTGACGACGGCAGGTGTTGGCGGCGCCTGGATGGCGGGCTCCGTATCCAGGACTTCAATGACGCGTTTTGACGAGGCTTCGGCGCGGGAGATCATCGACAGAATGTTGCTCAGAAGCAGCAATGGCGACATACCGATCAGCATGTAGTTGCTGAAGGCGACCAGTTCCCCGATGGTGAGGCGTCCGCCGATGACATCGACGCCGCCCCGCCAAATTGCGAGCGTGGCGCCCAGATTCGTCAGGACGAGCAGCACCGGCATCACCAGGGCAAGGTACCTGCCCACCTTGATGTTCTGCTCCATGTAGTCGACGTTGTCGCGGTCAAAGTTCTCGATTTCGTACTGCTCGCGGACAAAGGCCTTGACAACATGCACGCCGGCGAGATTCTCCTGGACCAGGGTATTGAGCTTGCCCAGCTTCTGCTGTACGATCGAAAACAGAGGGCCGACGACGCGCAGGAACCAGAAGATAACGGAGCCCGAGATGATGAGCATCGCGACCATGATCAGGCCGAGCCGCCAGTCGATGATCAGCATCATCGTGAGGCTGCCGATGACCATCAGAAGCGTTCGCAACAGCAAGGCCATGCCGGCGCTGAGGAACATGCGGGCAACGTCGACGTCGCTGGAGACACGGGTCATGAGCTGGCCCGTCTGCATGCGGTCCAGGTTGGCGAAGGAGAAGCGCTGGATGTGGCGGAAGAGGTCGTTACGCAGGTCGAAGGCAATGCCCTGGGAGATCTGCGCACGGGCAATGCCCTGGCCAATGGTCGTGGCGGCGCCGAGAATTGCGGCCAGCATCATGATGCCGCTGCCCTGCCAGACGGCCGCCATGTCACCGGCGCGAATGCCCTGATCGATGATGAACTGGACCATGCGCGGCGTCACGAGTTCCATCAGCACGGGCAAGATCGTTGTGACGATGCCCAGTACGGTCATCCAAGCATAGGGACGCAGGTAGCGAATTACCCTGGCTAATCCACTCATAGGCAGAACTGTTGAGGAGTGTTATGAAGGCTGGCGGCGACAGCAGTCGGTCCAGCATACTAAAGCGGTTTCGTAAGTATAGCTTGAGTCCGCAGGAAGATGCAAATTAAGGAGGAGAGAGAGGGCAGGCACAAGGCCAGCCCCTACCGTAGTTTGAGGGAGAAGGCGGCGGCTGTCACTTATAAAAAAAAGTACCATCCCACCATGATAAACGTGTATATAAA
>VXMH01000112.1 GCA_009841235.1 Caldilineaceae bacterium SB0661_bin_32 | reverse complement strand
GTCACGCCGAAGAGGAAGGCCACGACGACGATGACGACGAGCACGGTCACGCCGAAGAGGAAGGCCACGACGACGATGACGACGAGCACGGTCACGCCGATGAGGATGACCACGAAGGCGAAGAAGGTGAGCCTGACCCGCACCTGTTGCTCGATCCGAACTTCGCCATCCGCTACGCCAAAGTCATCTTTGTAACCCTGGCAGAACACGATCCGGACAACAGGGACTACTATGAGAGCAACTTCAACGAGTACACTGCCCGCCTCGTTGCTCTCGATGAAGCCATCCAGGCCGCGACGGCAACCATCCCTGAATCGAATCGCCGGCTGCTCACCTATCACGATTCGTTCGGCTACTTTGCCATCCGCTACGGTTACACCGTAATCGGCGCCATCCAGCCCAACGACACCTCACAGCCGTCTGCCAAGGAGGTGGCCGCACTGATCGACCAGCTGCGCGAGGAAGGCGTGCCCGCCATCTTTGGCTCCATCCTCTTCCCGGCAGACGTTATCGACCAGATCGCATCCGAGACCGGCGTTACCGTAAGCACCCTGCTGGACGACGGTCTGCCCGGCGGGCCCGATGACCCTGAGCACACCTACATCGGTATGATGGTACAAAACATGAGGACGCTGGCGACTACGCTAGGGGGTGACCCCTCCCTGATGGATGGCGTAGAGGTCGGCAACGTGCCGGACAGCGAATAAGGAGAAAAAGGGGAGAGTGGTAAGTAAAGAGGAGTGGGGGGATAGGAAGTCCTATCTCCTCACTCCTCTTCACTCTCTCCCCAAAGGGAAGATCAATTGTAGCCACTTATCGAATGGATTAGCAAGATGAAAATGAAAGCGAGTGTGTTTTGAACCTGAAATCTGATCTCCAACCGATTCCCGTGACCATCATTACCGGATTTTTGGGCTCTGGGAAAACCACGCTGCTCAACCGCATTCTTCATGCAGAGCACGGCCTGCGCGTGGCTGTGTTGGTGAATGACTTTGGAGCCATCAATATCGATACGCAGCTCGTCGTGGGTATGGAGGAAGACACGATCAGCCTTGCCAACGGCTGCATCTGCTGCACCATCCGGGGCGACTTTCTAAAGGCCACACGCGACCTGATCCAGCGTCCACAGCCACCCGAATATATTCTGGTTGAAACCAGTGGCGTCTCAGATCCACTCGAAGTCGCGCTTACGTTTCGAGCGATCCAGCGCGTGCAGATTGACAGCATCCTGACCGTGATGGATGCCGAACAGATCCTGAGCCTCGACAAGCGCCATGAGGTGCTGTCCATCCATCAGGTCGGCATGGCGGATATCGTCATCCTGAATAAAGTCGATCTGGTAAATGAGGTACAGCTTCAATCGGTGCGGGATTACATCCGGCAAATCGTCCCCCAGGCACGCATCATCGAAACAACCCACGCCGATGTACCGCTTGAACTGCTGTTGAATGTGGGTCAATTTGAAATCGAGCGTTTAGCAAGCCGTCAGCCACACGATATTCATGTTCATGCCGAAGATGAAGAACATGAGCATGGAGACAACGAACACCACCATCAACATACAGACCACACGCTGGTTTTCAGCACCTGGAGCTGGCGCAGTTCGCTGCCTGTCTCATTTCGCGCCTTGCAAAGGATGGTCAACCGCCTGCCCGAAACGATCTATCGCGCCAAAGGGATTTTCTTTCTGGCCGATGCCGCCGGCAAAAAAGGGGTCTTGCAGGTAGTAGGCAGACGCGCTAGCCTTACCATTACCCAGGATGGTTGGGAAAATGCAGCGCCGCACTCGCAGCTCGTCGTCATTGGTGCAGAGGGGAGTGTTGACGGGGATGATCTGAACCAGCGCATGGAAACCTGTCTGGCAGTCAATGCCCCCAAATCAGAACGGGAATATATCACGCGCACCGTCATTGAATGGCTGTGCCGGCGGCTGCCCGGCACATCTTGAATCACGTTTGAGGAGCGACACCCGACATGGAGAACCGTCATTTCCCGGTGCCAATGACGATTCTCAGCCGTTTTCTCGACGCAATGTGCTGGAGGCGCGCATTCTGGAAGTGACTTGCGGGCAGGCGCCGCTGGAACTGGTGCTGGGTGTGGGCAAGTATGCACCGGAACGCCTGCATCGGCGCGCCGAGCGCGATGTGCACGTGCATGGTGTGGATGAGGAGCACGATCACGATCATGCTGCCGAAAATCACCACCATGAACATACCGACCATACGCTGGTATTCAGCACCTGGAGTTGGACGACGGATAGACCGCTGTCGCTGAAAGCACTACGTGGGATGTTCGAGGAGCTGCCTAATACCATCTACCGCGCCAAAGGTGCAGTTCAGCTCCATGATATGCCGGACAACAGGATGATTCTGCAAATGGTGGGCAAACGCGCCAGCCTGACGCTGGCCGGTGAATGGGGCGATGAGCCGCCCTGCACGCAGATTGTGATGATCGCCTCGCATGGCGGGCTGGATGTTGAGGGGCTCCGCACGCAGTTGGAAGCCTGTATCGTCGCGGATACGCGCCCCGCTGCCGTGAGGCAGAAGACCGCCAAAACGGAATGGACGCGCAAACGCCAGTAAGCCGCATTTTAGGAAAAAGAAAACGTGACTACTCAGCCACAGTCAGTTCGCGATGATGAACGAAGCTAACGAAGTTCTCACTCTTCTCCGCACCTGTCCTTCTTCAATCGCTGCTTTCACTGACCACTAACCACTGATCACTGCAGTTCCCCCGCCCGCCGCAAAGCCAGCTTGCGCCGCAGCTCGTCATGCGCGGCCCGGTCCAGCGGATACCGCGCCGTCGCAAACATCGACAAAATCAGCAGCACCGCCGGCACCGCACCCATGAAGATGCGCAATGCCAGCACCGCCGCCGCCGGCTGCGTCTCGGCCGCACCCTCAATGAAGCCGGTGGCGGCCAGGACCTGCGGCACGATGAATCCGACCGCGAAGGCGGTGGCGATCTTACGGAAAGTGACCAGGTAGGCCGAGTAGACCCCCTCGCGGCGCTTACCGCTGTGCCACTCGTCCTCTTCGATGATGTCGGCCACGATCGCCCAGGGCGTGGCGTTGGCCGCGCCGTATCCGATTCCGGCAACGGCCGCCGCAATCAGAATCAGCGTCGCATTCCCAGGCGGCAGCAGGCTGATGACCGCCATCACCGCCGCCCAGAAGATCATCATGCGCATATACGTGCGGCTCTTTCCATACCGCTGCATCAGCCGCACCGTCAGCGGCATCGAGAGGAATGCGACGCCCAGCACAGCCGCGAGGACCAAACTGTCAATCGGCGCCTCCAGCTGCATGTAGTACACCAGGAACCAGACGAACACGGAGGTTATGATGTCGACCGCGCTGAACGCCAGCACGTAAATAGCGGCGCCGATGCGGAAAGGGCGATTGGCGAAGACCTCTTTGGTGATCTGAATGAAGTCGGGCCGGCCTTCCTCCTTCGGCAGCTCCCGCTCCGGCTCGCGTACGAAGGCTACGACCAGAAGAGGGGACGCTACGACGACCAGCCCCCACAGCGCGCCCGCCACCGCGTAGCCGTATCGCAGCGCGTCCGGCCCGCTGAACCAGCTTGCGAAGAGGCCCTCCGCCAGTAGCTTGAACAGCCCGGCCGTCAACAGGGAAACGAATATCGAGTTCCCCATGCGCCAACCGGCCAGGCTGGCCCGCTCGTCATAGTCTTCGGTCAGTTCCGCGGTGAGCGCTGCGTAGGGCGCGTTGACGATCGTGAAGGCAGTGTCATACAGGATGAAGATGAACGCGTAGTAGAGGGCGGCGGCCACATTCCCCTCGAATGGCGGCGGGCTGAACATGAGGAAGAAGCCGACACCAAAAGGCAGCGCGCCCAGCAGCATGAACGGGCGCCGCCGCCCCCAGCGACTGCGGAAGCGGTCGCTGAGGATGCCGATCAGCGGGTCGTTGATACCGTCCCAGAAGCGGCCGATGATGAAGGCAACGCCCGCCAGGCCCACGTCCACCCCCACCACGCTTACGGTGAAGTAGAGCCAGAAGAGGGTGCGGGCCGTCGAAGCCGAGGCCGCGCCCCAATCACCTAGCCCGTAGACAACCTTGGTGAATGTGGGCAGCCGCTGTCTCGCAACTTCTGTCGTAATCGTCCCCTCTCCCTATCTCAGTTCTGATCGAAAACCAGCCAGACCAGGCCTTGGTTACCGTGCAGGGTGAAGTTATAGTTCTGGCTGTCCCGCTCACCATTGCCGTCTTTGACCCAGATCGTGTAGTTGCCGGCTACGTTCCCACCTGGCAACCGGCTGGCAGAAATCGTGTTCTCGTAGTTGTATACCTTGCCTCTGGGCCCGTTCTTGATCGATCTCCCGCCGCGCGTATTGTGGTCCACTCCGTGTACCTGGACCCCGTCCTTCTGCAGCTCAACAAAGTAGCTGCCGTGTATCTGGACCTCGTTGTTGCGCCCCCCGTGCACAAAGCCAATGAGAAGCTTCAATTCTCCGCCGCCATTGTCTGCAGGATCAGTATCCCGCAACCTGAACTTGCAGCCGTCACCGCCGATGCCGGCACAGTGGTCTACATGGACCGGCGCGGGAACCGGTGTGGGCGGGATCGGTGTCGGTGTAGGCGGGACGGGCGTTGGCGTCGCCGGGATGTTCTGCGCCAGCGTGATCAGATGCGCGTTCTCCACATTGACCAGGTTGGAGAAAATCCAACCAGTCTGTCCGGCCACGCAGCAAAACTGGAACCAGGTGTACTCCTGATTTCTGCCGCTGATATCGAACTGCGCCCCCCTGGCGACCGTGCCGATGATGTTGAACGCCGTGCTCGGTCCGGTGCGCACGTTGACGTTCGCTGCGGTCAGGTCCGTCTTGACCGTAAAGCGGGCCACCGTGGGCACAGGCGTGTCGGTGGGGGCCGGCGTATTGGTAGGCTGCGGAGCCTGTTGCTGCGCAGCTGCCGGCGCGGCCTGCTGAGATGTGGCCCCGCCCCCCGACTCTTGCGCGGCCATCGCGCCTTCAGGCGTAGATGTGAACGTGGGGACAACTGCCACCATGGCGCGCGTCGGTGTGGGCGTAGCCTCCGCGCCGGAAAAAAGTCCGCAGCCGGCCAGAAACAGCGTGCCTGCACACAGCGCGAGCACCCGCAAAATCGAGCGCTCACGTTTGTCTGGCGAACAGGTTTGCGTAAATGTCGATTTCATACGCATCGGCACAAAACTCTCCTTACATAGCAAACGCTCCGCTACCACGCAAGGATAGCGGACAGGTGTGGCACTATGTATCTATCATATCAGGTGCCGCAAATCGGCGAAAGTCGCGTTTTTGGGAGTGTCCAACTGTGCCTTTTTCGGTCAGTCAGATGAATTCTGGCACGGACTTCAAACTGAATGCGATTCTCGCAAAGTGGCTAGGGAAAACTCCAGTGAGCAGGCGCCGTCCCTGGCTGCCAGGTCTCGGTGACTTTACACTTCATCAAACAAGCATCCTGCGCCTCTGCAGTGGTCGACGAACGGCCAGCACAGGATCTCTGCCCCACGACGATAGTTGTGCAATCGAGCTACGTAACCATCTACCGCCCCGGCGCCCGAAAGCCATTCGCCTCCGCCTCCGCCCGCGTACAGAACCAGAGATCGCCCTCCCCTTCCTTCATATTCACCCGCCCATAGGAGGACGACTCCCCCTCTACATGATAGATCTTCGTGTCACGGGTCGTGTTTACATTGCCCTTGATCTTGCATGAAGGATCCGGCTGGCTGACACACCCCTGCGGGCAACCGGCGCCGACCGAAAGCGTGGGAACGACCGTGGGCCTCTGACCGATTTCACATGCCGACCACAGCCCCACCCCGGCCAGCATGGCCTGTTCGGCCGCGGCACGCGTCGTGTCCGCGTACTGGCCCGGGTTGCCATAGTCGTTGTATACGGCCAGCCCCTCCTCCAGCAGGCGCACATTCCACAACACGCCGTCTTCCTCATCCCCGGTCCACACATAGGCCAGCAAACGCCCGTACCTGTCCCGGCCCTCCTCCTCGATCCAGACGCGTTGTCCCATCAACGTCTTTGTGAAATCGGACGCCTGCGCGCCAAAACACTCCTCCGGCCGGTTCGGATGTACCGTTTCCGGCGTGTCCACATCCAGCAAGCGGATTGTCTCCTCCTCCCCACTATCGAACTGCACGGTCAACGTATCGCCGTCCGCCACCCGCACCACAACGCCCCACTCCGCCCCGCTCTCCGCGCCCGAACCCACCGTCGCCGCGGGCGAAGCAGTGGGGGCACTCGTCTCCTCCGAGCCTGAACCCTTCGTCGCCGTAGGCACAGCCGACCGCGTACTCGTTGCGGAGGCAAACGACGGCGCCTCCACAGCCCCGCCGCCGTCCCCCTGCCCGCCAAGCGCGAGGCCAATAACCACACCGAGCAGTATGAGCGCCAGCACCACAACGATATTTCTGATAAGTTTCAAAGGTTGTCTCTTCGATTCAGTCCCAGATTGCTACCGTACGCTCCATCCCCCTACCCCGGCGCCTCCACCCCGCGCCCCATCAATGCCGACAGCACCTCGAACCGCTCCCGCAGCGGCTCCCACACACGCTTCCTGTGCAGCCCCGTCAGGGCCAGGATGCGGGCATCCTCCTTGTCCGGGTAGTAACGCCGGCGACACCCGACCGCTTCAAACCCAGCCCTGCGGTAGAGACGCAATGCAATCTCGTTGCTGACCCGCACCTCCAGCGTGGCCGTATGCGCGCCCTCCTCCCGCCCCAGCGCCAGCAGCGCCAGCAGCAGCCATTCGCCGACCGACCGCCCGCGCCACGCCGGCTGCACCGCGATCGTGACAATGTGCATCTCCGCGCCGAAAAGCATGATGCCTCCCTGCGCGATCAGCGACGGCAGTGCAGCCTCCGTCGCCCTAACCCCCGGGACCGGCGCCGGCCCAACTTTCAGATAGCGGCTGCGGCTGTTACGGGTCAGTTCACTATGGTAGGTGGCGAGCGTCCAGGGGCTGGGAAAGCTAACCTTCTCCAGCTCCATCACACTCTCCAGATCGGTCAGCGTCAGAGGCCCAATCGCCAGCGGACAGTGGGGTGGGGCAACTCGATCGCGTGAATCGGACTGCCGTTTTCGACGGTTCAGAAAGTTAGCCATCGGACACCAAAGCACACCAGTAGCGCCAGGGCGTGCCCGGCGACCGGTTGTTTCCCGTTGGTTTTTCTTACTGAGGTGGACGCAGATAGAGTGGCTGCAAAGGCGCAGTACATGCCGGTGAACCGGCGCGCAGGTGGCGCATCGCCAGTCGGGCCAACCCCTCCCCCCGGGTCTCTGTCAAGCCGACCCACTCGGCTCCCTCGCCGTTTGAGAGGCGGGGCGCACTCTTGTACCGCTCCCGCAGATCGAAATCCGCGGCCGGATCGATGCAGCGGACATGGGCCAGCCCCTGCACGGCCCGCCGCAGGGCACTGCTCAACTCCCCTACCAGCCACACAGGACGCCGCTCCGCCTGCAACGCCTCGACCAGTGCCTCGACCTGCCCGGCGCAGTGTTCGGCCGCGACCGGCAGCCACAGCGGATCGTCCGCCGGCGCCGCGGCCCAGTTGAACCGCCCCCGCCCCGCCAGCAGAACAGGCCACACATCCGCACCCGGGGCCGCCAGCGGCACGAACCGCGCCGCAACTGCGCTTAACACCGGCAGGCCGATCAGCTGAGGCGGCTGCGGCAGCCCCAAGGCAATCCCCTTGACAACGCTGATACCGATCCGCACGCCTGTAAAGCTGCCCGGCCCCGTCGTAACCGCCAGAAAACGGACGTCGTCCATCGCCGCGCCGGCTCGCGTCAGCGTCTCCTCCACTGCCGGCAGGGTCTCCTCCGTCTGACGCCGCTGCGACCGCCACATATGCTCAGCCAGCACCGCCTCCCTTGCCGGGTCATACAGCGCAACCGTACAAATCGAGGAAGCTACATCAAGAGCAAGCAGCATACGCAAGAGGATTGTTGCCGGCACCAGCACTGGTTCGCCGCCACTGACCGGCGGGGTTTACTGACCACTGCAGTCCTCAGTCGGCAAGTCCCTGATCGTCCCCCGCGCCCCGCGCCAAAACCGGCATCGGCCTGTGGTGGGCAACAGGCGTAACGATCCCGTCAACCAGTTCACGCGTGCTGGCGACATTCAGTTTCTCATAGAAGAAAGCATAGTGCTCTTCGACACCGGCAAAGATCGCCTCCACCCGCTCCCGCGGCAACGCCCACAGCTCCGGCTTGAACGGACCAAAGGCCTTCTTGCGCGTCTTCAGATGAAATACGAGGTCGGAATCGTTCGCGCCGCGCTCGTCCGCGTGATGCGCGTCCAGATGCGCGTACATCTCCTGTCGCAACGATTCGGGCAGACTGGGGTGGTCCAGGAATGTGTTCGAAAAACCCGTGGCTAGGTGAATCTCTATCGTCTGCGTTTCCGGAAACTTGCTGAACAGTTCCTCCGGCAGCGTGCTCGCGCCATGCTGGACCGCCCCACCCGACCCGTGGAAACGGGCGCGCTCGCCCAGGTCTTCGAGCGTATCGAAATCCACCGCCACATCGGCCTGCGTACCGTCCGGCAGCAGAATCCCGCCGTGGGCCGTGCCCGTGGCAACACTGATCTTGCTCAGCCCGGCGTAGTCTCCCAGCTCGCCCAGCGCAGCCTTATAGCCGTGGATATAGGCGTCCAACTCCGGCACCGTCGAGTTCTTTTCACCCACTTCGCCGATCTCGCCGCCCAAGCTGATCGTGACGCCCTCCGGCTCCAGATCGCGGATGAACTTGGTGAGCATCGCTGAGCGCAGGTAGTTGTCCCGCTGCTGCTCGTCCAGCGAAGGCGGCTCCAGCGTTACCAGCGTGCTTGTGTCGATGTCGATGTTCCAGTACCCGGCTGCCACCGCCTTCTTTGCCAGCGTTTTCACCTCGTTCAGCGCGCCTTCCGGGTCTGATTTGTACTTCTTGCCGTCCACCTGAAAATGGTCGCCCTGGATGAAAATAGGCCCCCGGTACCCCTCTTTGATGGCGGCGGCAATGAGGACAGCAGAGAATTCGCCCGGCTCCTGGAAGGTGTACCCCATCTCGCTGCGTGCGATCTCGAAAATGAAGGCGCCCGTCTGCGTACGCTGTGCCGCCCGGTAGGCGGCCCGCCCCGCTTCGTAGGTGGAAAAACGCATGTTCATCGCCGGAACCGTGCGGTTCGTCCATACGTTGTCCGCCCTGGCCATATAGAACTCGTGAATGCTGGCCGGGCACGCGCCCATAAGCTGGCCCAACTCCCAGATCAGCCAGCGGCTGAACGTCTTCACCGGAAACGTGCCGAAAACGGCATCCCGCACCAGCGTATCGATCAGACCGGCGCGTACCGTCTCCGCATCCAGCAGCTCGACGCGTCCGCTGTCGTCAATGCCCACCGCGCCTTTCAGTTTCCGGCGCAGTTCGTAGACCGATTCATGTATCACAACTGTTCCTCTCGTGCAATCTCAAACAGGGGGCCTGGCTGCTGGCGAAAACACGGTCGCAACGGAACAGGGAGCGCCGATTTTGACCGCATTTGAACGCTTCCGGTAGAATAGCAGAAACCAGATGAGAGTGAAAGATCCGTTTTCGGTTTTCAGGTCTCGTATCGGCGCCGGGCCCCCTCTTCGCCGCTGAAAACCAGGATTCCGCGACCAAGAACCCCAATCCCGGAGGCATTCCATGTCAGGACTCAAACTCGGCGCGCACATGTCGATTGCAGGCGGCGTCAGCAACGCGCTCGATGCGGCCGCGGACGTACAAAGCAACGCAGTCCAGGTCTTTATGAAGAGCAACCGCCAGTGGAAAGGTCCGCAGATAAAGGAAGAGGATGTCTCCCGCTGGAACGAGCAGATGCCCGCCATGGGCGTCGCCTACGCCGTCAGCCATGCCTCCTATCTCATCAACCTCGCCTCGCCCAAAGACGATCTGTGGGAAAAAAGCGTCGCCGCTTTTGCCGATGAGTTGGAGCGCGCCCACGCCTACGGCATCCGCCACGTGGTCCTCCATCCCGGCGCGCACACCGGCAGCGGTGAAGAGGCCGGCATGCAGCGCATCGCCGACGCCCTCAACCGCATCCACGCTCAGCTGCCTGAATGCAGCGGCGTCATCACCCTCCTTGAGCTCATGGCCGGACAGGGGACGACCTTGGGCTACACCTTCGCCCAGCTGGCCCGGATCATCGAACTGGTGGAGGACAAGGAGCGCGTCGGCGTCTGTCTCGATACCTGCCACGCGCTGGCCGCCGGCTACGACTTCCGCACGGCCGAGGGCTACGAGGCCATGATGGCTGAGATCGAAGAGACAGTCGGTATCGACAGCGTCGGCTGCTGGCACTTCAACGACAGCTCAAATGATCACGGCAGCCGCAAAGACCGGCACGCACACATCGGCGAAGGCTTTGTCGGCGTGGAAGGCTTCCGCCACATTCTGAACGATCTGCGCTGGGACGGCGTGCCCATGCTCCTGGAGACGCCCAAAAAAGAGGACGGCGACGGCAAAGATGAGCAGAACCTGCGAGCCCTGGCCGACCTTGTAACCGACGTCAACCGCCTGCCCGAAGGTCTGCGCCCCAGCGCCTGACCCCAGCGCCCTTCCTTGTGCGGGAGGAGTCCTCCCGCAACGCTCCCTTCGCTAGTACCACCGTCGTGGACAATTGGGCTGGTTCAGCCCAGCGACCGGTGTCGAACATTACGCCCCCACGTCCCGAGTTCTGTCCCCAAATCAACGCACACAACGGTAGGGGCAGGTCTTGTGCCTGCCCAGCGCCTCTCCAAAAGCCGGTAACAGTTTCAGCCTACCTCGGGAGAGCTGTACCGGGATCCGCAGCCAGCTCCTCATCCCTGTCGGACGACGTCCCCCCTGCCGCGACTCTGTCGTAGGTGAGGGCGAAGGATTTCTCCAGGAGCCAGCGGCGGAATGAGTCGTTGTCGCTGAACTGCTTGAACAGCTCGGTGTAGTCGGCGAGCAGCCCGGCTACGGCGCTTTCGAAGGTCCTGTCGTGCTCGATGCGCGCGTTCTGCTTGTCCGATTTGACCACCGCGTTCCGGTACGTCTCGTCCCCTTCAACCTGCGGAATCAGCTCCTCGGCGATCGCCTTCTCTATCTTGTCCCGGCTTGTCCAGTCGATGTTGCCGAAGAGGTCGTTGAACTCCTGCAGAATGTTGGAGAGCCGGTCCATCTCGGCTTCGGGCTTGTGTCCGCCGCCGTCGGTGGGCACCGGGCCGATCTCGGCGTCTGCGTCCGGCAGCTGAATGTCGCGCACGGCCTGCTTCTCGACACGGTAGCTGTCCATGTCGATCGCCGCCAGGATCCCCTTCGAGAGGTCGTCTTCGTCCGGCGCGGGCAGCTTGGGCACGAGGAAGGTGAGGAAGATCGAGAGCCTCTCCCAGCCGGCGTCGGTGTAGGGCAGGATCGCGGCCAGGAAGGCGTAGGTGCGCAGGAAGGCCTTGGCCTTGCCCTTGAAGTCGACCTGGCCGTCCTCGTCCAGCGCCTCCCGGTAGACCGCGACGCAGGCGTCCAGGATCGGGTCGAGAAGCTCGCGCCCGCCCTGCGAGAGGTAATGCCCCACCAGCTCGTCCACCTGCGCCGGGCTGTAGACCTGATAGCCGTCGAGCGCCGCCTGGAGGTCGTGCAGCTTGTTGGGGTCGGTCTCCTCCGCCAGGACGGTGGTGCGGTAGTAGTCGGCGAAGGCGGCCTGGATCGTGTCGGCGTCGTTGGCGAAGTCGAGCACGAAGGCGTCGTACTTCTGCGGGTGCGCCCGGTTGAGACGGGAGAGTGTCTGCACCGCCTTGACGCCGGAGAGCGGCTTGTCGACGTACATTGTGTGCAGCAGCGGCTCGTCGTAGCCGGTCTGGAACTTGTCGGCGCAGACAAGGAAGCGGTGGGGATCTTCCTGAATGCGGGCGGCGATCCGGGTGGAGGGAAAGCCGTTGAGCGAGGCCTCGCTGACCTTCGCGCCCCCGTATTCATGCTCGCCGGAGAAGGCGACGATGGCGCGGTAGGGGCTGTTGCGCTCGAGAAGGTAGGCGCGAATGGCGTCGTAGTAGCTGATGGCGTTCTGAATGCTGCTCGTCACCACCATCGCCCGCGCCCGGCCGCCTATTTTCTGCAGGCCGGCCACCTGTTCGTGAAAGTGGTCGACCATGATCTCGGCCTTGAGGCGAATGGCGTGGTCGTGGTTCTCGACATAGCGACGCAACTTCTTTCCGGCGCGCTTCGCGTCGAACTCCGGGTCGCCCGCCACGGTTTTGACGAGCCGGTAGTAGCTGTCGACCGGCGTGTAGTGGGCAAGCACGTCGATGATGAAGCCCTCCTGGATCGCCTGTTTCATGGTGTAGACGTGGAAGGGCCGGTGGCTGACGGCGCCGCCCTCGGGCACGGGCGTTCCGAAGATTTCGAGCGTCTTGTTTTTGGGCGTGGCGGTGAAGGCGAAGTAGCTGGCGTTGGGCAGCATCTTCTTCGATTCCATCAGGCGGTTGATGGCGTCCTCAACGGTCTCTTCCCCGCCGTCCTCCGGCCCGGCCCCGGCCTCGCCGAGCGCCATGGCCATGGCCGTTGCGGTGCGTCCACCCTGGCTGGAGTGGGCCTCGTCGATGATGATGGCGAAGTTGCGGCCGCGGTGCTCATCGCCGACGACGTCGAGGATGAAGGGGAATTTCTGCACGGTGGAGATTATAATGCGCTTGCCGTCTTCGAGCAGGGCGCGCAGCTGCATGGCGCTCTGTGCGGCGCCGACGGTGGCCCCCACCTGAGCGAACTGCTTGATCGTGTCCCGGATCTGTTTATCGAGGATCTTGCGGTCGGTGACGACGATGACCGAATCGAAGAGGGGCGCGCGCTCGTTCTGCAGATCGATGAGCTGGTGGGCGAGCCAGGCGATTGAGTTGGACTTGCCGCTGCCGGCGGAATGCTGGACCAGGTAGCGGGCGCCGGCGCCGCGTGCGGAGGCGTCGGCCAGCAGTTTGCACACCGCGTCCAGCTGGTGGTAGCGCGGCCAGAGCTGGGACCGTTTCGTGCGTCCGGTCTTCTCGTCCCTGGCTGAGACGACCTGGGCAAAGTTTTCGATAATGTTGGTCAGGCTGGCGGGGATGAGGACCTCTTTCCACAGGTAGTCGGTTTTGAGGCCATTGGGGTTGGGCGGGTTGCCGGCGCCGTCGTTCCAGCCCTTGTTGAAGGGCAGGAACCAGGAGGCTTTGCCCGCCAACTCGGTACAGAACTGCACTTCATGGTCGTCGACGGCGAAGTGGGCCAGGCAGCGGCCGAGCCTGAACAGGGGCTCGTTGGGGTTGCGGTCCCGCTTGTACTGTTCGACGGCGTCGGCGGCCGTCTGTTTGGTGAGGCTGTTTTTGAGCTCGAAGGTGGCGACCGGCAGCCCGTTGATAAAGAGGCAGAGGTCGAGCGCGAGCTGGGCGTTATCGCGGCTGTAGTGGAGCTGCCGGGTCACGCTGAAGCGGTTCTGCCTGTAGAGCCGCCTGGCTGCGGCGTTGTCGGCGGAGGGGGTGCCGTAGAAGAGGTCGAGGCGGTGCGCCTGGTGTTTGAGGCCTTTGCGCAGCAGGTCGATGGTACCACGTTTGTTGATTTCGCCCTGCAGGCGGGCGAGGAATTTGCGCCGGGTGGGCGTGTCTTCGTCGAGGCTGAGCAGGGCGGCCGTATCGGGCTGGGTCTGGTGGAGGAAGGCGGAGAGCTGGGCGAGGTCGAGGCAGTGTTCGCGGTCGTAGTCGCGGGGATTGCCGGCGAGCCAGCCTGCGCCGTAGGCGGCGGGCCGTTCGCGCAGCGCGTCCGTCGCGGCCGGGTCGCAGGGGTGGCCGGTGAGCGCGGTGCAGATAAGGCGCTCGAGGCCGGCCTCGGAGGTGTCGGTGGTCATGGTGCGGGGTCCAATATGAACAAAAGTTGAACTTGTCGGCTCAAAGGACAATCCCCAACTTTTCCGGCATCTGTTCAAAAGTGTCGCCTTTCAAACCGGTAAGGCTGTATGCCTCCCGATACAACAGACGCCCCTCCTCGGTCGCGCGTGCTACCGCGCCGGCGAAACGAGGGCCAATGCGCCATCGTAGTGTGTCCCAGATATTGCCTCTGCCGGTCGTTGTTTTTCGGCTCTCTGCCTGACACCTATTCTCATTGTAAAAAGTGAAAAAAGTATCCCGGTCGATAAGATCCAGATCAAGCGCGCGGTACGCGGCGACGATGTCGCTCACCTTGAACTCCTGGGCAATTTCTCGATAAGGGTTGGTCGGGTCCTGGACTGTGGCCCAGTAATCTTGCAATTCTTCTTGTGGCACGAGGAACTCCGCGGCGACCCGGTTGCAAAACCGCTCCGTGCCATGGTCTACGGGCAACAGCCTGTCGAAAAGGGATAGACCCGTCTCGCCTACAAACAGGTGGGCGACTTCATGGGCCAAGGTGAACATTTGCGCGGTTTTGAAGTCTGCCGCATTGACAAAGATGAGTGGGGCGTACTCGTCCACGAGGGCGAAGCCCTGGAATTCTGTTCGGTCGAGTTTACGTCGGGTGCTGTTGCCTACGACGCCGTTGGAAGCGACGAGGATTCCGGCTTCATCCGAGCGGATTCGCAGGCACCCTAGAGCCTCACTCCAAGTATCGATCTCTTCTGGCCAGCCGTCGGCAAGCCCTAGCGCAACCCGCATCGCCGCGGCAACTTCAATATGGCCGTCCGTCAGGCTGTAGGCGCCGACGAACTCCAGTGGGTCTGATCCGCCTTCGATCAGGTCGTCCCGCATCCAATTCTGGCGCCGCTGCATCTGGTAGACGGTGTCGAGCAGGTTCGGGCTTGGGCGTTTGGGGGGACCGTCGCCGCGCGTGCGGAAATCTCGGATGGGTAGCGATTCATCGGGTGGTTCCGAGAGGTAGAGGTAGCCCAAAGGTGTGTACGTGCAACTGGCCAACCTGTCCACCTGGGCGATGCTTGTCTCGCCCGTGCGCTCCCATTCTGTGACGCGTTCCGGCTTCACTTGCATCTTGTCGGCCAGCTTTTTCTCGGACAGGCCGACCCGCTCACGCGCCCAGATGAGCACTTCGGGCTCTAGTGTTATCTTCTGACGGCGGCTGGTCATGGCTGGCGTTGTGTTTGATCCGGTGCGGTTGACTGGTGTGGCCCGTCTGTACCGCTGGTCTCTTCAGATTATCGTCCCAGATTCTCCAATTTTGCAAGCCAGCCTGCAAAATGTGCGCATTTCGAACGTAGTGTGGGCAGCCCGATCTTGTCAGCCACAATGGGTCCCGCAGATGCTTTTCGGCCTTCGTACTCCGGTATTGCGCGGATGATCCGTTTCGATGGCGCGGTGTCGCTCCTGTCGTTAACATGTTCAGGGGAACTGAAACGGGCAACCATTGCTGCTAGTCTCGCTATCCCATCAGCGGAGCCGATAAACTCCGCTCCAAGTTTTTCAGGATCGGAAAGTAACAACGCCTCAAATTCGTGCAACTGAATGTAGGGGATGAAGCGGTGATCGTCGATGTCATCTGCCAGGGCATCTTCCAGAGCCTGCACGCGTTGATAGGGATCGTCTTGCAAGGCGGCAGCCTCGTAGCCGGGAAAGTCATCAGGCAGCCCGTAAAGATCGAACATTGTGGTGAAGCGGACATCAAGATTTTTTCCTGCTTTGTCAGGCGAATGATGTCATTTTGGACTTTCTCATATTTACTGAGCCCGCCGCGTTTGCCCCGCCTCCTGCTCGTTGTAACAACCAGGGCGATAGCTCCAACATAAAAGCTACTCAAGTGCGGTCTGAGGATTTGTTTGACAAAGGTCTCTTCGGTCTGTCCTTCAACGACGAAATACAGCCTGATGTACATCAGGGGCGCCCTCCGATCACGTTCTTTTCCCAAAGCTCGGAGGGGGAATATTCTTCAAGCCATTCTACAAGCGCATCGGTGCTTTCCTGACGCCGAAAGACAGACTCGCGCTCTTCGCGCTCAACTACGACAATGTCATCAAGCTCAAAGCAGTCGAGGAAGGCGGTGGATTGGGTGGCGATGATCACCTGCACTTTTTCAGAGACAGCGCGGATCAGTCCACCTATCACGTTGATGGCGTATGGGTGGAGGCCAAGTTCCGGCTCGTCGAGGATTAGGAGATCAGGCAATGTCTCTTCCGGTTGCAGAAGCAGGGTGACGAGGGCGATGGCGCGCAACATGCCGTCCGAGGCCTGCGAGACATCGAAAATCTGATCGCTGCCGCGTTCGCGCCAAGCGAGCAACAAGCTTCTATATTCTGGTTCCAATTCAAAATCGGAAAAAAAGGGCAAGATCAATCGCAGATTATCGACGATGCGTTGGTAACAATGTCCCTCTTCACTCTTCAGACGATACAGCAGTGGCGCAATATTGGCTCCATCTTCTTTTAGGAAGCGATTGTCGTTCACATTCCACTTGGTGCGTATACGGGCGGTTGTCGAGGTGTTGTGAAACTGGTAAACGTTGAATCTTCGCAAGATACTCAGAATGACACGCGCTGTATCATCAGTATTTGAATGGGCAAGGAGCTGTGGGGCGCGATGTCCAGCGCCTGTTTCGCTCCAAAAGGCAGTGCCGGGGTGACCTGTACGGGAGAAACGATAGCGTTCATCGGCAAAGATCAGAATGTCGCCGGCCGCGAAGAACAGGCGAAAGTAATACTGGTTCTCGCCGGAAATGGTTTCAATCGTGAGTTGGGCCTCGATCTCGCGAGTAATGGCTGGGCCGTCGTGCAGAAGCTTGCTGGCCCCACCCTGTTCCGCCACGTGAGTTTGAAGATGATCTTGTTCCACCAACATCCAACTCAACATACGAAAGAAGGAAATAAAGTTGGACTTGCCCGCGCCATTGGGACCTATGAGCACGGTCAGCGGGCCGGGCCTGAAATTGTCCAGCTCGCGTATAGTTTTGAACCCTTTCAAAGTTATGGCGTCAAGCCTGTTTCTCATACTTCGTTCGTCCCCTCCATTGTGGTCTGTAGTTGATCTGCCAGCGCCCTTGCTTCGTGGCTCAGAACCGCCTCGACTTTCCACGCTGCAACACCGGGAAACTATGCCAGGAACTGCTCGACGGTGGCGCCATCACGAAGATTTTCAAACAGGGCAGACACAGGTACACGCGTGCCTTGAAACACCTAGGCCCCTCCGAGTTTACCCGGGTTCCGCTCGACAGCCTTGCACAGTTCCCAGTCTGTCATCTGGTCATCTCTCTTTCACAGCGCTCAACGTGCCGGCGCAGAGCGCGGTTGATGTCGGTCTGGTAGCCGCGGCCGCCCTCGGAGCGAGCCTTGAACCATGCTATGACGTCCGCGTCGATGCGCAACGTGATCTGCTGCTTCACCGGACGGTAGAAAACACCGCAGCGGGCGCCCGTCCAGTCAAGAACTTCGGGTATGTCGGATGTGTCAATCTGATCATCGGTCAGCTCTTCCAAAGCCTGCAACTCGGCACGTTGCTTCCCGGTCAGCTCACTGCTCTCCCTTTTCATACACCCTCCTCTCGTGACTGGTCGCTTTACGGGCGCTGACAATACGTCCAACCTCTTCTCCGGTTAGCGGATCGAAGGCAGGTTGGGTGTGAACTATCATCACGATGTTTACAATCCTTCCGATCGTGCGCCAGCGTTCTTCGTCCGGGTACGGGTCTTCAAGCGTCAGCGCCAACGGCTCTTCGAATACAAGCATGGCGGTCTCAAAGCTGACACCATGCTTTTGGAGATTTGCCTTGTCAGTGGCCGCATCCCATCGCCAGTGCAACTGTGCGCCGCCTCTGTAGTTACAACACTGTAGTTGCAGGAGGGCGTGGTGTCAAGGTTGGCGCTGCCGCGCAAGATTGTGACGGTGCGGCGAAAGCCAGCTATGACACGGGCTATCTGCCCACAGGCACCTGTTCTGCGGGTTCTGGGGACAACGCCGCTGCCGCGGCGCGCACGTCCAGCTTGCCGGTGACCACGTGGGCGATGAGGCTGGCGCGGTATTCGGCCATGCGCTCGGCCTGGCGCCGGGCGTTGTGGATGGCGCTGTCGATGGCTGCGGTAGCTTTGTCGAGGTGGGCGGCGATGGCACGCAGTTCGGCGAGAGGGGGGACTGGTAATGAAGCTTCGAGAAACGCTGTATTCGTTAGCTGAAGTCGAGAAATCCAGATGCCCTTTGATCGAACTTGCAACTCCCATTGGAAGGGAACCGATCGGACTAGATAGTGGATGAACTGTGAGTAGTCCTTGGACTCTGACAGCAGTCTATAGACGCCGTAGGCAGTACTCACGATGCCATGATACCGAGACACTCCTAAACCTCTCGCCCAAGCCCACAAGCTGTTTATGACTAAGTCTCCGGGCCAACATAGTTTGTGTCCTATGTACGATTCTGCTTTGAACATCGTCACGCTTGCGGACTTTCTTGGGACAACGCCTCGTTCACTGGATACTGTGAGGAGTTCTTCCTCCCCTGTTTGAGATCGGATATCGACAGGTTTGAGCAAAGTCTTCCCACGCCGCACCTCCCAATGCGCGGGCACATCCTCTAGCCAGTCGACGCCGGACGGCTTGAGCGGCACGTCAGGGTCCAGGCCGCGGGTGACCGCGCGCTGGATGATCGACTGGCGAGCCTCCTGCAAACGGGCGATCAGCTGCTCCTTGGCGTCGATGTAGCGCTGGATGCGCTGGTCGACGTGGTCGAGGTAGCGGGCGATGGCGCGCTGTTCGGGGAGAGGGGGGAGGGGAAAAGGAGCTCTAAGAAATGCTTCATCGGTCAATTTAAGCCGGGAAACCCAGATACCTTTTGAACGGACTTGTAGCTCCCATTGGAAGGGGCTAGATCTCACTAGATAATGGATAAACCGCGGACTAGCTTCGCCAGTCGATAGCAATCTGTAAACTCCGTACGCAGAACTCACAATGCCGTGGTGCTGCGACACTCCCAATCCCTGAGCCCAAGCCCATAGACTGTTGATTACTAGGTCATCTTTCCAACAAAGCTTGTATCCTACGTAAGACTCCGCTTTGAACATCGTTACGTTGGCTAGTTTTCTTGGCACAACGCCGCGCTCGCTGGAAACGGTTAGTAGCTCCTCTTGTCCAGTCTGAGAGCGGAAGTCAACGGGTTTGAGAATCGTCTTGCCACGCCTGACTTCCCAATGCGCGGGCATGTCGCCGAGCCAGTCGACGCCGGAGGGCTTGTAGGCGGGGTAGCGTGGGAGGTTTGCAATCAAGAAGTGACCCCCGATCCTTCCTTTGAGGGACGCTCCTCGGTTGGAAGTTGCTCGACCTTCGTTAGTGTGGTGCTGATCAACAAGAGGGCAGCTTCTACCTCAGCAGGATTGGGGCGAATATCATTGTGCGATAGCGGGTTGCGGCTGAGTGCATAAAGCCCTTTGAAAAGGTTCAGATATCCGTCGCGTTTTGGGCCCGGCAACAGTCCTGCCGTAGCGCCATCGGGACCAAATATCGCAACGACGAGTTTGGAGCCGTCGATCTCACTGGAAAGTCCAAACCGCTCGACCATCCTCGTCTTGAAAATGGGCCATGCTTCTCTGATTGCAGCATTCAGTTGCCCCGATTCTATGAATGGCATGATCCGGTCGCTGAGGGCTCGATCAAGGACCGATTGGCTGGCATACCATTTGTCAAATTGCTTGAGGACTCCTGGTATGTCGCTGCGCACTATGTCAATTGGATCGTGCGCGCAAGAGATTGGGGAACTCCTCTTCAGCCAATGCTCGATCCATCCGAGGTGATCACTTAACCTGCTTGAATCGATGCCCGCATCAGAAGGGAGAGCCGACAGTAGTTTGTCAACGGCCTGTCTCAAAGTTGCAGTTTGATTGCGTAAACTCTCCAGTTCCTTCCCTGAATCTTCTCTAGCGCTGGAAGAGCGTTTGGATGCCACATAATGTGACAATGCCAGCCCGAGTGCCATCGCCTCGCCAGATGCACTCATGGCCAAGTTATATATGTGGGAATGGTACGTTATTGTTGTGCGGTTAATTCGTCTTGAACGATTTGTCAATTCCAGGTTTCCCTCTGAGGAGTACACGCTCTTGGGACTCTGTACTCCTCGACTCCCTTGGTACCTACTCCAAGCTCAACTCTCCTTGCCTAGAACAATGCGTCGACGCTCGCCAGTATGTCAAGGGTTCCGCCCTGAGCTTTTCCCATTTCCACGCCCCGCCCATTGTCTCCTCCCAACAACCCTTTGGCCCCCCAGCGCACAGATATCGGATCAGACCTTCTACGGCGAACACAGCGGCTGTGACTTGCAAAAGTAACACGTGAAACTGATTTCGTTGCCCGCCTTAACGCTGTCTGGGCTGACGATGCTTCGAAGGTCGCCGCACTTCTTAATGAACGGACACATCGCCGAGCCGCTCAACGTCAGAGGGCTTGTAAGCACAATAGAGTTGGAGATCTATATGCGCCCGATGGCATCCTGTATCTACATTCCGAATCGTTCGACTGGCTCGCGGTTGGCATCGACGAGGCTTTGGCAGATTCCCGTGAGTTGTCACGCTGATATTCGAGAACGCTACCATAGCGAATTTGCGTATCTCTCAAAAGTCAACTACTCAATCCAGGAATAGTGAGTCGTTCAGAGGAAACTGTGAATTCATGGACGCTTATATCTCGTAGAAAACTTATCAGAGCGTTAGCGTGATATGCTTGTCCTAATTCCACTATCCTGTTAACGGTTTCTTGGTGTTTCACTCTATCGTCTTGATATTCGACAATCTCACTGGCGACGACGCGTGACTGAACGCTGCCGTAACAAAGCCCCACAACTTTTGGACCGTTGTGATATGTGAGCACAGGGCTTCCAGATAAACCCTCAATAACTGGATAAGATAGAGATAAAGACTCAGCAGGGTGTTGGAATGCCGAAAAGTTTACAATATTCCCTTTAAAGTAGCCTGCCTTGGGATTGATTCCTGTCATATAGTATCCAACAGAATAAACGTCTTCACCCATCAGGATCCGATCGGGAGATAAAATAGGAAAAAATTCCGCTTTTTTACGCTGAAAGGCGTTTGGTATAAAGGCCATATCGAGGTCGTATTGCTTTGAGAAGTCATACTTCTGGATGGGAACAATTTGACCGCGTTCGTTATCGATAACAGCCAAGGTTTCGTTGTCTTTCTTGTCTATATTAAGCACGTGACGACATGTTAAAAGTCCTCCGTTAGGCGTAATGGGGAATGCCGATCCTAGAAAACGACACTCCTGGAGTTCATTGGTTGTCAAAACTACTTTGTAGAAGAACGAGTTGATATTCATAAGTGAGCTTTGAAGTGGGCCCCAAAAACTGGACCACAAGCTAAGGTGTATCAATGGAGCGAATCACCCAGCCTGTGGAGGGGCAGAACGATGGTCAAGAGACGGTGACGGCATACGGCGGCCTACAAGTTTCGGGTTGCGCTGGAAGCGCTTGAAGGTAGCAAGATGATTAGCCAGTTATCGAGTGAACATGAGATTCATGCTAACTTGATCCGAGCTTGGAAACGGCAACTGCAGGAAGACGGGCCCCGAGTCTTCGCCACGAATGGCGAACGCAAACAAAAGGAGCAGGAGGCGCAGGAAGCAGAACTCTATGAGCAGATCGGGCGACTCAAGATGGAACTTGAGTGGCTGAAAAAAAGTTGCCCGCTTTGCGATCAGTGCACAACGCATCCGTCTGGATGCACCTTATTTTTCTCGTCTTGTGGTCCAAAGATTGGAGCTCACCATACTGGAAACGGCTATCGCCCGTCTTCAGGCCAGTGCAGGCTCCGAAGCCAGCAGCCGCACAACAACCTCGATCAACTCCGTCACCTTTTCGTCGCTGAACCCGTTGACGTCGAAGCCGTGGGCGATGGCGTTTCTATACTTCATCATGTCGGTCAGATAGTCGTAGTCTTCGCGCGAGATGATGCCGTGCATGACCGCCATATCGAGGACGTATGCCGCCGTGGTGACGCGCGTGATGGAGATTTCTGCGGTCTCAATCAGATTCCGGATCGCTGCCTCGCAAGCCGACCAGACCAGCAGATAGGCGGCCTCACCCGAACCCTTCTCAAGAACGGCCTCCGCCTCGGCAAGACGCTGGCGGATCTCCTCTTCGGCAAAAGGCTGCGCACCCTCGGGCGACTCCAGCTTCTCCGGTTCGCCCACCAGCAGCAGGTCATAGCTCCAGCCAGGCTTCTCATACAGAATTTCGGCCAGTTCATTCAACTTCGGCGTCAACGCCAGAGACGTTCTGGACTTTACTTCGATCACCCTCACATCGCCATCTTTGCGCGCAACAAGATCGGCGCGGAAGCCAGGCAGGAACTCCAACGGGCAGTCTTCCTCCACTTCATAGCCCCGGCTGCGGTACTTGGCCGCTGTCTTGGCGATAAATTTCTTTTCCAGAATTTCAATGTCTTCAATCAAGATACCACCTCCTGGTCCGGCGCATCCTCCACTACGATATGGACAAACTGTCTGGACAGGCCAAGAGCCCGGTGCAAGACAGGTGAAAGATTCTGGGTCTGAAAACTGAGCCTCAGAACCCTCTTTCGGCAAAGCAAATCCGTTATCTGACCGTCATCAAAGTAAACAAGACCCTTCAGTGCGTCCAGTATTGGTTTGGGGATGTTGTCAACATCCATGGACGTGCTGTCGTAGAAATAAGTGATCGTCACCATGAGTTCTTCGGCAACAGGCGGTTCACCTTTCCATTCTCTTTCAACGACGCTTCGCACCTCCTGAGTCCAGTTCCTTACAAGCCGCCTTCTACGAGCCTGTTGAGATACAGGCGATCTATCAATTGTAAGTTCAAAAGGTATCGGCACGTCTATATCCGAACATCTGCTATGGTATGTGTCACCAAAAACCAGAACCTTTCATGTCGATAACCCTGGACAGTATAGCGCAAGTTCTCAACTGTGAACGCAATTCATGCCGCCCCACCCATAATCTCCCCCAACAGCCCCTCCGACTCCCGCTCCAGCGCGCGGATGTCGGCCCAGATCTCCTCCGGCGGACGCAAGGGCTGCGGCCGGTAGAAGTAGCGGGTGAAGCTGATCTCATAGCCCACCTTGACGCTGCCCGGCACGTACCAGGCGTCGGGCGCGTAGGGCAGCACTTCGCGGCGCAGGAAGCCCTCGATGCCGCCCTCCTCAAGCAGCGGCACCTGCTCGGTGTCCTTCAGGTCCGGGTCGGGGGCGTACTCGACTACGACCGTCTTCCCGTCGACGTGGGCGTGAAAGAGGCCGCGCAGCGGGACGGGGAAAACGCGGCCGCGGTGGATTTTGCGGATGACGGGCGGCGCGTCGGGGGCGGGTGTGCAGTTCGCGCGCATCGTCTTGATCTCGGCCGCATTGTAAACGCGGCCAGGGTCGATGCCGGGCAGGCGCAGAGGACGCTCGACGGTCAGCTTGCGGTAGCCGAAGGCCGCATTGGGGAAGATCTTCGACTGCGGCGTCTCCTCGAAGGCGAGAAAGGTCTCGACAATGCGCTCGACGTCGGCCGCGGCCAACTCGCAGTTTTTGTCGCCCAGGTTTTTGCGCAGCGGCCGGTACCATTCGCCGGCGTCGATCAGCTGGACATGGCCCTGCCGCTCGACCGGCTTGCGGTTGCTCAACACCCAGATGTAGGTGGCGATGCCGGTGTTGTAGAAGATGTTGAGCGGCAGCGCGATGATCGCCTCCAGCCAGTCGTTCTCGATGATCCAGCGGCGGATGTTGCTCTCGCCCTGGCCGGCGTCCCCGGTGAAGAGCGAGCTGCCGTTGTGCACCTCGGCGATGCGGCTGCCGAGAGGCGCGTCCCGCTTCATCTTGCTCGCCATGTTGGCGAGAAAGAGCATCTGGCCGTCGCTGGAGCGGGTGACGAGCGAGAGTTCGGGGTCGCCGTCATGCTCGACGACGAAGCGGGGATCTGCGAGGCCGGTCTTGCCGCCCATGCGCTCGAGGTCGTTCTTCCAGCTCTTGCCGTAGGGCGGGTTGGAGAGCATGAAATCGAACTGGTGCGCGGGGAAGGCGTCGGCGGAGAGCGTGGAGCCGTATTGGATGTTGTCGGCCTCGGCGCCCTCGCCCTTGAGGATGAGGTCGGCTTTGCAGATTGCGTAGGTCTCCCCGTTGATCTCCTGTCCGAAGAGGTGGATGGAGACCTCCTTGCCCTGATCGCGGGCGAGGCGGGTGAGCGTCTCCTCGGCCACGGTCAACATGCCGCCGGTGCCGCAGGCGCCGTCGTAGACAAGATAGGTGGTCGACTGCACCTGGCCGGCGACCGGCGTGAAGATGAGATGCGCCATCAACTCGACCACGTCGCGCGGGGTGAAGTGCTCGCCGGCCTCCTCGTTGTTCTCCTCGCTGAAGCGCCGGATCAGCTCCTCGAAGACTGTGCCCATGCCGTGGTTGTCGAGCGCGGGCAGGCGCACGCTGCCGTCGGCGTTGGATACGGGACGGGGGCTGAGGTTGACCGAGCTGTCGAGGAACTTTTCGATCAGGAAGCCGAGGATGTCGTCGTCGACCAGTCTCGGGATCTCGTCGCGGAATCTGAAGCGTTCCAGGATCTCCTGCACATTGGGGGAGAAGCCGTCGAGGTAGGCTTCGAAGTTGGCGCGCAGCTGTTGCTGCCTGCCGAAGGCGCGCAGGTCGCGCAGGCGGAAGGGGGACGTGTTGTAGAAAGCCTCGCCTGACTCCTGGCGCAGCCAGGCGTCCTGGTTGGTGATGCCGGCGCCGTCCAGCTGCTCCTTTCTGCGCAGCACTGCGTCCTTGGTCGGCTCCAGCACGGCGTCGAGGCGGCGGATGACGGTCATGGGCAGTATGACGTCGCGGTATTTGCCGCGCACGTAGTGGTCGCGCAGGACATCGTCGGCGATGCTCCAGATGAAGCTGCTGATGTTGAAGGCGTTCATCCACTTTTCCCCGCTGCCGGCTCACCTTAATAAATCGCCGCAGTCACTGACCACTGACCGCTGCCATTCACCAGTCCAACTCCAACAACCGCAGCAGTTCCCCGGCGGTCGTCGTCCCCCGCACGCGCACGCGCCGCAGCTGGAAGAGATTGTCAGTCGAGTGCGTGGCGCCCGCGTTGATCGTCACACCACCCCAGAAGCCGGCGCTCTCAAAAATCCGGATCGTGTTGCTGTCGTAGTGTCCGAACGGGTATGTGATGAAACGGGGGCGCACCCCCAGTTCATGCTCGATCGTTTCGGCGCTGCCCAGCGCCTGCCAGATCAGGTAGTCATCGTTTCGATTCCGCAAACTGGCGTGGTTGCGACCGTGGGACTCGATGAACATACCTGCGGTCTGCATCTCCCGCGCCATATCCCACGACAGATAAAGCGGGTTTCCCTCGTCCATATAGTCGGTCACCACGAAAAACATCGCTGTCATGCCGAACTCCGTCAGAAACGGAAACGCGTTCTCGTAATTGTCACGATAACCGTCGTCAAAGGTGAGGATGACCGGCTTTGCCGGCAGCGGCGCGCCCTTGTTCAGATGGCCCACGAGATCATACATGCTGATCGGCGTATACCCGGCACTGTCCAGCGCCTGCAGGTGGCTCCTGAACAGTTCGGGCGATACCGACAGGTCCCGCCGGTAAACATCTGACCCGGCCGGCGGCACACTCACATAGTGATACATCAGAATCGGTACCCGCACCGCGCGCACCAGTCCGTCGGGAATGGGCGGCGGCTTCGGCAAAAGAGCGGGCTCCGTCTCCTCGGCCGCCCCGTAGTGAACGGAGGGCAGCATCAGAACAGCCGCCCCGCTGTACACTGCCGGCAGCATGATCTCGTACTGCGCACGCTCCTCGGCCGTTTCTTCCCGTATGATCTGCGCCAAAATCCAGTCGTGATACTGGCTCACGCGCGTATAAACGCCGTAAAACGCCGGCCGCGCGCAACCAATGCCAAAGCTCACAAGACCCGCCAGCTGCCAGCCGCCATCGCTGTCCGGCACCACCAGGGGGCCGCCGCTGTCGCCGTGGCAGGCGTCCATGCCTCCTTCTTTGTATCCGGCGCACAGCATGTTCTCGGTGATCATCCTGCCCATCGAGCTGGTGCACTCTTCCTCTGACACGATCGGGAGCTCCACCTGCTGCAGATCATAGGTGAGCACGCCCTCACTGCTGTCCTCGGAAAGCGCGCCCCAGCCTATCACCGTTCCCAGCGTGCCCGGTGCGGCCAGATCAAGGTCGTCAGCGCCCAGCAGCGTGACCAGTTGCGCATCCGCCGGCTCTGACAGATGGAGCAGCGCGAGGTCGTGTGCGAAGTCGTGGGCAAAGTCGAATCCGTAGCGAGGATGCAAGACAATACGGTCCACTGACCTTTTCTGCCCCTGACCGCTGTCGAGCCTGTGAGGCCCAACTGTCGCCACAATCTCGTCCGGCGCGGCGTTTATCACGCAGTGGGCGGCCGTCAGCGCCCAGCTGGGCGCCACGAGGGACGCCCCGCAAAAGGTGTGGTAGCCCGGCTCCGTGAAGGCCTGGATCGCGACCATCCACGGCCAGGCCCCCGCCTTCGCCTTCTCGCCGCCGACGATCTGATCCTGCAGGCCGGCGGGTAGCGGCGTGGCCGTCGCAACCGGGGTCAGATTCGACTGCTCATCTCCGGCGGCGTTCGCGCTGTTGGACCGAACTGACTGCCTCAAGCTGCTCGCGGCCGACGAGGCGTTGTCGCCAGCGGCCGGCGTCCCGACGTCCGCCGAACGCTGGCCGCTGATCGCCGCGAGGACAGCCGGGGCCGGCATGGCAACACGGTTGCAGGATATCAGGATCACAACCGGCGCCAGTATGGACAGGATGCTGAGGGCGCCGTAGGAACGAACTGTGCGGCGTGAAGAGGCAGATCTGCCTGCCCTGTTGGAAACCTTCCCGCCTTGATTGTCAGCACGAAATGCGCCCCTGCTTGCGAGGGGCGCATAGGAGACGGATTTACGAAAAGACGGCCGGGGAAAGCGCACATTCATGCCCGCATTTTATCAAATCGGCAATGAGAGCGCCAAAAAAGGTTGATAATTTTGCCCCGACGCGTATAATAAAGTAGGGATAAAGGATGAAATCGAGGAACGGGGGCCGCCGAACGTTCCAGACCCGCGGCGTGCCGGGAGAAATCCAACATGACGATCTTGAAGATGTCCGCGGCGCTGCAGCCCGCTGAAAAGATGAAGTTTCTCTCCGAACTGATGGTCTTTCAGGACCTGACGTCCAGAGAGATGGAGGAGCTGAATCGAATTACGACGATGAGCACCGTGCGCAAAGGACGGGTCTTCTACCGACCGGAGGAGCCGGGTGAAGTCCTTTTCATCCTGAAAGAAGGCCGCGTACAGCTCTATCGCATCAGCCCTGAAGGCAAAAAGCTCGTCATCACAACCCTTGGCCCCCACACACTCTTCGGCGAAATGGCCCTGCTGGGCACCAAGATGCACAATACATTTGCCGAAGCGATCGATGACTGCCTGATCTGCGTCATGAGCCGCAACGACCTGGAACGGCTTATCCTCAGCAAGCCCCAGGTTGCCCTGCGGATTCTCGAGATCACCGGCAAGCGCCTGCAAGAGGCCGAAGAAAGTCTCGAAAACATGGCCTTCAAAGGCATTCCCGCCCGCTTGGCCAATCTGCTCCTGCGCCTCTCCGATGAACAGCAGTCCGACGAAGTGACCGGCCTAACCCACCAGGACCTGGCCGAAAGCATCGGCACTTACCGCGAAACGGCCACGCAGGTCCTCAACGACCTCAAAGCGCGGGGGCTGATCGAAATCGGACGCAAGCGCATCAAACTTCTCGACCGGGAGTCGATCGCCATCATCGGCAGCAAACGCATAAAGCTGCTCGATGAAAACATCTGATCCGCAGTGGCCAACTGCCACTGCCATGTACGACCGCTCGACCCAAGTCGACCGCAGCGCAGACAGCATCAACTTCGGTATCGGCCAGCCGGACTTCGCGCTCCTGCCCCACGCCCTGATGAGCGAGGTCGCGGCCGAACGCTTCGCCGAAGGCGACACCGAACTGCTCAACTACGGCTTCCCCCAGGGGGACGGCCGCTTCCGCTGGGCCCTTGCCGATTTCCTCAGCCGCGGTTACGGCGCCGCCGTGCAGCCGCAGCAGCTGATGATCACCGCCGGCGCCTCCCAGGCCCTCAACCTGATCTGCACATTCTTCACCCGCCCCGGCGACACCGTCTTCGTCGAAGAGCCAAGCTACTTTCTCGCCCTGCGCATCCTGCAGGAGGATCACCGGCTCAACGCCGTGCCGATTCCGACCGATGAGCACGGGCTGGCGCTGCCGGCCGTTGAAGAGGCGCTGACCCGCCACCGCCCCGTCTTTCTCTACACCATCCCCACCTACCAGAACCCGACCGGCCGCACGCTTTCTCACAGTCGCCGTCAGCAGCTTCTGGCCCTGGCAGAGGAGCATGACTTCCTGATCGTCGCCGACGAGGTCTATCATCTCCTCGACTTCGGATCGCCGCCGCCGGGTCCTTTCGCCGCCTATGCAGACAGCGGCACGGTGCTCTCCCTCGGCTCATTCTCCAAGATCCTGGCGCCGGGCCTGCGCCTGGGATGGGTGCAGACTTCCGCGCAACGGGCGCGTCGCTTCGCCGCCAGCGGCCTGGTCGACAGCGGCGGCGGACTTAACCAGTTCACCTCCAATCTGGTGCGCGTCGCGCTGGAAGGAGGCGGGCAGAAGGAATATCTCGAAAGCCTCCGCCTCGCCTATAAACAGCGCGTCGAGGCGATGGACGCGGCGCTGCAAAAGCACATCGGCGACCGCGCCATCTGGGCCGTCCCCACCGGCGGCTTTTTCTTCTGGCTCACCTGCGCCGATCACTTTCTGGCCGCCGCCAACCGCTCACCTGCGGGAAGCGCCCCCGGCCAGTTCGACACCACCGACCTCCTGGATGCCGCTGCCGGCGCCAAAGTAGGCTTTCTACCCGGCCGCCGCTGCTCCAGCGTCGGCGCTCTGGGCCACTGCCTGCGCCTCTGCTTTGCCCACTACGGCATACCGGAGATCGAAGAAGGCATCCGCCGGCTGGGGCAGGTGTTCGACAGCTTCCACTAACCGCTGCCGTTCACCATCGTCACCGCCACGCGAATCGCCGCCAGCATACTCTCCTCGCTCGCCTGCCCCGTCCCCGCAATATCAAAGGCCGTGCCGTGGTCCACAGATGTACGCAGTATCGGCAGGCCGATGCTTACGTTAACGCCGCTGTCAAAGGCCAGCAACTTCATCGGAATATGACCCTGGTCGTGGTACATCGCCACAATGATGTCGAACTCACCCCGCGTCGCCCGCAGAAAGACCGTATCCGGCGGCTGCGGGTCCGAGACCGTCCAGCCGCGGGCGCGGGCCATTCCGATAGCCGGCTGGATCTGCTCCGCCTCCTGCACTCCGAACAGCCCGTTCTCGCTCGCGTGGGGATTCAGCCCCGCCACCGCGATCCGCGGCGCCTCGATTCCCAGCATCCGGCACGAGCGGTAAGCCAGCTCGATCACCTCCAGCACCCGCGCCGGCGTAACCCGGCGGATCGCCTCTTCCAGAGAAACGTGCGTACTCACATGCACCACCCGCAGAGCCGGCCCGACCAGCAGCATCGACACCCGCTCGGCCCCGGTGCGCTCGGCCAGCAGCTCGGTATGGCCGGGATACAGGAACCCGGCCCGGTGCATGGCCTCCTTGTTCAGCGGCGCGGTCACCACCGCCGCCGCCTGCCCCGCCATGGCAAGGTCACAGGCGCGCATCACATATTCCACCGCGGCCCGTCCCGCGCCGGCGCTCACCTGCCCCACCGGCGCCTCGGCCAGCTCGACGTTCGCCAGATCCAGCAGCGGCACCGTCCCCTCTTCATAGCCGCCGCTACTGATCTCGGCGATGCGTTCAAAGCGGGGTTCGACCTCCAGCCACGCCGCCGCCCTCTCGAGGACACACTGATCGCCGACCACCAGCGGCCGGCAGGCCGCAAACACCTCGCCGTGCCCCAGTGCCTTAAGCACCACCTCCGGCCCGATGCCGGCGGGGTCGCCCAGCGTAATTGCCAGTATTGGACGGCTGTCAGCCACGGTTCACGCCTTCCTGGTTATCTGAACGCAGATCGATGTCATCAGAGGATTGCTCTGACTCGCTGCACTGCCTGCGAGCCGTGAGACTGATGCTATCACCCCGGGCCGCGCCCGCAAAACATCCCCCTGCCTCGGCCCAGGGAATGCCGGAACTGTTCCTGAACGCGCGCAGCCCGGCCCCGCAATAGCGCGTTCCCCGCCGATCCGCTACACTGTGGAGGCGCGCCCTGCGGGCACCCCGATCCGGCTGCCGTCGACCGCCCCAACGCTCGCAGATGGCGGCAGCCACACACACCGCTGGAGAATCTATCCATGGCAAACATTGCACTCGTCGGCTGCGCCCACATCCACACTCCCGGGTTCGTCAAGCGCCTGAAGGCCCGCGCCGACGTCAGCACCGTCGCCGTCTGGGATCGCGATCCGGTTCGCGCCCGCACCTGCAGCGACCAGCTGGGCGCCCCCGCCCTCGACAACGTTGACGCCATCTGGAGCGACGGCGCCATCGACGGCGTCATCATCTGCTCGGAGACCGATCAGCACGAGCCACTCGTCGCCGCCGCGGCCGCCGCAGGCAAGCATATGTTTGTCGAAAAGCCGCTCGGCATCGGCGCGCAGGACGCCAACCGCATGGCCGCGGCCATCGACAAGGCCGGCCTCCTCTTCCAGACCGGCTACTTCCAGCGCGGCATCCCGGTCCATCAGGCCCTCAAGGAGCTCGTAGCGCAAGGCGTCTTCGGCCAGATCACCCGCGCCCGCTTCATCAACTGCCATTCCGGCGCGATGCGCGATATCTTCACGCCCGACTATCTGTGGATGACCGACCTGCAGCAGGCCGGGGTCGGCGCTTTCGGCGACCTGGGCACGCACGCGCTCGATCTGATGTTGTGGACTCTGGGCGACGTGGACAGCGTGACCGCCGCCCTCAATGTGGTGCTGGAAAAATACGGCCCTGACTGTGACGAGACCGGCGAGGCGCTCTTCCGTTTCAGCAGCGGCGCAATCGGTTCGCTGGCCGCCGCCTGGGTGGACGTGGCCGAACCGATCACCGCCGAAGTCAGCGGAACCGAGGGCCACGCATACGTTTACAACCGCAGCGATCTGTACATCACCAGCGCAAATCTCGAGGGCGCCGACGGCAAACAGCCCTGGACCGACCTGCCGTCCGCCTGGCCCCACGCCTTCGATCTCTTCCTCGACGCCCTCAACGCGCAGGACCCGTCCACAAGAGCCGCCATCCCTCTGGTCAGCGCGCGCGAAGCGGCCTACCGCAGCGCGGTTATGGAGGCGATGTACAAGGCGGCAAACGAGAAGTCGTGGGTGTCGTTAACCTAACCATCGCGGCGCATCAGGCTGAAGCTCTGGGCTGTTGGGCCGCTGTCCGGCGCGCTCGCGAGAAACAACGCCAGCGGCACGACCTCTTCCGGCTCCTTGAACCATTCGCCGTCGAAAGTGCCGGGCTCGCGCGCGGCCGGGCCGGGCATCATCGCCGTATTAACCGGCCCCGGGATCAGTTCGTTGACGCTGATGTTGTCGCCCCTCAACTCCTGGCCCAGCACGCGTGTCAACATCCACAGCCCGGCCTTGGAGGCGCTGTATGCCGATGAGCCGGGCGCGCCGCGGTGCCCCATCCCCGAGCCGGTCGTGATGATCTTGCCCCCTCCCCGCGCCTTGAGATGGGGGATGGCCGCCCTCGCACAGTGGTAAGCGCCGGTCAGATTGATGGCGATCGTCTGATTCCAACTGACCGGGTCGCTCCCGGCCACCTCGCTTCTTCCCGGCGAGACGCCCGCGTTGATGACCAGTATATCCAGGCCGCCAAAGCGTTCCGCAGTCTCGTCAACCGCCTTCTCCACCGACGCCAGGTCGGCCACGTCCGTGGTTACGGCCAGCGCCTGCCCGCCCGCCGCCTCGATCTCGCCTGCAACGGATTCGATCTCCGAACGTGTGCGGGCTGCGCAACAGACGGCTGCCCCGGCGCCGGCAAAGGCGACGGCGATCGCCCGCCCAATGCCCCGCCCGCCGCCGGTGACCAGCGCCACCTTCCCCGACAGCAGTTGCCCTGAATCCGTCATCTTATCCCCTCTACTCCCCTCTTGATAATCAGTTCCCGGATTCCGCCCACTATCCACTGACCCCTGACCACCAAATTGACACATCCCTACCGATAACAGAGAATCTACAGGAGACTTACGGTCGTCTGCCCAGACCACCAAGAGCTAACAACCAAGAATATCCCAAACATGACTCGCGTCGCACTGGAATCCACCGTAATCAGCCACGGGCTGCCTTACCCCGACAACCTCCATCTCGCCCATGAAATGGAGCGGATCATCCGCGACCATGGGGCAGACCCGGCAACCGTCGGCGTCATTGAAGGGGAGCTGATCGCCGGCCTCAGCCCGCAGCAGATCGAGCGGCTGGCCGCGGCATCCGAACGGCAGGTGGGCAAAGTAAGCCGCCGCGACCTGCCCATCGTCGTCGCCCGCAAGCTGGACGGCGCCACGACCGTCGCCGCCACCATGTGGATCGCCCACCGCGCCGGCATCGAAATCTTCGCCACCGGCGGCATCGGCGGCGTCCACCGCAGCCGCGGGCCCGGCCCCAGCACCGATGTCAGCGCCGACCTGCAGGAACTGGCGCGCACGCCGCTCATCGTCGTCTGCGCCGGCGCCAAAGCATTGCTGGACCTGCCGGCCACGCTCGAATACCTTGAAACCCACGGCGTAACCGTCGTCGGCTACGGCACCGCGGAGTTTCCGGCCTTCTACAGTCGCGGCAGCGGCCTTCCGGTCGATACCTGTTGTAACACGCCCCAGGATGTGGCCGATATCTGGCGGGCGAAGCGGGCGTTGGACTTGGTGGGGGGGCTGCTTGTGGCGGCGCCTGTTCCCGCAGAGGACGAGATTCCCGCCGCGCAGATTGAACCACAGATTGAGCAGGCGCTGGCAGAGTGCGAAGCAGCCGGTCTGCGCTCCGCCGAGGTGACGCCCTACCTGCTGCGCCGCATTGCCGAACTGACTGGCGACCGCAGCCTGCAAGCCAATCTGGCCCTGCTGCGCAACAACGCCCGCATAGCGGCCGCCATCGCGGTGGCCTTGGACAGCAAATAGCAGCAAACGCCGACCGAGCCGTATTTCACCGACTGTCAACTACTGAAAATCAGCTTCTTGAACTCTTCCCTCTCTAGTACTTCCCTTTCCAGCAGAGCTTCAGCAACACGATGGAGTTTATCCTGATGGGTTGTCAGGACTTCCTTAGCCCGTGAGTAGGCGTTGTCTACAATACGTCGCATTTCGCGGTCGATGGCCCGTGCCACATTCTCACTGTACGTACGACGTTCGCCTAACTCCATACCTAGGAATGGGTTGGAATCGCCTTGAACCAGCTGCATTGGGCCCAATTCTCTGCTCATGCCATAACGCGTAACCATATCCTTAGCGTCTTTTGTTACCTGTTTCAAATCGCTGACCGCACCGGTGGTGATTTCTTTGAATATCAATTCCTCGGCCACCCTTCCGCCCAGGGCTCCAGCCAGCTCGTCCTCGTATTCTGCCAAACTCTTGTTCCGGCGCTCATCCTCCGGCAAACTCATGACATAGCCTCCGTACGGGCCGCGGCTAACGATACTTATTCTGCGGACCGGAGCGGCGTGTTCAAGAATTTCGAACACCACCGCATGTCCCGCTTCGTGATAGGCGATCATACGTCGTTCCTCTTCGCTAAGCACGTTGCCCTTGCGCGCTGGACCAGCAATTGCCCTTTCTATCGACTCCACCAATTCGTCCATGCCAATGGCTCGCTTATTGCGACGGGCGGTCAGAATCGCCGCCTCATTGAGCAGGTTTTCCAAGTTGGCCCCCACCATTCCAGGCGTCCGCCTGGCGATCTCCTCTAAATCTACATCCGGGCCGAGCGGTTTTCCGCGCGCATGCACCTGCAAGATCGCCTCGCGCCCGCGTTGGTCCGGCCAATCCACTACAACCTTGCGGTCGAATCGGCCCGGCCGCAGCAGAGCCGGGTCGAGAATGTCCGGACGGTTGGTCGCGGCGATGACGATTACGGTCGTGTCGCTGTCGAATCCGTCCATCTCCACCAGGATCTGATTGAGCGTCTGCTCCCGTTCATCGTTGCCGCCGCCCATCCCCGCGCCGCGATGGCGGCCGACCGCGTCGATTTCATCGATAAAGATGATACAGGGTGCACTCTTCTTGGCCTGTTCGAACAGATCACGCACGCGGCTGGCGCCCACGCCCACGAACATCTCCACAAATTCGGAGCCACTGATGCTGAAGAAAGGCGCGCCGGCCTCCCCCGCCACCGCCTTCGCCAGCAGCGTCTTGCCCGTGCCCGGCGACCCCACCATCAGCACGCCTTTGGGAATGCGGGCGCCCAGCGCCGCGAACTTCTCCGGCTCCTTCAGGAACTCCACAACCTCCTGCAACTCCTGCTTGGCCTCGTCGGAGCCGGCCACATCCTCAAATGTGACTGTCGGGCGGTCCGCCTCCTCCATCTTCTTGGCGCGGCTGCGGCCGAACTGCATCGCCCGGTTCTGCCCGCCCGCGCCCGCCTGGCGCATGATGAAGATGAAAAAGCCGAAGATCAGGATCATCGGCAAAAGCATGATCAGCCAGTTGAAGAATGCGCCGCTGTTGGGCGCGCGCTCCACGTCGATCGGAATGGCGGCCAGCTGGTCTGCGGTCACGCCGAACGTCTTGAGGGAGTCGAGCAGACTTTCGCCGGACTCTTTGCGGCTGCGGCGGCGTTCACTGTCGGAGATTTCGACGATTATGTCGTCGCCTTGCACGACGATTCGCTGCACAGAGCCGTTGCGCACGTACTCGGCCACCTCGTTCAAGCCGAGCAGGTTGCTGGCAGAACTTGGCGGGTTGATAAAGAGGCGGTAGGCAAAAAAGATCAGAACGGCCAGCAGGATCCAGATCCAGCTGCGTTTGAACAGTTGCCGGTAGCGTTCGTTTGGGTCTTCCTCCGGAGGCCGTTCGCCATCCGGTCTTTTTTCTCGATTCATCATACGACAATACCCCCGAGTCTGACGCCCGGTACGGTTACAACTCTACACGGGTACACGTTACTCGCTACACGTTTACGCGTCTAGTATAACAGAGGAGGGGGCCTGAATCAGTAAGGCAGAAACCAGTGTGCGGAAGTTACCGGCTACGCGCCACTGTACGTTACAGATTGCGCAGTTGGTCTGCGATGCTGACGCCGGTAGCGTGGGTTTTTGCTTTGTGAACCGGCAGCTTGCCCCGGTGCCGGGTACGGTGAGGGATCGAAGATTCGTCCGGCTTGTCGCTGAAGCTGATAATCAGACAGCCGCGCTCCTTTAACCAGAGTACGGTCTCGCGCACCTCCTGCGTAATGCAGATCTCCTGCGAAAGGCGTTCCTCGGCCGGCACGTCATCAGCCAGATTGTTCATATGCTCCAGCGTTGCCACAAACTCTTCCCGCCGGAACTGTTTGAACGGGGTCGGATCTCCCAGCGCAACGGCCATGTTGACCGCTTCATGGGCCTGACGCATCGCCTCGCTCACCCGCCCGCCGCCTGCAATGCAGACTTCGGCATAACGCACAAACTGCTCAAATGTCTGCACCGCGCCGTCTTCGATTCGTTCAAGCAGATCGGTGCAGTCGAGGCCTTCGTTGTTGAGAACCAGGCAGATATAGGCCAGGTAGTCCTGGTTGTCCCCGGTCAGGTGATGATAGTGGGCGCGATTGAGTAGTTCATAGTGCTGTGCGAACAGCGAGGCATTGAACTTGTCGCCCAGCAGGCTGCCCACGGTACGGTACAGCCCCTTGAGTCGCGCCACGTCGATCGCCCGGTTGTTGCGTCCGCGCGCGCCGATGGCTGTCTTGTCCAGGTCGAGAACAACCGCCGTATTTTCGTCTAATCGCAAACCGTTCCCCTGCGCCCACTTGATCCAGTCCACCAGCTGGCTCCAGCGGTTGCCTTCGAACATTCCGGTCTCTTCGTCGGCTACATAATCCTCCGGTTCGCCGGCCTTTTCGTTGCCGATAAAGCAGGCGCTGGGCATCACGGCGTCGTCCGCAAGCCCGAGCAACTCCCCGTTATCGCGCGGCGGCCCGTCCGCGGAACGCAAGGTCCGCATCACCTGGAAAGTATTTCCATCACCGGAGAGTGTATCGCCGATGAAGAGCAGCTCTTCCACTGAGGAATCCCGCCGCTGCTGCGCTTGTTCAAGGATCCACAGAGCGACCTGGGCGTACGATTTCTCCTGTTTGCGGGGTACGGAAGGCGCTGGCAGCCCGAGCTGGTGGCGGGCGGATTTCAGGCCGGGGATTTGGCGGGTGATCGGCTCCAGTTTACGGTAAACGATCAGATCGCCGACAAGCTCATCCAGGGACGCCAGCCCAAAGTTGTCAACGGCAATCGGATAGGCTTCTCTTGTTTGCGTGTTGGCCAATTCGGCACCTTCCATTTCTGTTCCCGGATTCGTCTTTGTCTTTGAGCAACTCCACCGCACGCAAAGGGTTGACGCTACCGGGAACCAAGAACGTACTGCTCAAACCGCCGTTGCACTTGACACGATTCTAACCTATGGCAGGCCAATGTGAAAATTCTGTGCCTGTCGCGCACGGCTGCAGCAGCTAGCGCACAGCGTTAAGTACCCCGCCGGCGGCAGGCGTCCGATCCCCGGCAGCCTCTTCCTGACTGTCCAGGTACCCCTGCGCTACCAGCAGCTCGGCGTTGAGCAGACTGCCGCCCGCCGCGCCGCGAATCGTGTTGTGGCCCAACGCCAGGAACTTCACATGCAGGAGCGGGTCCTCCCGCAGCCGGCCCACCACCGTCGTCATGCCGGGAACGCTTCCGGCCAGCCGGTCCATGCGCGGCTGCGGACGGTCTGTCTCCTCCCGGTACAGGATCGCCTGTTGCGGCGCGCTCGGAAGACCCATCCGCTGCGGCAGCGGATCGTACTCCGCCCACGCTCGCCGTACATCCTCCAGGCTGGGGCTACGGGTGAACTCCACGCTGATCGCCGCCAGATGACCGTTGCGCACCGGCACGCGGTTACAGTGGGCGCTCACGGCAAAATCGGCCATCTCCACACCCTGGCCGTCAAATCGCCCCAGCAGCTTCTGCGGCTCGCGGCGCTCCATCTTCTCCTCTTCGGAACTGATGTGCGGTACCACGTTGTCGATAATGTCCATTGACGTTACGCCCGAATAGCCCGCGCCGCTGACCGCCTGCATCGTCACCGCGAACACCTTCTCGACGCCGAACGCCTCGTGCAGCGGATGCAGCGCGCTCACCAGGTGTGTCGTTGAACAGTTGGGATTGGTGGTGATGAATCCCCGCCAGCCCCGCCGGTTTCGCTGTACGTCGATCAATCCCAGATGCTCAGGATTGACCTCCGGGATCAAAAGAGGCACGTCCGGCTCATAGCGGTAGGCGCTGGCATTGCTGCACACGATGTAGCCGGCCGCGGCCAGCTCCGCCTCGACCTCCCGCGCTACCCCGCTAGGCAGCGCGCTGAACGCCACCTCACAGTCGATCCCCGGCGCCATCTCCTCCAGGATGATGTCCTGCAGATGGGCCGGCATGTCCCCCCGCAGCAGCCAGTTGCAGGCGTCCGCGTAGCGTTTGCCCGCGTTGCGCGGCGATGCGCACAGCACGCTCAACTCAAACCAGGGATGCCCCTGCAACATCTGTACAAACCGTTGTCCCACCGCGCCGGTAGCGCCCAGCACACCCACGCGGATCTTTGGCTGAATGTTCATCGAAATCCTTTGTCTGAACTATCCTCTACGTGATTCCAGGATTCACACGTCTATGCCCGCCTTAACCCGCGAAACGGGCCGGCCGTTTATCACCGCGAACCGCGACTGAAATGCAGTTCGACAATGTCACTCAATACGCCGGCCGCAGTTGCCTCGACCCCGGCTCCCCGGCCCTGAATGACCAGCGGGTTGGGATTGTACCAGCGGCTGTAGAGTTCGACCAGGTTGTCGGTTCCGGTCAAACGCCCCAGCGGGCTGTCCTTGGCGACCGCCGTCGGACCGACGCTGCAGGCGCCTTCAGAAAGCGTGGCGGCATAGCGCAGGACCTTGCCCTCCGCAGCCGCGCCCGCCACCCGCGCGCCGTACTCCTCGTCCAGCGACGGCAGCTCCGCCAGAAAACTGTCCACGCCCAGGCCGGCCATCCGCTCCGGGTAGAGGCTCCTGATTTCAACCTGCTCCATCTCCATGCGCCAGCCGATCCTCCGTGCCAGAATAAGCGCTTTCCGTGCCACGTCGACGCCCCCCAGGTCATCGCGCGGGTCCGGCTCGGTATACCCCAGCCGGTATGCCTCTGCGACGGTCTCGCTGTAGGAGCGGCCCTCTTCCAGCCCGGTCATCAGGTAGCCGAGCGTGCCGCTGAACGAGCCGGCGATGCGCTCGATCTCGTCGCCGCTGGACGCCATCCGGTTGAGCGTCGCGATCACCGGCAGACCGGCGCCCACCGTCGTTTCCCAGCGGGCATCGCCCGCACTACGGCTGATTCCGTCATACACATCTTGGACGACGGTCAACGGCTTCTTGTTCGCCAGCACGACCTGACAGCCCTTTTCCAGCGCCAGCAACAGCGCGCCCGCCGTCCCGTCCGACGCCGTGCAGTCGACCACGACCATGCCCGGCCCGCCAAGTTCCTCTACCATCGCTTCCGGGCTCTTATAGGGCTGGCCCAGCTGATGTGACGCCAGCGCGCCGCCCGCCTCCTTATGCTGTAAAATTCCGGCCAGGAACTCGTCCGTGAGTCCCCCTTGCGGCTCTACGACTGCGCCGCTGCTGTCGCACAGGGCCAGAAAGCGGATGCGCAGACCGTACTTCTCGCGATGGAGCGACCGCTGTTCCCCGATCTGACTTAGCAGGGCCCGCCCAACGCCCCCCAGCCCGAAAAGGATGAGCGGCTTCTCCCGTTCCGCAGGCATGCCAGCAAGGTTTTCCATCAGTCTGCTCCGTTCCCAAGTTCGAACGTATCGTGAATGGCCCGGATCGCCTCATCGGCCTCGGTCTGCAGGACGACGAGGCTGATATTGGCCTCACTCGACCCCTGGGCAATGGCGATCACGTTAATGTCCCGCTCGCCCAGCGCATTGAAGACCCGCGCCGCGATGCCGGGTGTGCCCTTCATGCCCGCGCCGATCACCGCCACGATCACGATATCCGGCTGGTTGCTGATCTCTTCGATCATGTGCTGGGCCAGCTCGCGCGCGAACTCGATCTTCAGCGCCTCGATCACCGCATCGCCCTCCGCCTCCGGCACGACAAAGCAGATGCTCTGCTCGCTGCTGCCTTGGCTGATCATCAGTACATTGGCGCGCTGACGCGCCACCGCGTCAAATGTGCGCGCCGCGATGCCCGGCACGCCGATCATCCCGCGGCCTGCCACCGTAATCAACCGCAAATCCCGCACCGCGGTAATCGCCTTGACGCCGTGGTGCAGCTGGCGCGTCTTCTCGACGATGCTCGTGCCCCGGTGGGAGGGGTTGAATGTGTTTAGAACCCGCACAGGAATACTTCTCTCCACCGCCGGCGTGACGGTCTTCGGATGCAGCACTTTGGCGCCGTAATAAGCCAATTCCGCCACCTCCTCGTAGGAAAGCTCCTCCATCGACTGTGCGGTCTCCACGATGCGGGGGTCGGCGGTCATGACCCCGTCCACGTCCGTCCAGATCTGGATCTCGTCGGCATCGAGGGCCGCACCCAGAATCGCGGCCGAGTAGTCCGAGCCGCCCCGCCCCAGCGTAGTGGGCACGCCCTTTTCGGTCGCGCCGACAAAGCCGGTGACAACCGGCACAACCCCGCTCTGCATCATCGGCAGCAGCCGGTCCCGGCAACGGTCCGGCGTCGAGTCCATCAGTGGATTGGCGTTGCCGTACTGGTCATCGGTGATGATCAGCTCACCGGCGTCCACGAACTGGGCCTTGACACCGTTCGCCCGCAGCACAGCCGCCAGCAGCGGCGCGCTCAGCCGCTCGCCCACGCCGCTGACGACATCCAGTCCCCGCTGCGTCAACTCACCGAGGACCGTGATGCTGCGGCACAGGCGCTCGAACTCGCGCAGGCGGTTGTCGAACAGCCTGCCCAGCCCGGCGCGCTCGACCCCGTCCTCGATCAGCTGACCGGCCACCACCTGGTGCCGTACCAGCAGCTGGCTGCGGGCATCGCGATAGGGTGTCTCGTCGCCCGCCGCGGCCGCCTGCGCCGCGTCGATCAGCGTGTTCGTAACCCCGCCCATCGCGCTCACGACCACCAGCACGCCAGGGCTCTCCGGACTCTGCTCGGGCCCACCCTCTGCGCCTGCACTTTCGGCCTGTTTTTCGACCGCCGCGGCCACAATTTTCGCCGCGCTGGCGATCGATTCCGTTGTACCGACCGACGTCCCGCCAAATTTCATTACGATCATACGCGTCTGACTCGCTCTGCAAGAAGAAAAAGTAAAAAAATACCCCGCGCCGTCCGGACGAGAGGTAGCCGACTATATCTACTGCCTCTCATCTTCCAGAATATATCTGCCGGAATTGGCACCTACGTCACGGAAGGCCTTTCATCTTCCGCTACCGGGTTGCCGAGGCTTCACAGGGCCGGTCCCTCCGCCTCTCTGGATAAGAGTTCAGCTATTCAACTGTAATGCGGGCAAATGTAGCAGAGGCCGCAAGCTATGTCAAATTTCGCGGGCGGGTAGCAAAGGAACAAGGGGAAGTCATAGATAAAGCGACCAGGTCCGAAGCTCGGGCCCCGTGTGGAAACGCCTGGTGACTCCTCCTGGACGCCGCGCTACTGTACGACCGAAAAGAAGTCTGTCAAGCGTCAGAACGAAGCAGTAAACTCGTTGCGTCAAGTCACAAAAATCTAAGCAGCTTCAGAATCGTCTCTTAGGGTAATATTCACTCTTCTACCTGAGGGTCTGCCTTATTCGAAAAGTTTACGGGGCAGCTTGGAGTGTTTAAGATGCTTGATATTGTCCCGACTGGAACTTCCCTTTTGTCGGGTACAATTACCGTAATGGTGGTAAATTGTCCGGAACTGAGTTCGCTCCGAGTCTGCATTATAATATGACTACCAGTTTGTCTGACTGTATCAAAACCATTTTCTGAAAGTATCCTGATAATTTCACGTGCCGGTCTGGGCCTGAGTCTAGGCATAATCCAGAGCAACTTCACACATCATCCGTTGAGATTCCTGATGTGTGGACTTTATCCGAACTTTAGGCTGTTTCTGAATTTCAGGGGAAGTAACTGGATCAAACCGGGAAAGATATTCCATGACTTCGGTATATGAGGCTACTTCAAGAAACAACCGTATTGCCTCTTCCAGGTTTGTCTGTGCCTCTTCAACCGTTTCCCCTTGACTCGCTATCTCTAAATCTTTGCAATGGGATACATACCAGTCACCCTCACGCCAGATTGAGCACTTGAGTACCCATTTCATGTTTATTGCCCTCCATCTGGCCAAAACCAACTCTAATCTTCTGGCAGTAGTGTTTTGAGAATATCAGAAATGCCCTCTCATGTCCAAAAACAAAGGGTGAAGGCACGCATGTTCTGGTTGTGTTTATGAATCGTTTAGCCTGATCCCGAACTCCGGGACGCGAGCCAAAGCATATAGCGGTGCAATTCGGCAGACGCATATCGGAGCGGGGACTATGGCCAAGACGCGATCGCGGCACTCGCCCACCGCGCCAGCGCCTTCTCCGGCGCCCCAATCTCCTCCACCGACCTATAGTAGTGCATCTCCCACGCCTCCTGCGGCATCCCCGTGAACAGCATCAGGTTCAGCGGATACTCCTCGGTATCGGCAACGCTCCGGAAGTCGTCCCGAAACAGAAACGTCGGTTTGCCCAGCGCGATCGCCATCCCCATCTCGATCATCACACCCTCGTCCGGCGGCACACCGTTGACAACGGCGAAGACGGCGTCCGCCTCGCATACATCCCGATAGCAAAGTTGACCGACGCGATACGCCCAGCCCGGCTTCGTTCTGTCTATCTTCCCACCCGTGCGCGCGAACGGTTCCCACACATCCAGCCCCAGCGCCGCCACAGCCTCGATCAGCGGCGGCAGCAGCAGCTCCCGCTGCTGGGCTGAAAAACCGTATGGGTTCGCCAGGTAGACGCTCTTCCGTGTTTTTTCCGTTGGGGTCATACTATTCTCCGCCGTGGAAAATGTGATCGGGAGCGGACTGGGCCAGGAATCTGCTGTCATCTCGTGCCTGCCGCCGCGCTACCTGTTTCCCCTAAGCGTTCAAAAAGAAGCAGCCGGCGGCAGGCTTCCGCAAGCCGGAGGATCAGCTGTCGTAGTGCGCCTGCAGGCTGCGCACGTTCAACTCGGCCGCCATCATGGCGCGGATGCCGTTCACCGCGGCCTGGGCTGCCGACAGCGTAGTGATCAACGGGATCTCCATGCGCGTGGCCAGCGTGCGTATCCTCTGTCCGTCGGCGCGGCTGTGCGGCCCCAGCGGCGTGTTGATGATCAGACCGATCTTTCCGTCCCGCATCGCGTCCAGGGTCGTATAAGCGCCATTGCCGGCACCGTGGAGAGATTCCTCCGTGGCCGCGGCCTTGTTAAGCACAACCACGGGCAGCCCCACACGCTGGATCAGCGTGGCGGTGCCCGACGTCGCGTAGAGGTCGAAACCCATGCGGCTGAAGTCGCGCGCCAGTTTGAGCGCCGCGCCCTTGTCGTAGTCGTTCACAGTGATCAGCACCCCGCCGTCCGTCGGCAGCCGGTACTCCGCCCCCAACTGGCTCTTGGCAAAGGCGTGGCCGAAGTTGTGCGCATGCCCCATCACCTCACCGGTCGAGCGCATCTCCGGCCCCAGCAGCGTATCGGCGCCGCTCAGCTTCTTCCACGGCAGGACCGCCTCCTTGACGAAGAATCCCCGCACCTCCGGCTCCTCCAGCAGCCCCACTTCCTCCAGCGATTTGCCGGCCATCACCCAGGCCGCCATTTTTGCCAGCGGCACGCCCGTCGCTTTGCTGACAAAGGGCACCGTACGACTGGCGCGCGGGTTCACCTCGATCACATACACCACGTCATCCTTAATGGCGTACTGCACGTTCATCAGTCCCCGCACGCCCAGCGCAAGGCCCAGCTTCTCCGTGTACTCACGTATGATGCTCAGATGGTAGCCGCTGATCTTGTAGGGCGGCAGCACACACGCGCTGTCCCCGCTATGGATGCCCGCCTCTTCGATATGCTGCAGGATTCCCCCGATCACCACCCGCTCGCCGTCGGCGACGGCATCGACGTCGACTTCGTAGGCATCCTCCAGGAACTGGTCCACCAGGATTGCCACCTCCTGGCCGCTTGTCGTCATCTCCATGTCCACGTCAACCGCGTAGGACATGTAGTGGCGCAAACTCTCCTCGTCGTCCACGATCGCCATCGCCCGCCCGCCCAACACGTATGAGGGCCGCACCACCAGCGGATAGCCGATGCGGGCAGCGATCGCCAGCGCCTGCCCCGTGCTGTGCGCGATCCCGCTGTCCGGCGCGGGGATGTCCAGCTCAGCCAGCAGCGCGCTGAACCGTTCGCGGTCCTCCGCCAGCTCGATCGCCTCCGGCTGTGTGCCGATGATGGGTACGCCCGCGGCCTGCAGCCCTGCCGCCAGATTCAGCGGCGTCTGTCCGCCATACTGGACCAGGACCTTCACCTGCGACCCTCCCTCCGCCTCCCGGTGGTAGATATGCAGCACATCTTCCAGGGTCAGCGGCTCAAAATAGAGGCGGTCGCTGGTGTCATAATCGGTGCTGACAGTCTCCGGGTTGCAGTTGATCATCACCGTCTCGAACCCCATCTCCTGCAGCGCGAAACTGGCATGGCAGCAGCAGTAGTCGAACTCGATCCCCTGGCCGATGCGGTTGGGTCCGCCGCCCAGAATGATCACCTTGTCCCGCGCCGTCGGCGGCGCCTCACCCTCACTCTCGTAACTGCTGTAAAGATAGGGCGTAAACGCAGCAAACTCCGCCGCGCACGTATCCACTTGGTGATACGTCGGCGCAACCCCGAGCCGCTGCCGCAGCCCCCGAATATCAGTTTCAGCCAACTGCGAGGATTGCAGGGTGTTCTCTCTCTCCTCACTTCTCTCCTCGCCCTCCCCCCCTTCATTCAGAATCCGGGCAAGCTGCGCGTCGCTGAATCCCATCCGCTTCGCCCGCCGCAACGTCCATTCGTCCAGCCGGCCCGCTCTCTCGATGGAAACCTGGAAGCGCGCGATCTCCTGCATCTGCGCCACAAACCAGGGGTCGTAGATTTCAGAACACTCCCGCAGAGCGGCATAGTCCGCCTGTCCGTCCTCCGCCGACCCGCTGCCGGACCCCCCCCGTTCGGCCTCCAGCAGGCGCTCGAAAACGGCAAAGAGCCGGTCCCGGTTGGGGACGCGCATCAGCTCCGCGGCGGAGGCGTCGGGCGCATAGCCTTTAAGCTGTCCATCACCGTCGCGGGTCAGAGGCCCCAGTCCATCGCGCCCGATCTCCAGGCTGCGGACACCCTTCTGCAGCGCCTCCTTGAAGGTGCGGCCAATCGCCATCACCTCGCCCACCGACTTCATCTGCGGCCCCAGCTCCCGGTCGACGCCCGGGAACTTCTCGAACGCCCAGCGCGGGATCTTGACCACAACGTAGTCGATCGAGGGCTCGAACGCCGCCACCGTCTCCTGCGTGATGTCGTTCTTCAGCTCATCCAGCGTATAGCCGACCGCCAGCTTTGCCGCCAGCTTGGCGATCGGGAAACCGGTCGCCTTCGAAGCCAGCGCGCTCGAACGCGAGACGCGCGGGTTCATCTCGATCACCACCACCCGTCCCGAGTCCGGATCGACTGCGAACTGAACGTTGCTGCCGCCCGTCTCCACGCCCACCGCCCGCATCACCAGCCGCGCCTGGTCCCGCAGCCGCTGGTACTCCTTGTCGGTCAGCGTCTGCGACGGCGCGACAGTGATGCTGTCGCCGGTGTGAACGCCCATCGGGTCCAGATTCTCGATAGAGCAGACCACCACGTAATTGTCGGCGCGGTCCCGCATCACCTCCAGCTCATACTCCTTCCAGCCGATCAGCGACTCCTCAACCAGGACGGTATGCACAGGGCTTTCCTGGAGCCCCCAGGCCACCTTCTCGTCGAACTCCTCCTGCGTAAAGACGGTGCCCGCGCCGCTGCCGCCCAGGGTAAAGCTGGGGCGGATGAAAATGGGGAAACGACCGATAACGGTCTCGAAAATCTCCCGCGCCTCTTCCAGCGAATGCGCGATGCGGCTGCGCGGCGATTCCAGCCCCACCTCGGTCATCGCCTGCTTGAACAGGTCGCGGTCTTCCGCTACCTGCATCGCCCGCAGATTGGCCCCGATCAGCTCCACGCCGTGCCTCTCGAGAATGCCCTGCTCCGCCAGCGCGACCGCCAGGTTGAGGCCGGTCTGTCCGCCCACCGTCGGCAGCAGCGCGTCCGGCCGCTCCTCCGCGATGATCTTCTCCAGCAGTTCGACCGTTAGCGGTTCCACGTAGGTGGCGTCAGCCATCTCCGGGTCGGTCATAATCGTGGCCGGATTGGAGTTGACGAGCACGACGCGGTACCCTTCCGCCTTCAGCGCCTTGCATGCCTGCGCGCCCGAATAGTCGAACTCACAGGCCTGGCCGATGACGATCGGGCCGGAACCGATGATCAAAATCGATGAGATATCTGTGCGCTTGGGCATGGCTTGGCCCCTTGCGTTCCCCTGTTGGCCGCCCCATCCTGTCGATAGCGCGGCTGCGTGCTAAAATAGGTGCTTGCCTCTGCCCGCCCTTCCGTCTGTATGAGAGGCAGCGGCAGCAATGCCGGCGGTCGAAGTTGCCGCCTTGCCAATACATAGGGAGATTGTAACGTGTCGGATCGCGCCTCACCAAAACAAACGCGCCTCCATCAAGGCGCGTCCGTGCTGTCGAGAGTGGCTGTGGTCGTCGTGGCGGCCTACATCGCCGCGCAGATGATGGCCGACGTCGCCAGCCTGAAGATCGGCGTCGTGGCCGGGCTGGCCGTCGACATGGGCACCTTCGTCTACCCCGTAACCTTCACCCTGCGGGACCTCGTCCACAAGACGCTCGGCAAGCGCAACGCCCAGGTGTTGATCGTCACTGCCGCGGTCATCAACCTGGGAATGGTGCTCTATCTGATGTGGTCGGCCTCCGTGCCCAGCGATCCCGAATCATCCAACGGCGCCGCGTTCAGCACCATCTTCGCGCCGCTCTGGCGCATCGTCTGCGCCTCCATCATCGCCGAGCTGGTCAGCGAGCTGGTCGACACCGAGATCTACCACCTCTTTGTCAGCCGCGTCACCACCCGCTTCCAGTGGCTGCGCGTCCTCGTCAGCAACTCCGTCAGCGTCCCTATCGACAATCTGCTCTTCGTCCTCATCGCCTTCTCGCCGTTTGCCTTCCTCGGCGCACAACTCGTCGACTCCTGGGCCGTCGCCATGGAGATCTTTGTCTTCAATCTGCTGGTGAAATACGGGGTGACACTGGTCAGTATGCCGCTGATTTATTTGACGCCGGACCGGGACTGGCGCGGGGAACAGTCTGATTAGGAAGTCGGTGACAGAGTATTCCTACTGGCACAAAGACCTGAAGGTTGGCGCTATTCATCACGGTTCAACAAGTGCCACACGTTTTGCTGCGTGTACGGGTAGCCCTCAACGGTGTGATAACCGTCTTCATTTAGTATCCCTGCTATCTTGGCCATTGTAAGCCCTTGTTCGCGGAGTCCGTGTGCTTTGGCTTTCGCTTGGGTTCTTTGTTGACCTGCTCTGCTACCCGTTCGGCCTGGGCTTCTAGGGATACTCTGAACAAGTCTGAGTGGTTGTGGCATAATACTATGGTACACGG
>VXMH01000025.1 GCA_009841235.1 Caldilineaceae bacterium SB0661_bin_32 | reverse complement strand
CACACTCCACCACGCCCCTCAAACTCCGGTAGGGGCAGGCCTCGTGCCTGCCCTCGCACGCCGCCCGCAACCCGCCCATCCAACCCCTGGCCCCTGGGTGAGATTGGACAGCGAACGCATTAGCATTTATCATGCCATCGAAGAAAGACATCCAACCCCGCGGCTGGTGGGCACACCCGAAATGACATACATATGAGATCGGTAATTTGCGTCCATGAACGTTTTGACGCCGTCTGGCCGTTTGCTGCTGACCACTGGCAGAAACGCTGGCAGAGCGACTGTTGCGAACTCTACCGTTCGCTGGAGCCGGAGGCGCGTGCGCCGCATCTGGTGCCCGACCCCGCCGCGGTACAGCGGCTGGTCCTCCTCGGTCTCCCCGCCGCCAGCGATGACCTGGCCCCCTTTACCTCCCTTGAGGAGTGCTTCCACAGTGCCCACGGCGATCAGCCGAGAGACGGCCTCGACGAAGCCCAATCCCGCGGCGTTCATATAATTCCCCACCGCATCGACATCTACTGGGGGCAGTCGGTGGCCGAGTACGGGCTCTGCCTGACCCTCTGCGGGCTGCGCCGCATTCCCCAGTCTCACACGGCGATGATCGGGAGCCTTGAACCCTGGAAACACGGGCCGGAAGTGGGCAAACCGGGCGCGAAAGGTGTTCAGTATTGCGATGATTCTCGGTTCGCCAATGGCACGCTCGGAGGCAAGCGTGTTCGCGTTGTCGGCGCCGGCAATATCGGCGCCCGCTACGCCTCCTGGTGCTCGGCCATGGGGGCCGACGTCGCCATCTGGGACCCATTCGCCCCCGACGCCACCTTCGCCGCGGCCGGCGCAAAACGCCGTTTTCATCTGCCGGAGCTTGTGAAAGATGCCGAGATCTTCGCGCCGATGCTTCCCTTGAAAGAAGATACGCGCGGGTTGATCGGCCAGGACCTCATCGACGCCTTGCCGCACGGATGCCTGGTCGTACAGGTAACGCGGGCTCTCATCTGCGATACCGAAGCGCTCTATCGTCGCGTCCTCAACGATGAGCTGGCGCTGGCCGCCGACGTCTTCGATGTCGAACCCGTGGCGCTGGATTCCCCCTTGCTTGGGCGTCACAACGTCGTCCACACGCCGCACAATGCCGGCCGCACCAAAGACGCCAACCTGGCCTGGGTCGACGATCAGATTGCGCGTTTCAGACCACGCCCATAACGGCTTGCGGCCTGATCGGGCCGTGAACAGGAGGAGAGATGAAACCAACTGAATCGGAACGCCTCGCCTCATTTGCCGCCAACTTTCAGAACGACTTCTCGGCACACATCGGGCGCGACGAAGAAGAGGCCGCCGAGCTGGACCGGATGCGGAACGCGCTGCGCGACTCTCTCGATCTGAATATCTTTACCCGCCAGGGTATCGAATGGTACCGAAGCGCCTACATTGAGGCCTTCCTCTTCATGTACGACACCGCCTTCTACGACCGCGAAGCCGGGCGTTACCGCATCGACGAAATCCTGAACGACGGCGAGCGCGAGTTCGGCGGCTACGACATCATCCTCCTCTGGCAGTCCTACCCCCGCCTCGGCATCGATGACCGCAACCAGATCGACTACTACCGCGACATGCCGGGCGGCCTGCAGGGGCTGCGCCAGGTCGTTGAACGCGCCCATGCGCGCGGCGTGCGCGTCTTCGTCAACTACAACCCCTGGGACATCGGCACGCGCCGCGAGCCGGGCGCGCCGCCCTATACCGACAAAAGGGGTTACCGCGGCAGTTTTCCCGACACGAACGCGCCCGCAGTGGCCGACGCCCAAGCCCTGGGAGCCGTGATCAAGGAGATCGGCGCCGACGGCGTCTTCCTGGATACGATGGCCTCCGATGACCCGGGATTCCTGGCGCCCATGGAGAAGACCAACGCCAACATTGTCTTCAACCCGGAATCGTTGCCACCCATAGAAGCCCTCTCCTCGATCGCCGGCAGCTGGCTGCAGCGCAATACGGTTGTCCCCCCTGACCTGATGACCATCCGTTGGGTGGAGCCGCGCTTTTCTTTTCGCGCCATCGACCGCAACGCTGACGAACACAGCGATATTATCCAGAAGGCGTTTTTCCACGGTTGCGGCCAGGTCGTGTGGGAGAACATCTTCGGCTGGTGGAACCCCTGGCCCGAAACGGATCGCGCGCTCCTGCGACGCTGTGTGCGGCTTCTGCGCCAGTTCTCCGCTGCCTTCCAGGATCGGGACTGGCAGCCCTACGTCGCCACGGAAGTAGACGGCGTTTACGCGCACCGCTGGCACAGCGGCGAAACAACCATGCACACCCTGATCAACGAATCGGGCGCTGACGTCAACGGCCCCGTACTGCAGGCGCCGGCGACGTCGCCCGACGGCCGCCAGATGCGCCACTACGACCTCTGGAACGGCGCCGAAATCGGGCCGGCGCAGCAAAGAGACGCGCACCTGCTTGTGCTTTCCATGTCAAGGGGCGAGGCTGGATGTATCGTCTCGGCGCCCGAGGGCGTTGAGGTCGACCTGGGCTCCGGCCAGGGAGAGCCCGCAAGCGCAGGCGCTGCCGGCATTGACCGTAAACGTTTAACCCTTTCCGACCTGTCCCTGCGTCCGGTCGAGCCTTCCGCTCCGGTGGCCGCAGGGGAAGAGCCGGAGGAGATGTGCCGTGTAACCGCGGGCACCTTCAACTTCGGTGTTCGTCACAACAACCGGACAGTGATGGAGGGGGCGTGCTACGACAAGATCGACCAGCTCTGGGACAAGTACCACCCCCGGCGTTTCATTGACCTTCCCGAATACTGGATCGATCGCACCGAGGTCACCAATGCCTCCTACCTTGACTTTCTCGAACAGTCCCGCTACCTGCCCCGCGATCTCACCAACTTCCTGCGCCACTGGCACAAGCCTGCCGGAAGCGAGCAGGAGCCCTGGAAATGGTCGCCGCCTGAAGGCAAGAAGCGGCATCCGGTCATCTGGGTGGACCTGGATGATGCCCGCGCCTACGCCAAATGGGCCGGGAAACGGCTGCCCCTCGAGGAAGAGTGGCAAAATGCTGCAGGGTTTGCCGTCTGGCCCTGGGGCGACGGCTTCGACCCAACGTTATGCAACAGCGGCAGCGACGACACGACCCCGGTAGACCAGTTCCCCGGCAGCGCCAGCCACGTCGGCTGCCTCGACATGGCCGGAAACGTCTGGGAGTGGACCGAAAGCGAACGCGACGACGGCCACACGCGCTACGCCATCATCCGCGGCGGCAGCTACCTCAAGGTCGAAGGCAGCATCTGGTACAACGCCAGCGGCGCCCAGCCCAACGACTGCCACGAAAAGATTCTGTTGATGTACCCTGGATTGGACCGCTGCCGCACCGTCGGCTTCCGTTGCGTCAAGGACGTTGCCCAAACCTGACAAGAAGTGAAACGGAGCGAGGAAGCCGCGGCTTCTCAACGTTCCCATTTCAGTTAAGGAGCGAAAATGACGACAGTTTTGACACCGGAAGCGCGCATGGCCGAGCTCATACAGAGTGGCTTCTGCATCATAGAAGATGTCGCCGACGAGTGGCTCCTCAACCGGACGCGGGCCTGTGTAGACAAAGCTCTGGCCGAGGTTGACCCCGAACGGCTGGAAAGAACAAAGTCACCCGGCAGCCTGATCGACTCCAACAACTACCCTGAACTCGCCGATCTGATCGGCAACCCCCGCGCCCTCGCCGAGCTTGACCGCATGGGCCTCAAGGACATCAAATTCTGGAAGGCGGTCATCATCAGCAAGCCGCCGGGCGGACCCCGCCTCTACTGGCACCAGGACTGCCTGATGTGGCAGGACCCGCGCGCCTACAGTGACAGACCGCCGATGATCTTCCTCATGTACTACCTGGAGGACACCACGCGCCATAACGGCTGCCTGCGCCTTCTCCCCGGCACCCACCGCTACCGCCACCTCCTCCACGACATGGGCGAGGCCCACACGCGGGAGATAAACCGCTTCGACGACCCGGACGACCCGCGTTTCCGCGACTACCCCGGCGAGGTCGATGTACCGGTCAAAGCCGGCGACGTCGTGGTCGGTGACGCGCGCATGTTTCACTCGGCCCATACCAACCTTTCGGACGAAAAGAGGACCGTGATCACCATCTGGTTTCACCCCTTCTACTCCGACCTGCAGGAGCCGACGCAGAGCTGGATCCACTTCCGCATGCACGACCAGCACGCCAACTGGCCGCAGGACGTGCTTGCCAAGATCAAGCCGCTCATCCCCGACTACCGCGGCACTGTCGAGCCCATGCAGCAGAATCGGACGCCCGACGAGCGCCTGCGCTGGCCCGACCCGGCGGCTGCCGGATAGCCGCAGTTCGGCGGCTCCGAACAGCGTTGCCCATCTATCTCGCAATTGAAATCTGACTGATTGGCAAAATATTAGATTCCAAACTCCCGACCAGGAGAAAGAGATGAAGATACTTATCACCGGCATCACGGGCAAAATTGGCCGCTATCTGGCGCCGGTACTTGCCCGCGACCACGAGGTCCATGGCATTGACATTCTCCCCTCGGACTGGCCCAACGCCACCCAGGCCGACCTCTGCGACCCCGACGCGCTCCCGCCCGTCTTCGAAGGCATGGACGTGGTCATCCACCTGGCCGCCGACCCCCGCCACGAGGTCGAGATCGGCTGGGATGAGCTCACCAACCCCAACCTGATCGCCACCGCCAGAATGTACGACGCCGCCCACGACGCCGGCGTGCGCCGCGTCATCTTCGCAAGTTCGATGCACGTCATGGGCGCCTACGAGTGGGATGAGCCGTACCTCTCCATCCTTTCCGGCCGCCACGACGGCCTCGACCCGGACTCCATCCCACTCGTCAAAGGCGACGATCCGGGCAGACCGGACAGCCGTTACGGCGCCACCAAGATCTTCGGTGAATCGTTGGGCCGCTACTACACCGAGGGCGGCAACATCGACCGCCCCGACCAGCGGCCGATGGAGGTCATCTGCGTCCGCCTGGGCACGCTGCCCGCCTACGACCGTCCCGGTCGCGACTATCGCTCCCTGGTAAGCTGGTTCAGTTACCGCGATGCCGGCGGCTTTTTCCAGGCCTGCGTTGAACGCCCCAACATCAGCTATGAGATCATCTACGGCGCGTCCAACAACAAGTGGAAGATTTACGACACACCCTACGCCTGGAAGCTGCTCGATTTCATGCCCGTCGACAGGGCCGAAGACCACTGGCGCAAAGAGTAGCCTGCTGCTCTCCGCCTTAACCGAGGCGCGAAAAAGGGAGGACAATCGATCATGACAGTTGGATACGGCGACTTCCGCTACGAGTTGGACGACTCCTGGCCGACCCTGCCAGAAGGCTGGTCGCTCGGTTCGGTGCCCGATCTGGCCATCGATTCGCGCGACCGCGTCTTCGTCTTCTGCCGCCACAAACATCCCGTGGTGGCCTTTGAGGCCGACACCGGAAAGTTCATCACCTCCTGGGGCGAGAACGAGTTCACCGAACCGCACGGCATCTTTATCGACGCCGACGACTACGTTTGGGTCACCGACCGCCAGGAGCACGTCGTCACCAAGCACACCCAGCACGGCGAAAAGCTGCTTGAGCTGGGCCGCCGCGGCTGGGCCATGATGACGGTGACGCCCTACGGCACCTCCCTGGACCCGCCCTTCAACATGCCGGCCGGCGTGGCCACCGCCCAGGACGGCAGCATCTTCGCCGCCGACGGCTACGGCAACCGCCAAGTCCACCGCTTCTCCGCCGAAGGTGAGCTGGAATTCTCCTGGGGGACCTCGGGCCTTGAGCCGGGCCAGTTTGCGCTGGTGCACAACATCGGCATCGACACGCAGGGCCGCGTCCTGATCTGCGACCGCGAGGCCAACCGCATCCAGCTCTTCGATCGCGACGGCAACTACATCACCATGTTCGAAGACGTTCACAGGCCGGGCGACGTCTATTGCAGCCCCGACCAATTCGTCTACGTCGCCGAGCAGGGCAGCGCCATGGGCAAGGGGCCTCTCCCCTGCGGCGTCTCCATCTTCCACGAATCGGGCGAGCTGGTCTGCCGCTTCCGCGGACCCGAAACCGGCCTGCGCATGCCCCACGGCATCTGGTGCGACTCGAAAGGCAACATCTTCGTGGCCGAGCTGGGCGAAGAAGGCAACCGTGCGCGCAAGTTTGTCAAGATCTGAAAATGTACGGAGCTAGGGATCGACCTGTTCACTTCGACCTGTTCACATTGTACAAGCGCTGCATACCTGTCGTCATGACAACTGAACCCATTACATGAAACGCCCTCCAGGAGTCAACTGATGAAAATCCTTATCACCGGTATCAGCGGCACGGTCGGCAGCCTGCTGGCGCCTGAACTCGCCCGCGACCATGACGTCCACGGCATCGACCTGCGCCCGTCCGACTGGCCCAACTTTACCCAGGCCGACCTCTGCGACCCGGACGCGCTGCCGCCCGTCTTTGAAGGCGTGGACGTGGTCCTCCATCTCGCCGCCGACCCGCGCCACGAGGTCGAAATCGGCTGGGAAGAGCTCACCAACCCCAACCTGATCGCCACCGCGCGCATGTACGACGCCGCACACGACGCCGGCGTACGCCGCGTCATCTTCGCCAGCTCAATGCACACGATGGGCGGCTACGAGTTCGACGAACCCTACGCCTCGATCGTCTCGGGCCGCCTGAACGGCCTCGACCCCGCCTCCATTCCCCTGGTCACAGGAGACGCCCCGGCCAGGCCGGACAGCCGCTACGGCGCGACCAAGATCTTCGGCGAGTCCCTCGGCCGCTACTACACTGAGGGCGGCAACATCGACCGTCCCGACGAACGCCCGATGGAGGTAATCTGCATCCGTCTCGGCACGTTGCCCCGCTCAAACCGGCCCGAAAAGGACTACCGCTCGCTCGTGAGCTGGTTCAGCAAGCGCGACGCGATCGGCTTCTTCCGGGCCTGCGTTGAACAGCCCGGCATCAGCTATGAGATCATCTACGGCGCTTCCAACAACACCTGGAAGATCTACGACACTCCCTATGCCTACAATCTATTGAACTTCGTCCCTGCAGACGACGCTTTGGAACACTGGGGCAAGGACTAACAGGAGGACTCCCAATGCTGACGGTTGGACACGGCGATTTTCGCTGCCGTTATCAGCGCCAACTGATGACTCCGCACGAATGGCCAGATCTCCCAATGCTGACGGTTGGACACGGCGATTTTCGCTATCAGCAGGACGATTCGTGGCCCACGTTGCCCGAAGGCTGGGTGATGGACCACCCCTCCGATCTGGCGGTCGATTCGCACGATCGGGTCTACGTATTCAATCGCAACAAGCACCCGATGATCGCATTTGAGGCGGACACGGGCGAGTTTGTGACCTCCTGGGGCGAAGGGGAATTCAAGGAGCCGCACGGCATCTTCATCGACGTGGACGACCATGTGTGGACCGCAGACCGCAACGACCACACCGTCGTCAAATACACCCGCTACGGTGAAAAGCTGCTCGAGCTGGGCACGCGCGGCTGGGCCAACATGACGGTCACGCCCCAAGGCACGACGCTCGACCCGCCCTTCAACATGCCCGCCGGCGTGGCCATCGCCGAGGACGGCTGCATCTTCGTCGCCGACGGCTACGGCAACCGCCAGGTCCATCGTTTCTCACCGGAAGGCGAGCTGGAGCTGTCCTGGGGAACATCGGGGACTGAGCCGGGTCAGTTCGCGCTCGTACACCAGGTCGGCGTCGACACGCAGGGCAGGGTATTGATCTGTGACCGGGCAAACAATCGCATCCAGTTCTTCGACCGCGAAGGGCAGTTCCTGCATATCTGGGACGACGTCAAAGCGCCCGGCGATGTCTACTGCAGTCCAGAGGGAGTGATCTACGTCGCCGAACAGGGCGGCGGCGGCTCCGTCTCGATCTTCAGCGAAGACGGCGAGCTGATCTGCCGCTTTACCGGCGAGGAATCCGGTCTGCGCGGCGTGCATGGCATCTGGATCGATTCGAAAAAGAACCTCTTCATTTCGGAGCTAAGCCACCACGGCCACTGCGTGCAGAGATACGCCAAAATCTGAATCGAATCCCGGTTGACCCCTCGGCTTTCCGTGCGGAAACTGAAGCTGTCCGGTGCTTTTAGCGCGCTTGACATCGCCTTTTGCCTATGGATAATGCACGAAAGCCCTGACAGGAGTCAGTTATGAAGATCCTAATCACCGGCATCACGGGAACGATCGGCAGCTTCTTGGCGCCTGCCCTTGCAAGCGATCACGATGTCTACGGCATCGACTTGCGCCCTTCAGACTGGCCCAACGCCACCCAGGCCGACCTCTGCGACCCCGACGCGCTGCCACCTGTCTTTGAAGGCATGGACGTCGTCATCCACCTCGCCGCCGACCCCCGCCACGAGGTCGAAATCGGCTGGGACGTTCTTACCAACCCCAACCTGATCGCCACCGCCCGCATGTACGACGCCGCTCACGACGCCGGCGTCCGCCGCGTCATCTTCGCCAGCTCCATGCACGTCATGGGCTGCTACGAGTTCGACGAGCCCTACGCCTCAATCGTCTCAGGCCGCCTCGACGGCCTCGACCCGGCCTCCATCCCCCTCGTCAAGGGCGACGACGACGCCAGGCCCGATAGTCGCTACGGCGCAACCAAGGTCTTCGGCGAGTCCCTGGGCCGCTACTACACCGAGGGCGGCAACATCGACCGCCCCGACGAACGCCCGATGGAGGTCATCTGCGTCCGACTCGGCACGCTCCCGCCCTGGAACGCCCCGGGTAAGGACTACCGTTCGCTCGTCAGCTGGTTCAGCCACCGCGACGCCAAGGGCTTCTTCCGCGCCTGCGTCGAGCGCCCCAACATCAAGTACGAAATAATCTACGGCGCGTCCAACAACACCTGGAAGATCTACGACACGCCCTACGCCTGGGAACTGCTCGACTTCATGCCCGTCGACAGCGCCGACGACCACTGGCGTAAGGAGTAAACCTATTCCCTGCGCGCCGTGCGTGCGCACTTCATCGGAGGACAGCCGACTATGACTGTTGGATATGGCGACTTTCGCTATGAGCTGGACGATTCCTGGCCGTCAGTGCCCGAAGGGTGGTCGCTCGGTTCGGTGCCCGACGTGGCGGTCGATTCCCGCGACCGCGTCTTTGTCTTTTGCCGCCACAAACACCCGGTGGTCGCCTTCGAGGCCGACACAGGTAAGTTCATCACCTCCTGGGGCGAGGGTGAGTTCACCGAGCCGCACGGCATCTTCATCGACGCCGACGACCACGTCTGGGTCACCGACCGCCAGGAGCACGTCGTCACCAAGCACACGCAGCACGGCGAAAAGCTGCTCGAGCTGGGCCGTCGCGGTTGGGCCATGATGACGGTGACGCCCTACGGCACCACGCTAGATCCCCCCTTCAACATGCCGGCCGGCGTGGCCATTTCCAGCGACGGCAGCATCTTCACCGCCGACGGCTACGGCAACCGCCAGGTCCACCGCTTCACCGCAGAGGGCGAGTTGGAAATCTCCTGGGGGACCTCCGGCATTGAGCCGGGCCAGTTCGCGCTCGTGCACCAGATCGGCATCGACTCGCAGGACCGGATCCTGATCTGCGATCGGGAGTCCAGCCGCATACAGTTCTTCGACCGCGAGGGCGAGTTCATCACCATGTGGGAAGACGTCAACGGCCCCGGCGATGTCTACTGCAGCCCCGACCAGTTGATCTATGTCGCCGAGCAGGGCGGCTCCCTCGGCAAAGGCCCCGCGCCGATCGGCGTCTCCATCTTCCACGAATCCGGGGAGTTGGTCGGCCGCTTCCGCGGCGAGGAAACCGGCATGTCGATGCCGCACGGCATCTGGTGCGACTCAAAGGGAAACATTTTCGTAGCGGAGCTGGGTACCGAAGGCAACAAGGCCCGCAAGTTTGTAAAGATCTGACAGGGAACGACGCAGAACTGCTTCTGGTCCTCAGCCTGAATAAGCGTATTAGGCCGGGCTGATTCCTTTCTCGAGAGCGAGTTTGCCTGGCCTGACGAGGAAAAAGCGAGCCGATGAACGCAACTGCACCGCCGTTAGCCGGTCTCTGCACCTATGCACAGGGCGGCGAGCCGGGCTACAGTGTGGAACGCACAGTACAGTTGCTGCGGCGCTATCTGTTTGTCGAAAGCCAGACGATGCGCTGCCTGGTTGCCCATCTCAACGCTGTGCCCGAGTGGGAGGTTAAGTGCGGCCTTTCGCTGCACCTGTGGCAGGACGCAGAACATTGCACCTGGCTGCGTAACCGCGTAAAGGAGATGCGCACGCCGCCTCTCCATCTGGACCGCATCCCTGATTCGGGCCTGGACGCCTTCTTCCAGGAACTGATCCGCTCCCGCAACACGCTTGAGCTTCTGACCGGCGTATACCGGGTGCTCAAACCGGCCAGCATCGCGGCCATGCAGCGCCATCAGTCGGAAGCAAACCCGCTGGTCGACCAACCTACGCGGCGCTTGCTCAGGTTCATTCTACTTGAGGAAGAAGAGCAGCTCGCCTGGGGCGATGCCACATTGCGCAGCCTGTTCGATAAAGTAGACAGTGGAGATTCGGTCGAACCAGGGGAATGTTGGGCGGCGCACTTGCAGGCCTACCTGGATGCCGCCGGCGGAATCGCCGCCGATGGTGACCGGGCAACGGAGAAGGAGCTGCCGCCGGCCCGAGCCCAAGAGCCGTTCAACCCAATCCGGACCCCGCAAAGAGATGAACGCTTTACCAGGGTGTGGCACTCACGCGGGCGCCTCCCCAATGGCGACATCTCCGCCACCGAGCGCAACTGGTTTCAGCTCTACATGCGGCTGACCGAAATGCACGTCCCTGAACTGATGGCACTGATCATCTACGACTGGGACGACCAGCCCTGGGAGTTCTACCACGACATGGCTCGCCAGCTCTGGGATGAAGCGCGCCACGCCATGATGGGCGAGATCGCCTTCGAGTTGAGCGGACTGGACTGGGCGGCGGTTCCGCACGAAATCAGCTTTGGCGAATTTCCCAATTCCGAGCTCGAGCCCGCCGACAGGCATTGCCTTCTGTGGGGGATCGAACAGGGGCTGATGAAACCGGACGGAAAGCAACTTGAGTACAAGGTCGCCCGCGAATCGGGCGACCCGCTGTCGACTACGTTTCAGGACTTCGATTGGGCTGACGAGGTGCTGCATGCCCAGATAGGACGCAGATGGCTCCTGCCGGCCTTTGAATCGATGGAGGCAATGCAGCAGCGCTACGAGGAGGTCCTTGCGCGCTTCCAGGCCATCCTCGACCAGGACCAGGCACTCGCCAGAGCGGAGTGGTGGGATGCCTTTTATCAGCAGATTCCCCGTCAGGGAAAGAAACAGGCTCCGGCTCCAAATTGACGGTTCGTACGGGGTTGTGCGTGCGCGTACGCCTGGAAGGAAAGACGAAGGCCATTGTGCAGACCAATATCGAGAGGTGAATCCATCCAATCGACCCACATAAGGATTTTCATCATCCCAAAAGGAGGGACAACGATGAACCGGACCAAGTCTTCGTGGCTGTTGGGAATCGTGATGGTTGTAGCCCTTGTGCTTTCAGCCTGCGGCGCCCCGGCGGCACCGGCAGCCCCGGCCGAGGAGGCAGCACCGGCAGCCGCAGAGGAAGAGGCCGCGGGGCCGGCCGAACTGCCCCAGATCGTACCGATAGAAGGGCCGGAAGTAATCCTCGACCCGGCCATGTTCCCCACCGAGTTCAGCGAAGCGCCGATGCTGGCCGAAATGGTGGCCGCCGGCGACCTGCCGCCGGTGGAAGAACGGCTGCCCGATCCCGAGGACATCTACGTCATCAAGCCGCTCAATGAGATTGGCAAATACGGCGGCACATGGCGACGGGGCTTCACCGGGCCCGCCGACGGCGAGAACCTGATGCGCATCAACTCCTCGTCCCGTCTGCTTACCTGGAACTACGACGCCTCCAAGATCATCCCCAGCCTGATCAAAGACTGGGAGATTAACGAGGACCACACGCAATACACGCTCCATCTGCGCCGCGGCGCCAAGTGGTCTGACGGCCACCCCTTCACCGCCGAAGACATCCTCTTCTGGTACGAGGACGTCGCGCTGAACGAGGAGATCTGGCCCACCCCGCCCAATGAGATGGTGATCGGCGGCGAAGTCGGCCTGCTGGAAGAGATCGACGACTTCACGGTACGCTGGACGTTCGCCTCGCCCTATCCGCTCTTCCTGGACATCCTCGCCGGTCACAACGCTGTCGGCGTCGGCCCGGACACGGAGGGCGCATGGAACGGCGGCGGCTACATGCCCAAGCATTACATGAGCCAGTTCCTGCCCGCGTACTCCTCCGAGGCAGAGGTGACGGCCAAGGCCGAGGCCGAAGGCTTCCAAAGCTGGCTGGAAATGTTCAGCTATATGGCCTATCTGCCTCACAACCCCGACGTGCCGACGATGGGGCCGTGGAAGACGGTTACGCCCGTCAATGAGGCCGTCTGGTCCGAGGTCCGCAACCCTTATTACTGGGCCGTTGACACGGAAGGCAACCAGCTGCCCTACATAGACGAAATCGTCGTAACGCTGGCGCAGGACAGCGAGGTGCTCGCGCTGCGCGCCATCGCCGGCGAATACGACCACCAGGGCCGCCACATTTCGATCTCGAAACTGCCCGTCTTCCTCGAGAACATGGAGGAGGGCAACTACCGCATCGACATGAGCCGCGCCTTCTTCCACAACAACGTCGTGAGCTTCAATCACAGCTACGACGGCGACGCCGAAATCCAGAAATTGATCCAAAACCGTGACTTTCGCCGCGCGCTTTCCATGGGCATCCGGCGCGATCAGATCAATGAGGCCATCTTCCTCGGCCTCGGCGTGCCCGGCTCGGCCATGATCGCCGCCAGTCTACCCTCCACGCCCGGCGAGGAGTACGTCGAAAAATGGGCCACCTTCGACCCCGACCAGGCCAACGCACTGCTTGACTCGGTCGGCCTCGAGGCAAAGGATGACGAAGGCTGGCGCCTCCGACCCGACGGTTCCGGTGAGCGGTTGCGCATCGAACTTGCCGCTCCCGCCAACATCGGCTGGGAATGGGACGGCATGCTCGAGATGATCAAGGACCACTGGACGGCGATCGGCATCTGGGCCGACCTCAAGATCCAGGAGCGCAGCCTGTTCGAGACCGAATCACGCGCCAACAATCATCAGCTCGCAGTCTGGACCAATGGCGGCTCCTCGGCTCTCTGGCTATACCCGCGCCACGTGCTGCCGGTCAACCTGGTCGAAGCCTACATGGGCCCCGACATCGCCCGTTGGTACAACAGCGGCGGCGATGAAGGCATGGCGCCGCCCTATCCGGAAATGGAGCGCGCGCTTGATCTCTTCCGCCAGGGCTACGGTGTCGGCGGCGATGAACGTAACAAGCTCGCCCAGGAGATCTGGTCGCTCGTCGTCGACGAGGTCTGGCAGATCGGCACGGTCGGCCAGGGCGCAGGCATCGCTGTCACCAGCAACAGACTGGGCAATGTGCCGCGCAACCAGTGCCCGGCCCAGCACTGCCGCACGCCCGCAACCAGCCATCCACCCACCTACTACTTCAAGGACTAGTCGAGTCTGAATCTCAGGCCAGCGGCCATGGGGGGGACCCCTGGCCGCTGGCCCCTGACCGCCGGAGCGCTCCATGCTCGCCTACGCCGCCCGGAGACTCGTCCTCGCCATCTTCACCCTGTGGACGGTCACGGTGCTCTCTTTCGTCATCATCCAGCTGCCACCGGGTGACTTTGTCGACGCCTACATGGCTCAGCTGTCTGCCACGCAGTCCAACGTCTCAGAGCAGCACTTCGAGTCCCTGCGCCGCCAGTACGCGCTCGACAGACCGATGTACGTGCAGTACCTCAAATGGATGAGCGGCGTCTTCAGCGGCGATTTCGGCACCTCGATGATGTGGCGCAAGTCGGTGCTCGACGTGATCGGCGACCGCCTCGCCATGACCATGGTGCTGTCGCTGGGCGCGATAATTTTGACATGGGCCATCGCCCTGCCGATTGGCATCTACTCAGCCGTGCGGCAGTACTCCATCGGCGACTACGTCTTCACCTTCATCGGGTTCGTCGGCCTGGGGGTGCCCAGTTTCCTCCTCGCCCTCGTCCTGATGTATCTCGGTTTCACCCTCTTCGACTCAGACATCGGCGGGCTCTTCTCCCCCGAATACCAGTTGGAGCCCTGGAGTTGGGGCAAAGTGAAGGACCTGATCTATCATCTTCCCCTCCCTGCCATAATCATCGGCCTCAGCGGTACCGCCGAACTGATCCGCGTGATGCGCGCCAACCTGCTGGATGAGCTGCGCAAACCCTATGTGATCACCGCGCGCGCCGCCGGCATGTCGGAGCGCAGCCTGGTACTCAAGTATCCGGTGCGCGTGGCCCTGAATCCGTTTGCCAGCACCGTCGGCTATCTTCTGCCCTATATCTTGTCGGGCAGCGTTATCGTCTCCGTCGTACTGGGCCTGCCCACGCTCGGACCGCTGCTCCTGGGTTCCCTAGTCGCCCAGGACATGTTCCTGGCAGGGACAATCGTCATGATGCTCGGCGCCCTGACCGTCATCGGCACATTCTTGTCCGATCTGCTGCTGATGTGGATCGACCCGCGCATCCGTTTTGGAATGGTTCAATAACCGTAAACCAGCAGCGCGTGCCGGGGCGCCGGTTCCCACCCACCTGGACGCGCCGCGCATTGCAGGTGAACTGTGGCCGAAGAACACGTTATTACCGACAGCGAGGAACGGATCTTCGTTGCCGGTCAGATGCAACTGATGTGGTGGCGCTTCCGCAAGCACCGCGTGGCCGTGGTGGCTACCTTTGTCGTCGTCGCCTTCTATGTCGTCGTGCTGGCCGCCGACTTCCTCGCCTACACCGATCCCAACACGACGGAGGCCTACCGTTTGCTGATGCCGCCCCAGCCGATACGCTTCTTCGACAATGGCAGCTTCCGACCCCATGTCTACGCTGTATCCGGCAAGCGTGACCTGAAGACCTTCAAACGCGTTTACGTGGCTGACCCCAACAAGAAACTGACAGTGCGCTTATTTGCCCGCGGCTACAAATACAAACTCCTCGGCTTCATTCGCACCGATCGCCATCTGATCGGCGTCGAGGGCGCTACCGCCGCGGAGTCCCTCTTCCTGCTTGGCACGGACGAAAAGGGGCGAGATGTCTGGTCGCGCATGATGGTCGCTACGCGCACTTCACTCACCATTGGCCTTGTGGCGGTGGCGCTCAGCCTCGTGCTCGGCGTGTTTTTGGGCGGGATTTCAGGCTTCTATGGCGGCGCGATTGACTCTGTCATCCAGCGCCTCATCGAGATACTGCGTTCGATTCCCACCATCCCGCTGTGGATGGGCATGGCCGCCGCCTTTCCCCGCGAGTGGAGCGTCGAGCAGATCTACTTTGCCATTACCATTGTCATCGCCTTGCGGGGCTGGACAGGGCTGGCACGCGAGGTGCGCGGCCGCTTTCTCTCTCTGCGCGAGGAGGACTTTGTGACAGCCGCGGATTTGGCCGGTTGCAGCCGCAAGCGCATCATTTTCCGGCACATGATACCCTCCTTCCAAAGCCATATCATCGCCGCCGCCACTTTGTCCATCCCTGCCATGATCCTGGCGGAGACCGCGCTGAGCTATCTGGGATTGGGTCTGCGCCCACCTGCCATCAGTTGGGGCGTCATGCTACAGCAGGTGCAAAATGTCGAGGCCGTCGCCCTGTCACCCTGGTTGCTGGTCTCGGCCGTCCCGGTGATTGTCGTGACCCTGGCCTTCAACTTCATGGGCGACGGCTTGCGCGACGCCGCCGACCCCTATGGCATATAAGAAGTAAAACTCTCTAATGATATTCCCCGTCCGCCTCAAAAGTCATGCAAGATGACCGCCAGCCGATTCTGTCGGTACGCAATCTGAAAACGAGCTTCTTCATCGACGAGGGTATCGTCCGCGCCGTGGATGGCGCCAGTTTCGAAGTTCACCTCGGCCGGACGCTCGGCATCGTCGGTGAGAGCGGCTGCGGCAAGAGCGTAACCGCGCTCTCTATTCTGGGCATCGTGCCCCGTCCAGGCCGCATCGTCGAAGGGGAAATCCTGCTGCGCCGCGAAACGGAAAACGGCCAGTCACAGGAGGTGGCCCTGACCTCCCTCGGCGAAAGCAGCAGCGAGATGCGTGCAATCCGCGGCGCCGAGATCGCGCTCGTCTTCCAGGAACCGATGACCTCTCTAAGCCCCGTTCACACGATCGGCAACCAGATCATCGGCGCGGCCCGCCTGCACCGCAAACTCACCAAGCAGGAAGCCAGCGAGCTGGCGGTCGAGCTGCTCAGCCTGGTAGGCATCCCCCGGGCCGAGGGGGCCATTGATGCCTATCCATTTCAACTCAGCGGCGGCTTGCGTCAGCGCGCCCTGATCGCGCTCGCACTCTCCTGCGACCCGAGGCTTCTCATCGCCGACGAACCTACGACCGCCCTTGACGTGACCACCCAGGCCCAGATTCTCGATCTCCTGCGCTCCCTCCAGGAACAGAATGGGATGGCAATCATGCTGATCACCCACGACATGGGCGTGATCGCGGAGATGGCCGATCAGGTGGTGGTGATGTACCTCGGCCGCGTGGTGGAGGAAGGCCCCGTGGACACCGTCTTTGGCGAATCGAAGCACCCTTACACACAGTCCCTGCTGCGCTCGATTCCCAGCATACACTCGACGCCCAAAGTACAACTGCCCACGATCACCGGGACCATTCCTCACCCGTATAACCGCCCGGCCGGCTGCCCGTTCCATCCCCGCTGCCCGGACGTAATCCCGGGCGTCTGCGATATGCACGAACCTGAGCTGCAAACTGTAGGAGATGAGCATCTGGTGAGCTGTTTCCTCTATCATCCGGTACCCGAACCCAGCTCGCAGCGGTCTGAAGCGACGACCGGTTAACAGTTGCAACCCGTAGACAGTTGGCAATATGGAAATCGATAACGTGCTGCTGGAGGTCAATGGACTGAGAAAGTACTTCCCAATACGGAAGGGCTTCCTGCAACGCGCGGTGGGCCAGGTCCGCGCGGTAGACGGCATTGACTTCCACGTATACAAGGGGGAGACTTTCGGCATTGTGGGAGAAAGCGGCTGCGGCAAGACGACCGCTGCCCGTTGCATCGTGCGCGCGCTTCAGCCTTCTGCCGGAGAAATCCACTTCCGCGCCGAAGGCGGACAGATGACCGACGTTGCCAACCTGTCGAGGGACGAACTGCGGCCCTTGCGCCGGCACATGCAGATGATCTTCCAGGATCCCTTCTCCTCGCTGAACCCGCGCATGACCCTGTTCGAAATTATCGGCGAACCCCTGCTCGTGAACGGGGTGTCGGACCGGCAGCAGCGTATCGAACGGGTGGAGGAGCTGCTCGCCCTGGTAGGCCTGCGGCCCGAATTCCTGCAGCGCTTCCCTCATGCCTTCAGCGGCGGCCAGCGCCAGCGGATTGGCATCGCCCGCGCCCTAGCCCTCAACCCCAGCCTGATTGTCGCCGACGAGCCGGTTTCCGCGCTCGATGTATCGGTGCAGGCACAGATACTCAACCTGTTGCTGGAGTTGCAAGGGCGCCTCGGCCTCACCTACCTGTTCGTTGCTCACGACCTCAGCGTCGTCAAGCATATCTGCGACCGTGTCGCCGTCATGTATGTCGGGCGCATGGTCGAGACCGCCGAAACGCAGCAGCTATTCGAATCCCCCAAACATCCCTACACCGAAGCTCTGCTCTCCGCCGTTCCCCAGCCTGATCCGAACCTACGCTCGCAGCGAATCATCCTCGAGGGCGAAGTAGCCGACCCCGCCAACCCGCCGTCCGGCTGCTACTTCCACCCCCGCTGCCGCTACGCCGTCGACCTCTGCCGCGAGCAGACGCCCGAACTGGAAGAGGTAGAGCCCGGCCACGCCGTGAGCTGCCACCGCGCCCTCGAACTGGACCTGGCCGGAACTCTGGACGCGCCCGTACCACAGGCATTACATTCGTAGCCGATCGCGGCGCCCCTCAAATGAGTTGTCGTTATGCTGAATTGGTCAGTGCGGAGTACGGCGTCTAGCAAAAAAGGGCGAGGTTCTCTCACTCCAAAGCGTCAGCCTTTCAGGTTTTCAGCGCCCAGCCTTCATCAATCATCTGAAATACGTCCCTGGTCGGATTGTAGCCGAGCATGGCCCGCGCCTTGGCGATGCTCAGTTCCCAATGGAGGACCTTAGAGACCGTCGCTTCGACGTAGGGCCAGCCGGTCACATTCGAAATGTATTTCAGCAGTTCATCGTGGGCAAAAGGCTGCGCCGCCATCAGATGAAAGACTTTGCCTACCGCGATCTCATTCTCCAGCAGAAGAACCAACCCCTCGGCCAGATTACGCGGATCGTTCACCATTTCAGTCGCTGCCGCCCCCTGCGGGTCGCGAGCGATCACCAACATGGGATCGCGGGGATCCAGGTCCTCCAGATTCTCGACCGTCTCCTGCTCCTCGGGAGACAGGCTTGGCTTGGACTTCAGCAGTTTCAGGAATCCGGGCAGGTAAAGTTTGTCGGCCCAAATCGATTCGGGATTCAGAAGCTCGTCGCAGGCCAGCGTTACGCCAAAGCGGGGAACTGTCACCGGCAGGCCGCAACGCCGCATATAGTTCCAGCACATATCTTCGCACAGGATCTTGCTCATTCCGTACGGGTCGTCGTTGATACGAGGATGCTCTTCGTCAACGGGCAGATAAAGCGCCCCATTGGGATTCCAATAGACGTTGTCAGTGCTGGCCAGGACGAAGCGCTTGATCCGGCTCGCGTGAGGGATAAGCGTCTCCAGCAGATTATACGTACCGACTACGTTAGTATCGAACAGCTCATCTGAAGTTCTGCCCTGGGGCAGATGAGCGCCCAGATGGTAGACCGCGTCAACGCCCTCCACCGCCGGACGCAGGCTTTCCCGCTCCGTAAGCTGCCCCTCCACAATCTCGACACCCGGGACCTCGACACGGGCCCGCAGAGGATCCTCCGGCATCACGAGAGCACGCACCTGATGGTCCCGCCGCAGCAGTTCTGCCACGAGACGGCTGCCTATGCGTCCGGTAGCTCCGGTTACAAGGATCTTCATCGTTCTCGCTCCAGTGTGGAATGAAAGGGGTAGCAGGGAGAGCCTATCACTCCCCAAATGCGGCTTCAGCGCTCTCGCAAGGTCGGATCGAGCAGATCTCGCAGGCCGTCGCCGAGAAGATTGAAACCGAGTACAGAGATGGCGATGGCAATGCCAGGGAACACCGACATCTCAGGATGCGTATTCAGATACTTTCGGCCCCCGGCCAGGATCGCCCCCCACGACGGCGCCGGCGGCTGTGCCCCGAATCCAAGAAAAGTCAGCGCCGCCTCGCTCAGAATCGTCCACGCCAGCCCAATCGTGATCTGGACGATAACCGGCGCGCCTGCGTTCGGCAGCAGATGGAGCATCATAATTCGCCAGTTGGATCCGCCAATCGCCCGCGCGCTCTCGATGTACGGAAGCTGCGAAACCGCGATCACTGCGCCGCGCGTGACGCGGCAAAGGATAGGGACATAGATGACGGCAAGTGCGATTATCAGATTCTGCGTGGACGGCCCAAGCAGCACCGAGATCGTCAGGGCCAGCAGCAGTCCCGGAATGGCGAACAGCAGGTCGATGAAGGCCATGATGCCCGTTTCCACAGGCCCGCGCAGATAACCGGCCGCCATCCCGAGCAAGAGCCCGATCAGGCCGGATAGTGCCATCGACAACAGTGCTACAAGCAGGCTGAACCGGCCGCCATAAATGATGCGGCTGTAGAGATCGCGCCCAAGATAGTCGGTGCCAAGGAAGTGATCTAGGCTCGGGCTGGCAAGCATCTCTTTGAAATCTGCCTCGAAGGGGTCTTGCGTTGCGAAAACGGGAGCAAATACCGACGTGACGATCAGGAGCAGAGTAATGATAAAGCCAGCCGTGAACAATCGATGTCGCAGCGCACGGCGAACAAAGCTCCGCAGCGGGTTTCTCGCCGCCAGCGTGCGTTCAACTCCGTTGCTATTCGTATCGTATTCGCGGATCGAGTTGGCCATAGAGCAGGTCCACAACGAGATTCACAAAGACGAAGGCCGTCGAATAGAGCAACAGCACACCTTGCAGCACCGGCAGATCCCGGTTGAGCAACGCGCGCACGGTCAACTGGCCAAGCCCCGGTACGAAGAACATCTCCTCTATCAGGACCGTTCCCCCCAGCAAGTAGCCCAATTCGAGCCCGATAACGGTTACGATCGGGATCGCGGCATTCCTCAATCCATGCCGCCAGAGTACGCGCTGAGGATGGAGCCCCTTGGCGTGCGCCACCCGCATGTAATCCCGGTTGAGAACTTCAAGAACGGCGGAGCGCACGACGCGCGTCATGACCGCTGCCAGAGGGAGCGCAAGGCTCAGCGACGGCATGATCATATGCAACAGATTCGTCCCCAGGCCGTCGCTGATCGGCTTGTAGCCGGACGGCGGCAGCCACTGCAGCCGCGCCGCCACGACCAGAATCAGTATCGTGGCGATCCAGAAGTTCGGAATCGAAATTCCGAGCTGCCCAAACTGCATCGCCAGCAGGTCAATCCACGAACCATTTCTGGCTGCCGCGACGATGCCCAGTGGAATCGCGATTGAAAGCCCAAGCAGGATCGTCAGGACCGCGAGTTCAACGGTCACCGGAATTCGCGATTTGACCAGGTCCCATACCGGATAGCCGCCCAGCAGGGAGTTCCCCATGTCTCCCCTGAGGAGATTTCCCAGCCAGTCGAAATACTGCACATGAAGCGGCCGGTCAAGCCCGAGGAACTCGCGCATCTTGTCGGCCGCTGGCGACCCTGCGCCGACGGTATCGAGCAGGACGAGCACAACGTCGCCGGGAAGTGCGTGCATCAGGAAGAACACAAGGGTCCCTACTGCCCACACGGTCAGTACAGCGCGAATCAGACGGCGACCCAAGAATCGCGACATGTAGCGTCGTCTCCTCTTTCACACTGTGGAATTATGAATCAGGGCGCGACATTGGCGGGCATACTATGCCGGAGCCGGGACCTCGCGCCGCTAAAGGAAGGACGCATTTCCCTCTCCGGGAAACGCGTCATCCTCGATCTGACTTAAGTCCTTTACCTGTCCAGCCAAACGTACTTCAGAAAGCGCACAGTGCCCAGCCCGTCTACCTGATAGTCCATGACATCCGGGTGCATGCCCATTCGATCGTCATAGGTGAAGAGATAGATTAGAGGCCATCCCGCCTCATACCCGATGGTCAACGCCTCCGTATAGAGTTCCCGGCGATGGTCGGGGTCGGTTACCCTGCGCGCTTCTTCAACCAGCGCGTTGTATTCGGGAATGTCGAAGTTAGGAGCAAAGCCGTGCGAAACGCCCTCCGGATGCATGATCCCGTAGAAAATGTCGTCCGGGCTCGAAGCGTAGAGGCCCTGCAGGGCGGCGGTAAACTCGCCCTTGTAAACCTTCTCCACCCAGACCGCATGGTCGGTGGCCAGCAGATTGAACTTGATTCCCAGCTCGGCCGCGCTGATCTGAAGGATCTCGGCGATCTGGCCTTCATCCGAGGCCGCACCGTAGAAGTTCAGGTCCACCTCGAAGCCGTCCGGATAGTTGGATTGGGCCAGGTACTCCCTGGCTTTCTCGATGTCCGGCTCCTTAAAGTATTCGATACCGGTATAGTACTGGCTGGTCGGCGGCTGCGGGTCGCCAGCGAAGAAGCGGTTACAGCGACCGGCGGTATAGACATCGCACATGACCTGCCTGTCCACCAGGTGCTGCAGCGCCTTCAACACGTTGGGGTCGTTGAACGGCTCTCGCCCAACGTTGAACGTGAACATGAAGAAGATGCCGGTGTCGCCGGTAAACAGCTTGTATTCCTGCTGGGTCAGAGATTCCCAGGACGCGCCGGGCACCATCATGATGAAATCAACAGCGTCAGAGGAAAGGTTTGCCGCGCGCGCGGCGTCGTCGAGCAGATAGGACATACTGATGCCGTCCAGGTAGGGTACGCCCTCCTCCCAATAGTCCTCATTCCTGACCAGCTCCGTCTTAACGCCCGGCTCGAACTCCTTCAACTTGAAAGGCCCCGTGCCAATGTATTCGAACGGTTCCTTCTCAAAGGTGCCCGCAGGCATGACCAGCACCGCCGGCCTTCCAATCACGTCGAGAAATGGACTGTACGGCTCCTTAAGGGTCACCTTTACGGTGTAGTCGTCCGTAGCCTCGACGCTTGCAACCGGTGACAACCAGCCGGCATAGGCGGAAATCGACTCATCCATCGCGTGCTCAAAGGAGTAGACGACGTCTTCCGATGTCATCTCCTCGCCGTTGTGGAACAGGACGCCTTTGCGCAGATTGAAGATGTACTCGGTGTCGCTGACGGCCTCCCAGGACTCGGCCAGGGACGGGTTGTTGTTGTATCCCGAATCCCAATACAGCAGTCCTTCATAGATCTGGTGGAGGATGTTCCACTCGGTAGCGCCGTGCAACCGCCCGCCCCAAGGGTTAATCACGGTTGACGCCTGTGCCTGGCCAAATTTAAGGATTCCTCCGTACTTGGGTCCCCCTTCATCGGCCGCTGCGGCTGCCTCCGACTCGTCGGCGCTGGCGGCCTGGTCGGCACCGCTGTCCGCCGGGGCAGCAGGGGCACAGGCGGCAAGCATGGCGAGCATCACGATTAGTCCTATTATCGTGGCTGCAAAGGAGAAATTTCGCCTTCTCATCTCTTGGCCTCCTCTAGTCTAGTAATGGTATGACGGTTGGAAACGTTGATGCAGAAAACGCTTAGACAATATAATTCTATTTGATTGGGACTCCATAGGTCAAGTTGCTTTTGCCGCCTTGCTTTCAGTCCGGAACTAAAGACGCGCAAAGTGAATTGACGTCCTCGATGGTGTCCCGCCGGGCAAGCCGTACCGTTTATTCCAGTTTGAGCAGCTTTGAGACGATACTACCTTGTGGGAGAGGACAAACAGCCGCCTGAATGAAGAGTGCTTGGAAGAGTAGGCGGACCGCCTGGAGTGGACACAGGATGGAGACAAGGTGGATTGAATGGATATCAGCTGGCAGAAGTAATTGTATCGATGGCCGGCGCCACATTGCACCCTACACCCTGTAGGCCTTAATCATATCAATCAACAGCGCGATCTGCGCGCGGCCCCCACTGGCCGGCGTGCGCGGCGTCTTTCCATTTACGATGCAGTCGTGAAAGTGAATCAGCTCCAGCTTGAACGCCTCCTCGTATGAGGCAGTCGTCGTTGACTCGCGAAACTCTGTCCCATCCATCCTCCACTCCTTGACCACCGTGGCCGCGTTCTTCAAGAACGGACTGGGAAAGACGATCGACACGATGCCGTCCGGCGCGTAAACGGTCATCGTTTCGTCAAAAAGTCGCAGGTCGCGGACCGTAGCGGTGTCCAGTATACAGCGCAGATTGTTCGGGTAGGCCAGGATGGAGACGAAGGCCCCGCCCCCGTCCCAGATTTCGGTCGACACCACACGCTCGGGGATGCCGAAGGCACCGTCCAATATATAGACATCATGGATTGACAGTCCCAACATCTTGCCATAGGCGCGCATGACCGCTTCGGGTTGGGCACCGATCGCGCGTTGTAAGCTGTCCTGATGGAGTTGCTGCATCCTGTCCTTTTCGGCCGCGTCGACATCATCGACGCGCACGATGTCATAGTGTTCCAGAAAGAACTCGTTCGGCCCGATGATATCGTACAGCCGTATCAGACTCGGGTCCTCCATCTGCTGAATGCGTTCACGCCCGGCGACATACCCGGGATCGTATATTTTGTGGTGGCCGAGCTGGGCAATGCAGCCGCTTTGCGCCTGCGCATCCAGGATCTTGTCGGCCTCATCCAGGTTGTTGCACATCGGCTTTTCGATGAAGACGTGTTTGCCTGCCCGCAGCGCGTCCGTCGCCGGCTCGGCATGGTCCCGCGTCAGCACCATCACCGCATCCACGTCCGCGCGTTCCAACATATCGCGATAGTCGGAAAATGTGTGCCGGATTCCGTACTTGGCGCCGACAGCCTGCACCGTGCCCGGTGACAGGTCGCATAGAGCCGTCACCTCAAAGAGCTCCGGCAACTCGAACAGATGCGGCAAATGCATAACCTGGGCGACCATCCCGGTCCCAATCAACCCAATTCTGACTGGACTATTTCCCACAATTGTGCTCCTCTGAATGGCAAAGTGGAATGATGCAGGTGATCAAGCCGGTCTCAGAAGGTAGCGAGAAACGCTTCAACGCTTAGATCAGCCGGAACCTGGTCGAAATAGTAACGGGTTTCCTCACCCTGAAAACCGGGCGTCCACTGATCTTCCTCATCCTGCAACAGATCGTCGACGAACTTGAAGCGCGTCCAAAGAGTTTCGGCTTCCTGCTCGGAGAAGCGGCCGGCAAGCGGCCTGCCCCACTGGAGAGTCATAGGATGTATGCTGGTCGCCCACATCCGTTCCTGCTCGGGCAGGCTATCGAAATCGGGACTCTTGAGGTGATGGATACGCTTGGCGCTCTTGCTTAGAAAGATCGTGGAGAGCAGGCGACCTTTTTCGCCTCGGCCCGGATGGAGCCGGTCCAGAGCGGCCACGAAGGCGGTGCTGTCGCCGTCAACTGCGGCCCGCAACGCCGCCTCAATCAACTCGAACTTCTGGGTGCTGCGCCCGTTCCAGCGTTTGAACGACTCCTGTGACTCTGTAGACAGATGTTCAAGGTAAGGCAGGTCCTTGTGCGTAGTGTACTCCGAAAAGCCGCCATGGACAGTGCGGCGCATCCTGGCGTTGTAGCGGCTGCCCCAGTGCAGCAGGGGCAGGATATAGGCCACGCCATCACCGGCCGCCAGATGTGTCTGCACGGCGCCGGGCACAGGGGTACGTGCATCCGAATTCAGCGCCGCGTTCTCCTCATCCGTGTTGAGACGGGAATGGCTGCCGGGCACGACCCAGAGAACATTGTCATCGTAGAGCGGCAGATTCCATTGCACGTAGCGCGGCCCGTTCTCCAGAATGTCGTCGGCGTAGCCCTGCAGGGGCGCGGTGTGGGGCGGATAGAAGTCACGATGCCAGCCGCGATGCCCCCCCGTTTCATGGTCGCGCACCGGGTTGCACATCAGCATCATTTCGGTGACTGCCGCGTCATCTACGCCCAACAGGCAGCTGCTGACCCCTTGCGTGTTCTCGTGCAGCCAGATTTCAACCGCGCTGACCGTTTGTGCATCGATCTGGCCGGCCAGCAGCCCCAGATTGAGGCGGGGCTGGGCACTCGTCTCCCAAACGCCGCCGGGGGGATCATCCGGCCCCCGCTCACGCGCCCAGATCACCCTTTGCCGCTCGACTAGCTTTTCATAGGCCTGCCGCAGGTCGTCCAGCTCTTGCGGCGGGATGACCTGCCTCAGGATCACATATCCGTCTTCCAGAAACTGGTCGCGGCTGAATTTCATGGCTTCTGCCTTTCCCTCTTCGTCCCAGGTAGCCGTTGCTCGACTAGAGTCCTGTTGGCGCTCTGATCTGTCAATCGAGCGGCCAGCTCAACTGATCACCCGGCAAGTCGTGTGCAGCTTACGGCCTCTCTCTGAGATCTTGTCGTACTCCATCTGCGTCATCTCGACCGGCACACGCTGGCCGAACCAGGGCAACGAGTAGCAGATCACCAGCTCAGGCCGCGCATGGTCCGAACGGTTGGGGGTACCGCGGTGGAGCGTGCGCGGGTCCTGAATCCAGAGCGTACCCTTTTTCAGATCGAGACGGCGACGCGTGGGGAAATCCCCGGCCTCCAGGATCTCGTCGTAGCGGTTCTCCATCTCCGGATCGGCAAGATACTGCGTACAGGGCAGAATCTCGAAGCTGCCGTTTTCCTCGTACGTGTCCACCAGGGGGAACTTGACACCGAAATGCGGGCAGACTTCGAGGCCGACGTGAGGCACCAGTTTGGAGATGCCCGCGTCGCGGTGCCACTTCTGATACTCGCTGCCCGGATACGGGTTGTTCGAGTGATAGCAGGTGATGCGGTAGTCCCGTGTCCCCCAGTAACGGTCCAGAAAGTCGAGCAAGACCGGGTTCTCGTAGATCTCCGGGTCAGCAAACGGCTGCTCCCAGGGGACGTAGAGGGTATAGCGGTTGACCACCTGCAGCCGCCCCTCAAAGACAAGACGATCATCGCTGCGGCCGTGCAGCATCACGCCGTTTTCCGGTTCGCCATGCGCCCGCACCTGCTCCAGATAGGGCAGAAAGGCCTCCCTGATCCTGTCGATCTTCTCGACCGGTATCAGATCTTCGAAGAGTACATAACCGTTGATACGAAGCTCTGCCAGCTTCAGGTCGAGGTCATATTTGGCTGACGATGCCAAGATCGGTTCCTCCATCGCTGCAAAGATAAACTAACAAGGGGGCAGCCGTGCCTGCCCTTAGGACAGGTTGCGATTGCAACAGATCCAAGAGGTCTCAGTCAACCGGCACCCGGTAGGAGGTCTCTTCAATCCGCTCGTGGTCGGAAGCCCGGGCGTTGATCATCGCCCTCTCCGTCACCGGCAGATAGTAGTGGGTTTCAGCGTTCAGCGAGATAAACCCCTCCGCGTAGGCAACACCGCCGGACATCCCGAAGGCGCCGTCGCTGGTCTCGATGCGCTTGCGGGCATAGGCACCGCCGTAGCCCTGGCTCACAAGACAGTCCAGGCAAGCCAGCTTCTTGTCCACCACGTCGGTGATGTCGATGAAGACGTCGTTGTAGTACCCCCCTTCGGATTGCCACACATTGCGCGGGATCGCAGCTGCGCCGGTTCCGAAGAAGAATACCTGAGCGACCTTGTGGGGGGGATTGCGATCGCCGGGGTCGACGCCATTTGCCAGCGCCATCGCATGCAGCACGATCTGCCCAGCGATAGCATGGGCGTTGGTCAGTCCGTCGCCCTCCTTGGGGAAATGGGTCAGAACAATGTCGGGTTTCAGCTGGCGAAAGAGCCGCGCCAGACGCCGGACGGCCTCGTCAGTGACGAGCAGGACTGCGTCGTCGGCGCCGAAAAAGTAGACGTCTTCAACGCCCAGCAGATTGCATGCTTTGCGGGCCTCTTCCGCCTTGACATCGGACCGTTCTGACATAAGAGCGTTCAGTTCATCGGCGGAGGGCACTTCGGCGGCGTGGTGCATCTCGTCGCTGATGACTTTGTCATGGACGCGCGCGCCGTGCGTGAGGACGACACAGCCGACATAGTCGCCGCGCGCCGCGTGGTGGGCCATCGTTCCGCCGGACTGGTCGAAAATGTCGGCAGGATGGGCGCCGACCGAAAGAATTCGTAGCGACTCGGACATGGGTCTGGTCTCCTGAATGTTGTGGGAGCTCTGTTCACCCGTAAGTATAGCCTATCAACCGCTTGAGGGTTGAGACGTCAAAAGATGCCATTGGGAAAACACAGTTCAGCCTCCTGCCTTGCTCAAGACCCAATCCCCCGGGCCCTGTTCACGCCTCAACCGGGTCTTCAAAGTGGAACGAAAAAAGTTCGGCGTCGCGCAAAAAGAAGCGCAGCTTGCGCCAGTAGGTCCTCTCCCCCGGCCCGCCCCAGCGGGAGCCGACCCCTGCCGGGATGTCGGGACTTCCCGCCCAGGTAACCGTATGGGCCACACTGTCTCCGGTAAAGGGATCGCAGCTCTCTTTCAGGCAAGGCTCAAGCGGCTCGTCATACCTGTCCGCCACCTCAATCCGAACCGAGCCGCCCGGCGCGCAGCGGGCGTTGATCACCAGTTTGGTCCCCAGGCTGACGAGCGGACGCGTCACAGCCATACCCTCGCGATACCTGTTGGCGAACAACCCCGCGTACCCGTCCTTGCGCAGGGTCGCCAGCCCCAATCCGAACCTCGCATTCAGCGGGTCGTGCGCCTCCGGGTGGTCCAGGTTTTCCCGTGCGCCCGAAAGGAAAAAGTCGTGGTGGTAGTTCGTGCCGCCGTGGTAGAACCACAGCTCGTCACCCATCTCGATCGGCGGGCTCACCAGCGAGACCATGTAGGCGTCCCAGAACCCCTCTCCCCGCGGGGCCAGGAACGGCTGCCTCTTGCCGGTCCGCTGCCACCGCAGCCCGTCCCGGCTCATCATCAGCTGGACCTCCATCTCGTTGTCGACCGCCTGGAACACGCCCACCGTAGCCAGATGCAGGTTGCCCACCTTAAACTGCGCCATCCCGTAGAAGGAATCGTCCAGATTGTCCTCTTCATCGTCGGCCGCCGCCACCAGGACAGGCTCGCTCCAGTGCAGAAAGTCGTGGCTGCGGCACTGGAAGACCCGCCTCTGACTGTAGGCTGCGAAGTTGTGTGGTTCATTCGTGATCGTAAAGGAGCGGCGATTCTGCGGATTGCGCATGTTGACCGCGCCGGCCGCAACCATCATCACGTGCCGCGTATTCTGCACGAACTCCCGCGCATATTCATCGTAAAAGAGCGCCGACACATCATCCAGCTTGGAGCCCAGGATACCGATGGAAGGCAGCTCGTCGTAAACGGTCCAGTGGATGCCGTCAGGCGAGCGCGCGCACCTGATGTTGTGAAAACTGGCGACTTCGTCGTTCCGCATATGCGAAAAGAGCGCCCGAAAGCGCTCATCCGGCCTGGAGGGATGGGGATCCAGAACGACGTTCATCGAGTGGACTTGTCCAAATTCGCTGTCGCCCAGAACGATGTTGGTGTTGTGGCCGTACAGTTCGTAGACGCCCAGCGCCGGCTTCTCCCAGTGGATCCCATCCTTACTTTCGGCATAGAGCTGACGCGAAAAGGTGCCGAACGGGTTGTTGGGGATCGGCTCAGGCGCCGGTTTGCCCGCCATGTCCTCATACCAGCACTTGAAGAGCCGGTCCAGCGGGTCCCGCAGCACGCAGTAGTTCGAATAGGTAAAGTAGGGCACATGCTCCCAGGGCCGGTCCTTGCTGATAAGGGGCGTATCCAGCCTCCGCTCGGGCCTGTGCCAGCGCCGGGTCACATCCTGCACCGACTCGATAGTAACGTTGTCCAGAAACGTCTGCGTGAACTCCTTCACATAAAGATGTGTACTGTCCCTGCTCAGATCGCGCATAGTACTCCTCCCCGGCTCGGCGCCTGCCATGGGTTTTGCCAAGAGCTGGTTGACAATTTCAGCCACCGTTGACATGAATCCCCCGACAGACCGTTCTCACCCTATACCTTGATTTACCCGAAAGTGAGCCAGGCGGTCGTTGGTTTTCCGTCAACTTCAGTTCGGCGGGTTAGAATCTCTCCAAGAGACAGGAGGGGGTTGTTGAAGAAGCGCTCTTGAATGCAGCGGTAGCGGCAAGGCAACCACAAAGACCATAGAAATCGAGAAAGCCAAGAGGGTCTGTTTCGCTTGTCAGGGCAGTTCGCCTGGGCACGCGACGTTATTTGGCTTAAGCCGATAGTGAAGAGGTCTGAATGAACATTCCGCAGGGATGGCAGGCTTCCGTCTATTCGACCTCCAGGGCCTTTACGGTTAATTCCGGCACAAGATGAACGGAGTCAATACCGTCCATGACAGCCACGAAGTTAATGACATCGTCCACTTGAACAGTTGCGGTCATGTCACGGTAATGCAACACGACTTGGTCCTCATCGTAACTCCCTGCTGAATCGTCGCCCGAGACATACACCCACATCTCAACATAGGTTTCGGTCTCAGAGGCAATGTGCCCTATCTGTCCACGAAAATAGACGATTTTGCCTTCGTTTTGATCGGCTTGGTCCAGGAGCGTGTGGTAGGAGACCGTCTCAGCCTCACCCTTCCACTCCGCAAAGGTAAGGGTTGGCACAGGCGTCACGGTAGGCTCACTCGACGAGGCACTGGCAGCTGAGGCGTCGCGGAGTTTCCCCTGGGTATAGTTGAAATAAACTCCAAATGCCAGAAGTACAATCAACGCCAGGGAGAACATGATGGCTTTCCCCAAATTCGCTCCCTGGCCCAAAATTGTCTCTGGCTGCTGTTGTGGACCCATGAGTTGCCCCCTGATGGCACAGACTAAACGATTAACCGCCACTGCAATCACTAATCACGCGGGCAACCAATCAAGCTGCCGTTATGCTGACAAACTACCCCTCGCGCAGATCAGACGCCGATGAGACTGGGATGACAAGTTTGGTCGAGGGGGTCACATCAGAGTTGCTGCTGTGGAACATTCCTTCCTTAATCATTCATTGTATCCAATATGTCAGAGGTACCAAACCGTGTTCTTGCAACAGGATTTTGGGGGGCATAGGGGGAAGGTGTTTCCAGCTAAGCAAGTGAAATATCGGATTTCAGATCGCATGGCCGATCCGTACTCCATCGGTAGTGGCCTCGAAAATGAAACGGGAAGCGCTGGCGGCCCCTATCACGTGCAGCTCGGAAACCCTACCCTCCAGCGCAGTGGCCAACGAGTCGCGGGGGCGGCTGCCGGCGGCAACGACGATTTCATCGAAGGGACCGACTGACTGTTCTTCATCGGTGAATATGCTTTTCAGCGTTGCGCCTGTCCCATTTGCGTGCAGCAGGTCGTAACCGACTATGAAGTTCACACCTGCATCGCCCAGCCGCTGGCAAAGCAGGGCCGCGTCCCGTTCCCCCAAGTCGGCTCCGGCCCGGGCCATCGCCGAAACGAAAGTGACTGACGCGCCCGCGCAGCGCAGATGGTCCGCAGCCACAAAGGCCGGCGCATGCCCGTCGCGGTCCACGACCAGAACGCGTTTGGAACCATCCGCGTTGCCTGCAAGCACATCAGGAACGGTCAGGGCCTTTTTGTCGTAGCCGTCGACCCGCGCCCGGACCGGCGTTGAGCCGGTAGCCAGGATCACCGCGTCCGGCTTCAGATCAAGTATGTTATGGGCCGTTGCCTCTACGCCTAACCGCACTTCGAAACGGCCCAGCCCTGCCTGTCGCTGATAGAACCCAGCGATCGTCGAAAATCCACGGCGCAGCGGAGCTGCACCCGCCAGCCAAACCTGACCCCCGACCCGACTCTCCTTTTCCAAGACGATCACTTCGTGACCCCGCTCTGACGCCGCAGTGGCAGCCTCCAAACCAGCCGGCCCAGCGCCTACGATCACCACCCGGCGGCGAACAGGTGCAGGCGCCGGAACCGCCCACTCCTTCTCCCGACCGGTCACCGGGTTGTAGATGCAGCCGACCGGACCCTCGCCGCCGTCGCAGCAGAACTGACAGCGAATGCAGAGCCGGATCTCCTCCCGCCGCCCCTCGCGCAGCTTGTTTACAAAATGGGCGTCGGCGAAATGGCCCTTGGTGATGCCAACCACGTCAAGGCAACCCTCCGCCAACGCAGCCTCGGCCACCTCCGGCGTGACGATGCCCCCCGCATGAATTATAGGCAGGTCGATCGCCCTTCGTACCCGGGCGACCCGCTCAAGCTGTGCCGCTTCCGGCATATAGAGTGACCCGGTATGATGGACCGACCCGCCGACGGTGAGGCTCACGTAGTCGAGCAGCCCCTTTGATTGCAAAAGCTCGATCAGGCGAACACAGTCCTGTTCGTCATAGCCCTCCGGATGCATGTCGTGCGCCTTCAAACGCACACCGACAACAAAGTCTTCTCCCACCGCCTGCCGCATCGCCGTCAGTGAATCGACGAGCAGACGCGCGCGACCCGCGAAGTCGCCCCCGTAGGCGTCGTCGCGAAAGTTGCAGGCCGGGCTGAGGAACTGTGAGTAGAGATGATGCTGATGCGCATGCAGCTCCACCCCATCTGCGCCGCCGGCCCGCGCCCGCCAAGCCGCCCGTCCACAACAGGCCGCCAGGTCCTCAAGATCCTCCGCCGACCAGGAGGCAACATGCTCCGACGCGAGTACGGGAGGATTGATGACGCCCGGCACCAGGCGGGCAACCGGCGCGCTCGGCATAGGCTCGCAGAACTCGGACAGATGCACCTGCGCGCCGCGAGGGCAGAACTGGGCGATGAACCTGGCGCCATGCCGGTGTACTGCCTGCGTCAGCGTGCGGTAGGAAGCGATGAAACGGTCGTCAAGATTCTGGAAGTAGGCCGGATGATCGCCTTCCCTAACCGAGGTTGCGCCCAGCGTCACCAGCGCGATGCCGCCCCTGGCGCGCTCCTCGAAGTAGGCCCGGCACCTGTCGTTGGGCACGCCGTTGTGGTGCATCCACGACGCCATGTGGCCGGTACTGCATATGCGGTTCCGCAGCGTCATTCCCTTGATCGTCAGCGGCGAGAAGATATTTGGGTAGTCTGTCATTGGACGGTGGGAATGGTCATTCGAGCGGCTGAAGCACGGCCGGCGCGCCGCCCAAGAGCGCTTCACCGCCGCGGACTGGCCGCGCCTCGGATGATTTGGAAATGGTGGCCTCCTGAAGTAATGCGCCGCCTGAATACGACTGTGCCCGTCCCAAGGGTTAGATCGGCCAGATCGCGTCCACCTCCCACGCCTCAAGAGAGTGGAGCGTTGCATCGCCGCCAAGCGAAAAGAGCTGCACGCCCAGGCTGTCCGGCCGCGCCGGATAGATGCGTTTGCCCAGGTAGTGGCCGCCCGGCGCAAAGACCTCGACCACACTGCGGTCAACAAAGACGCGCAGCTCGACCGGTTCACCGTAGGCGTGCGTGACGGTACAACGCTGCGACTCCCGATTCTTGACCGCCTGGCTGACACTAGACCGGGTAACGTCCAGGACCAGCAGCCTGTCAGGGCCCAACCGGTCCTGCGGCTGTGTCGAGTCATTGGGATTGACGTTGAAACGGACCATCGTCTGTTCAGCGCCGTCGGGCGAACAGCACACGCTCAGGCCGAACTCCTCGGCGCTCTCCCAACTGAAGACCGCCCGGATCTCCAGCCGGTTGCCCCGCACTCCGTCAAGCGTGATCGGCGAATCTCCGGCCAGTTGAATGTCCGACAAGCGCACAGGGTTGCGGCGCAGAGCCTCAAGCTCCTCGACCGGGTTCAGGAGAAGATCGCCTCGCTCACCCATAGTGAGCGCCATGGGGAGGGCCATGATCCCCGACCAGCCCGACGCCCGCTGAACGTAGCCGTAACGCCCCTCGGATAGCCGGCCGAACATGACACGCCTGCCGTTATCATCCAGCAGTGTCTGGCATTCGTTCAGGATGCCGGTCCTGTTGGAAAAGTTCGTCTCGCCGAAAGCCATTCTGCCGTGCCGCTCTGGCGTGAATCTCTGGTTCGCGTATGTCCCCGTGTAATAGTGCGGTCCGCGATGGTGGCTGGCAAAGAGGAGAACATGCCTGTCGCCCATCGGGAAGAAGTCGGGCACCGCGCAGTCCTCACCGACTTCCGTGTATTTGCCTCCTTCATAAAGGGGATGCAGGTACTCCCAGTGCGCCAGATCGTCCGACCTGAACAGGAAGGCCCTGTCCGGCTTGAGACCTTCGAACTCCTCCCGGCTGGTGTTGCCCGTGAGCGCGTAGTAGGTGTCGTCCTCGATCCAGGCGCAGGGGGCGCCGTCCACCGTGTAGCCGCTGCCGGGTTCGGGCGTGGGGATGACGGGGTTCGCCGGATGTTTTTCCCATTCGACCAGCAACTCGTCCTGGCTTGTTGCCAGACAGATCCCGCCCGGCACGCCGTGGTAGATGATGGTCGGCACGCCGTCCATGTTGACGAAGGCCGTGCCGCTGTAACAGCCGTTCCGGTCATAGCTGTCCACCGGCGCCAGCGCGATGGGCAGGTCCTGCCAGTGCACGAGGTCTTCACTGACCGCGTGGCCCCAATGGATCGTTCCCGTCGCCCCGCCGTGGAAGGCGGCGTCAGGGTTGTTCTGGTAGAAGAGATGATACCTGCCCTTCCAGAAGATCGTGCCGTTCGGGTCGTTCAGCCAGTTGCACGGGGCCAGGAAGTGGTAGGCCGGTCGATACGGGTCGGAGGCAAGTCTCTGACGGCTCTGGTCCGCTGTTTCCGCGACTGCTTTGGTCATCTGTCCACCTCGCCATTCGGCTGAGATTGCTGCCGGGCCCAGAGCATGGAAGGGCCGCCTGCAGTCCGGCGTCGTTGAAAAAATTGCGAGCACTCCCGCGGGAGTGCTCGCAAAGTAATGTCCCAGTTAACCGGAAGTCAAATGGGACGCAATTGTCTACTGAGAATCCGCCTCCGGGTCCCAGAGCCACCAGTTGGCCATATCGACCATCATCGGCACGATGTACACGCTCACATTGAGGTCGAGGTCTATACCCTGAAGGCGCTTGCTCTTGAGCGCGATCCAGGACTCACCGATGAGGTGCGGAATGAAGACCTCCTCGTTGAGGATGCAGTCGAGCTGCTGGAAGTAGGGTGTCTGCGCTTCGATGTCTGTCTCAGCGAAGATCTTCCCCCAGAGATCCGCGGCTTCTTCTGCATTGGCGCTGTACTCATTCCAGTGATAGTCCCGCTCTACGTCCAGCGGCCAGTAGCCCAAATCGACCGTACCGACCATGTACGGCTCAAGCACGTAGGGATTCGTGCCCGGTCCCCAGTTGGCGATGGCAAAGTCGAATTCGGTGCCGCGCGGCCCTCTGCCGTTGCGGTAGTCGGCCCAGGAGGCGGCGTCGATCAGATCGACGTTGGTCTTGAAACCGAGCTGTGTGTAGGCCTCGTGCAGCATGACGGCGTAGTCGACGCGCATCTTGTTGCCCGGATAGACGGTGAGGGAAAGATTGTACTCAGCGCGCTTGTCCGCGGTCATGCCGATCTCATCGAGCAGCGCCTTTGCCTTGTCCAGGTCGTAGTCGTACTCGACCAGATCGGGGCACTCGAACGGCGTGCCGTGGAACCAGCTGTGGCGCACCACACCCAGCCCGTGCATCACGTTATCAACGTAGCCCTGGCGGTCTGCCGCGTGCAGCATCGCCTGCTTGGCTTTCGGGTTCTGCCAGAGGCCGTCGCCGGCATGCCAGTTCGGCGTCTGGATCCAGAAGCCCATCACGTTATCGGCGACCAGCACGTCGATGTTGGGATTATCCTGCAACCGCACAGCCTCCTCGGCCGGCGCCTCCCAGACGATATCCAGTTCGCCCTTCTCCAACATGATTATGGCGGTCTCGATGGGCGCGAACTTTACGAAGACGCGCTCGGGGCCGGGCTTGCCGCCCCAGTAGTCATCAAAGCGCGCATACTCGACATACTGACCGGGCACATGCTCCACGAACTGATAGGGACCAGTCCCAATTGGACCAGTTACCCAGTAGTCGCTTGTCCCGGCGACCAGCTCATCCCTGTCCAGCGTTTCGAGAACATGCTTGGGCATCATCGGATGTTCGACATAGCCCAGGAATCCCGGGAAGAAGCTGGGGTCCGGATCAGTCAGGACGAACTCGACGGTATAGTCGTCGACGATGCGGATGCCGGTTATCTCATCGGCGCCCTCTTCGCCCTGCTTGTAGGCAAACAGCCCTTCGACCCGCTCCGCCTCGGCTTTCAGCGCCTCCGGCGGCAGAATGCCGGGATCGTACTTCAGCTCGAAGGAGTACTTGACGTCCTCGGCGGTGAACTCCTCGCCGTCGTGGAATTTGACGCCCTCACGCAGATGCACCGTGTAGACAAGGCCATCGTCGGAAACATCGTATCCGGTCGCGAGGACGGGGATGAAGCTACCCGTCGTCGTCCAGAAAAGCTCCTCCCACATCCAGGTCGTCACTTCGTCCCTCTTGATGTGGTGGAACCAGTCCTTGCTGCCGTCCCAGGAAGGCTGCCAGAAGTTCAGCGTGCCGCCGTACTGCCTCTCCGTGGGCGGCTCCTGCATCGCGGTCGCGGCCGGCGCCGTGTCCACAGGAGCGCAAGCGGCAAGAATCAGAGCCAACGCGATAAACAGATTCACTGCAAGCAATTGCCGTTTCATCGTTTTCTCCTCCGGTCCTGTCATTAGCCTTTGTGGCTCGACTGATTTATCCGTAAATTCACGAGAAAGCTGCGGCAACGACCGGTGTTTTCCTTCGCACCTCCTTTCGGCTCAGCGTCGTAGCGTCCAAGCCCTATGCAGTTCGGGATCCAAAGCGAGTCAATTTGAAAGCTGCCATCTCCTCCCTCCCCTTCACTCTCTCCTAGCCGGTCTCCATGCCGCGCGGATCGAGTGCATCACGAAGTCCGTCACCGATGAAGTTTATCGAAAGCACCGAAAGCATGATGGCGATACCGGGGGGAACCCACAGCCACGGCACGCGCTCCAGGATGTTCAGCGTCTGGGCTGAACTCATCATGTTGCCCCAACTGGGTGTGGGCGGCGGCACACCGAGGCCGAGAAAGGAAAGACCCGCCTCCAGTAGAATGGCGCCGGCGACACCGAAGGTGGCGTGAACAACCAGCGGCGCCACCACCCCGGGCAACACATGCCGCAGGATGATGCGGTAGGTCGGCAGACCAAGGGAACGCGCTGCGGTCACGTAGTCCATCTCGCGCAACGAAAGAATCTGGCCCCGGACCAGGCGCGTAGGCTCGGGCCACCCCATGATGCCGATAGCGAGCATCGAGTTGTACATGCTGGGACCAAGAATCGAGACCAGAAAGATGATAACGATCATGGTCGGGATCGTCATGACCACATCCACGGCGCGCATGATGACCCAATCAACCTTGCTGCCGTAGTAACCGGCGACCGCGCCCAGAAGAATGGCGATCGTCTCATAGATGCCCACGGCGACCAGGCCCACGCTCAGAGAGACGCGCCCCGCATAGATCAGGCGGGTAAAGACGTCACGGCCGAATGTGTCGGTGCCCAGCCAGTGATCCTGGTTAGGCGGTTTACGATAGAGGCTCAACTCCTGCTTCGTCGGGGAGTGGGGCGCGACCGCGGGCGCCAGGACGGCGAGTGCCACCAGAATCAGCAACACACCGAGGCCGAGCATCGCCAGACGGTGCCGCGTGAAGCGCCGCAGCGCGCGCCTGGCAGGCGTATCGACTCGCAGTTTTTGCTCGGCCTGCAGAGCGTTGGTCATAGGCCCTGCCCTCCAACGCCGCACCGTCCCGTGCGGATGGTCAGTTGTAGCGAATCCTCGGATCGACCACAGCGTAGAGAATATCGGCCAGCAGGTTGCTGGCAAGGACGGTCGTGGAAGCGATCAGGATGATCCCCATCAGGATAGGGTACTCGCGGTTCAGAGTGGCCTGCCAGCCCAGCATACCAAGACCCGGCCACTGGAAGATCGTTTCAATGATGATGGAGCCGCCCAGCAGGTGGCCGAGGCTAAGCGACGCGACCGTAATCATCGGCAGCAGCGCATTGCGGAGAGCGTGCCGGACGACCACGACCCGTTCCCGCAGCCCCTTTGCGCGCGCGGTCGTGACAAATTCCAGGTGCATCGTCTCCAACATGCTGGAACGCGTATAACGCGCCCAGACGCCGGCAAAGTAAGCGGCCAGGATAAACGAAGGCATGATGAGATGGTGAATCCGATCCCAAAGAGAGAAGGGCGCGCCAATCGTTTGCAGACCGGAAGTGGGGAAGACATCCAGCTTCAGCGAAAAGACGTACATGGCCCCCAAGGCAAGGAAGAACGAGGGAATCGACAACTGCGCAAATGCGAGTACGGTGACGAGATAGTCGATCCAGGAGTACTGTTTGAGGGCCATGACGATCCCCATGGGGACGCCAACCAGGAGCGAAACGACGAAAGCGGTCGCCATCAGCAGCAGCGTCGGTCCGATCCGCTGTTGAAGGAGCTCCATGACCGTGTAGCCGCCGGTCAGGGGATAGCCAAGGTCGCCGCGAATGGCCCTGCTGAACCAGTCGAAATAGCGCTCGTGCCAGGGGTCGTTCAGGCCAAGACTCTCGCGCGCCGCTTCGATCTCTTCGGCGGTCATCTCCAACATGGCTCGCTCGCCCAGCAGCATCGCCAGCGGATCTCCCGGCGCCAGCGCATAGAGCGCGTAGACGATCACGGTTATGCCGAAGAAGATCGGAATCGAGACCAGAACGCGCTGGATGATGTACTTGGTCATCGCCCGCTCAATCTCCGCAAGCGCATGGATTCGCCATATTTCCCAATTCTCTGCAAGGCAGGGCCAAGAGGAAGCCTGACCCGTCAGACATCCCAGACCTCCCGGAAGAGACGCAGCCAGTTTCCGCCCAGAATCTTTTCAACGTCGCCCTCACTGTAGCCGCGTCCAAGCAGGGCCCCGGCCAGATTCGGCATTTCATCGGGCAGCTGCAGTCCCAGTGGATAGCGGAGGCCGGCCCGCTGGCTTCTTGAGGGGTCAACGAACTTGGCCGGAAACTTCGTGCCCTGCTGCGAGCCGATGTACCTTCCGAAAGATTCCGGCTGGTCCTGCGTGAAGTCTGTGCCGATGCCAACGTGGTCGATGCCTACTCTGGACACCATGTCATCGATCGCGTCGATGAAGTCCTCCAATTTGGAGTCCGAGCCTGTGCGTAGAAAGGCCGCGATCGCCGTAGCACCGATCACGCCACCGCCCTCAGCCACGCGCTTCAAAGCTTCATCGGTCTTGTTGCGCGGGACGTCATAGTAGGACTTGGCGTTGGCGTGCGTTATCGCAACCGGCTTCGCCGACGCCTCGATCGCCTCCATGGTCGAGCGGATGCCCACGTGGGAGAGGTCGATAAGGATGCCGAGCCGGTTCATATCCTCGATCGCGTCAACGCCAAAATGGCTCAGTCCGTCATCGCGGCGTTCGTAGCAGCCGCTCCCCAGCAGATTGCGTTCGTGAAAGGTCACCTGAATGATGAGCACGCCCAGAGCACGGAACAGGGCCAGGCGGTCGAGATCGTTCTCGATCGGTGTGGCGTTCTGGAAGCCGAGAATGACCCCGACCTTGTTCTCGCTTTTGGCCCGAAGAATGTCATCCACGCCTTTGACTTGGAGGACCGTCTCCTCGTATGTCCTGAAACGGCCCAGCCAGGCGGCAATGTTGTCCAGCGTCTGTGTGTAATTCTCAAGAGTGGCGACCGTCGCATTGAAGGCGGTAACGCCGCCGGCGTGCAGACTCTCGAACACAGCTGGGCTGTCCCAATTGCTCACGTTCAGGCCGTCAATGATCAGCGCTTCCTGATAGAGCTCTCGGGCGGCCTCTGCGGATGATGCGCTCATCAAGTGCTCCCTTGAAGTTTTGGTTTTGAAATTATCGGATTCAGTTGCGCTGCATTCAGTTTCGACGCGGCCACAGGTTGCAAAGCACTATGCTTGCGCATTCTCGAATCGGTCGAGCCGAAACCGTTCGACCGGATAACCGGTTGTCCCGTCAGCGGCCAAGTCAGCAAGGATTTTCCCGACAAGAGTCGAGAATTTGAAACCATGTCCAGAGAAGCCGGCGCCGACAATTACATTTGGATTCCTGGGATGGGGTCCCAAGAGGAAATCCCTGTCCGGCGTGGAGGTATACATGCAAGTCGAGCCTTCGACGTAGGAGAAGCCGCCGCCGGGCATGATCGTTTCGAGCCACTCCCGCAGCTCATCCCGCTTACACATATCCAGGGTCCGGTCGACTTCGGAGGGGGCGTACTGCGCGCCCAGCCCATCGTCCGCGACCTTCAGCCCCGGACCATAGTTGGGGAAACCGTAGAACCTGGTGTCGCTGTCTCCGTAGACGGGCAGCTCGCCGGGCTGGTAAGGGGCGGGGTTTTTGGGTCGGAAGTAGAACTTCTGCTGGCGCGTCACGCGCAACGGGAGCGAGAGCTCCTCCAGGATCTCGGAGGCCCAGGGACCCGGCGAAATGATGAGCCGTTCGCAGCGGTACTGTCCTGCGGACGTCTCGACGACGGGGGCGTCCTGGCTGAGGTCAACGCTGTCGACACGAACGTGATCATGGATGGTCGCGCCAAGACGCGCGGCCTGTTTCAACTGCTCCAAGACACATTGCCCGGCGTCCAGAAAACCGGCCTGGGGCGTGAGACAGGATACGGACCCCGCGGGCAAACGCAAAGCGGGAAAGCGTGCGGTTACTTCCTGCGCCGTCAGCCGTTCATAGGGCCTGTTCAGCGCCTGCATAACGCCCATTCTCTGTTCAATGTTCTCGTTGCCGGGGCGGGCGAAGTAAAGCAACCCTGTGAGGTGGAGGAGTTTCTGCGCGGAGAGGGCCTCCAGCTCCTGCCAGAGAGGGAGCGCCGCCTCAGCCAGCTCTACATAGAGGGCATCATTGTAAAAGTTGCGATAGATCCTCGAAAAGCCATGTGAGCTGCCCAGGGCGTGGCCGATCTGAAACTGTTCGATGCCAAGCGCAGCCACGCCACGGCGAGCAAGATGGTAAAGGGCTGCGCTTCCCATACCACCGAGGCCGACAACGAGGATTTCTGCGTTGCGCATAGTGTCTTCAGCCGATACCAGATTGGGAATCGATGCCTTCCAGGTGGGAACCGCCGCCAGAATTCTGGCCCGATTATATGCGAGATCAGACCGCCGATCAAGTTGTCAAAAAAATCCCAATTTTCGAATAAGTGGATGCGATTCGGCCTTCGCCGCCAGCGGTATCCTGGCGGAGCGTTCAGCAACTGTGGTGAGGAGGTCTTGTCAGGTCTATCGATGCGCGTCAGGGAGAGTCTGCGCCCATATCACTTATCGATGCCCAACATCCGGCGCGTTTCGTCAATCGCGGCAACGCCCCGTCCCAGATCGTTGGCGATGCGGGCAATCCGCTCCACCATCTGCGCGTTGCTACGCGCCAGCTCGCCGCGCTGGTAGTGGATACAGTCCTCCAGCCCAGTACGCACATGGCCCCCCAGCAGCATCGCCATCACATTCACCTGGATCTCTTCCAGCCCCAGCGCGCAGGTCTGGAACAGAGAGTCCTCGGGCAGGTTGCGCACCATGTAGAGAAAGCTGTCCATGCTGGTGTTGATACCGCTCTGCTGCCCGAAGACGAGCTGCAGGAAGTAGGGCTTGTCCAGGGCGTCGCGCTGGATCAGATAGTCCAGAATGTCGAGGTGGCCGGGGTGATAGAGGAACACCTGCGGCTTGATGCCCCGCTCGCGGAGACGGTGCGCGGTGCGTTCGGAGTCGTCAAAGGTGGCGAGCGTGACTTTGCTGGGCCCGCTGCCGCCGCCGGTGTAGGCTGCGCCGCCGCGAAAGGTCATGGGGCCGGGGTTGAAGGCCATGATGTCCGGGCCGGCCTCGATCGGCGCAGATTTGTAGTGATGCGCCGTGCCGACAAAATCGCTGCCCTCGGTCGTCAGATCTGCGATCCCCTGCGAATTGTCGACCAGGATCTGGGGCGCCTTGGCGCGCATCAGATCGTTGATCTCGCGATAGCGATCCGCTTCGTGGGAGGCCTGGGTGGGGTCGCCCGCCTGGCGTGCGTGAATGTGAATAATCGTCGCGCCGGCGGCAAAGACCTCGGCAGCAGCATCGGCCTGCTCCTCGGCTGTGACAGGCATCGCCGGATTCTCGCTTTTCTGATGGCCGCCCGTCACGACCGCACTGATGATCACGGGCGGCATGCCCTCGCTGATCCGTCTGACGTACTCGCGCTGGTTCGTGTAATCCCAGGTGACGTCCATGTCAACGCTCCTCAGTTCGGTACGATCACGCCCTTGATAAAGCCGTCCAACTCAATCTCGCCCCCGGCCGCAAGCACTGCCGTTTCCGCGTCTGCCAGGGTGAAATGATGTGTGACCATCCTCTCGATGGGATAGCGCCGCGACTCAACGATTTTGATGGCGGCCTGCACCGCAGGCGTGTCGTGCGTATTCACGCCCTGCACGCGCAGCTCCTTGATCGGGATCTTGCTGGGAACGAAGGCAACTTCCTGCTCGCCGGTGTTGGAACCGACGACGACAACGCCCAGCGGCCGCGCCAGGTCAAGCGCAAGCGGGAAAGAGGCGGTGGCGCCGGTCAGATCCACGACCAAATCGGCCAAAATGCCGTCGGTGAGCTCCAGCACCGCCTCGACCGGATCCTCGCGGTCGAGATTGACAGTGTGCGTGGCGCCGAACTGCCGGGCCAGCTCGAAGCGGTGCTCATCCCGGCTCAGTCCGAGCACGATGATCTTCGCCGCACCGGCCTCGCTGGCCGCCAGGATCGCGGCCAGGCCCTGCCCGCCGGGCCCGATGACCACGACGCTATCACCGATGGCGGCCCCGCCCTTTGTGCGCACCCAACGCAGGCCGTTGCCGATGTTAGCGCAGGTCATCGCCGCGGCCTCGGCCGGCACGTCCTCGGCGATGCGATGCACGCGCGAGTTGGGCGCCAGATACATGTACTGGCTGTATGCGCCCCACAGGTGGGGCGGCACGCTGGACGGCGTTGTTCCTCCGTAGCCCTGATGCTCTTTGCAGAACCGATACTCGCCCAGCAGGCACCAGCGGCAGTGCCCGCACCCGAAGAGGTGCTCAACGATGACGCGGTCGCCGGCCTCGACGCCCCAGCGCACTGCGGCCCGGCTGCCGATTTCTTCGATATGGCCGACAAGCTCATGTCCCATGATGAGGGGAAAACGCCGGGAATCGGTCCAGTTGTAGATACGGGGGTCGCTGCCGCAGACGCCGCACATTTCGACTCTGAGCAGGCCGTCGTCCTCGCTGACGGCGGGCAGGTCGAAGGCCTGAATCTCCATCTTTCGCGTGGTCAGGAGGACGGCGGCGTTTACTTTGCTCGACAAAACAGACCCCCTTCGCCGTGAAACAGCATTCAACTTGAACGCACTGAAGATCGCAGAGAATCAGGTTGTCGTGAGGTCGAAGATGATCTTCATCATCCCCTCCGCCCCTTCGTCGATCAGCCTGTATGCCTGCGGAGCTTCCTCAAGCGAGAACCGATGCGTAATCAGGCCGCTGACGTCGAGCTTGCCGGTGTGCAGCAGCTTGATGATCACGTTGTGCACGCGGATGATGTCCCAGCGGCGATGATAGAGTCCGCCGCCGGGGTCTTCGGGAGGCAGACGGTAGCCGCCGCTGCGGGAGTGGAGGATCTGCCCGGCGCTGCGACAGAACTCTTCGCCAAGGTAGAGGTCATCGGCCGGACCGTCGTACATCCCTACGGCGACAACTTTGGGGAAGGGCGTGCCGCAGTGCATGGCCAGCCCGATGCCGCCCGCCTGGCCGGAGCACTCAAAGCAGACGTCGGCGCCCGGCCCACCGAGAATGCGTTTCACTTCGCGGCCGACGTCGCCATGGTTGGGGTTGAGGGCATAGTCGGCGCCAAGGCGACTCGCCGTTTCGAGCCGTTCATCGAGCAGATCGATGGCGATGACCGGGTCGGCGCCGGACAGCTTGCAGAGCTGCATCGTCAGCAGGCCGACCACGCCCTGACCAACAACTACCGCGCTCTCGCCGATCCGAACCGGCCCGACGAGGACGGCGTCCAGCGCGACCGTGCCCAGACTGACGAAGACATACTTTTCCAGGTCGTCGTCGGCAGGCAGCGGGTAGGCAAAGACGCTCACACCGACCCCGCGGGTCGTTGCGCCGACCTTCGCCTGGTCGAGGTTGAAGTTCCTGGTCTCGCGATGGTGCGCCGAACCGATCACGACGTCGCCGACCGCCAACTCGCCCACCTCCGCCCCGACCTCCACCACACGGGCGACATCCTCGTACCCATAGGTGAAGGGGTGCTTCATGGAGCGCCCTTCAGTTACGAAGCCGTCCGTCTCCACGCTGCGATCATGCCAGACAGCCTCACCGCGAAAATGGGAGCGCTCGGTGCCATGGCTGATCCCGGAATAGAGATTCGCGACCTTCACGTCCCTGGGGCCAAGCGACGGGTCGGCATATTCGCCTATTTCCACCTGGCGTGGACCGACAAAGAGGAGTTCCTTGGGCATAGGCGGTCAGGGCGCAAATCCGCAGGTCAGGCCGCCGTCGACGAGCAGATTGACGCCGGTGATATATTTGGCCTCGTCGGACGCCAGGAACAGGGCAGCGTAGGCGACATCCCAGGCATCCCCCATCTTTTTCATCGGGCACAGATTGTCGCGCTGGCGGATCATCTCTTCGACGCCCTCGTCTGAATAGGCGTCCTGGAGGCCCTGGGTGATGAAGGGCGTGTTCATCAGACCCGGCAGAACACAGTTCGCGCGGATGCCCTTTTGGGCATACTGCATCGCGATGTTCTGTGTCAACTGGTTGATGGCGCCCTTGGAGGCGTTGTAGGAGACGCTCGGATAGCCGGTGTAGCGAATGCCGGCGATGGAAGAGATGTTGACGATAGCGCCGCCCCCCTGCTTCTCCATATGCGGAATACAGTACTTGCAGGTCAGGAACATACCTTTCACATTGACAGCCAGCAGCCGGTCCCAGTTTTCCTCGCTGATCTCGACCGGCCCGCCCACCTCGATGATGCCGACATTGTTGTGCAGGATGTCGATGCGGCCGTAGGTCTCGATGCAGGCTTCAGCCATCTGCTCCACGGCCTGGGCATCGGTCACGTCGGCCTCAAAGGCGGTACATTCTCCCCCTTCCCGCTCGATGATGCTCTTCGTCTCACTGGCGGCATCCGGGTTGTAATCGACGAGAAAGACGTTCGCCCCTTCACGGGCATAGAGTACCGCCGCCGCCTTCCCGTTTCCCCAGCCGGGCCCTACGGATCCGGCCCCGGTGACGAGTGCAACTTTGCCTTTTACACGATCTGTCATCTGTGCCTCACATGTGCTCTCATCGTTCGCCGTAAATTCAGTTTCAAAAGGCTCATAATAGAAAAGGGCGAAAGCGTCTGACTTCCCGCCTTCGCCCTTATTGCAGTTCAGAACAACTGCCGCCAGGAAACCTACTCCTGATTCAACTCGGCGGTGACGTCCAGCTGGGCGCCCACGATCAGGGGCAGGAGCTCCTCTGCGAAGAGTGTCGAAATGTTTGGATCCGCCAGGATATTGGCGACATTTTCGGGAAGGAAAGGCGCCGCCAGGTCCAGCGTACGCAGGATGGAAGGCGAATCATAGTGAACAGTGAGGAGGACTTCATCGTCGGCCACGACATTCAACTGATTGGCCGAAGAGGTCAACTCCAGCTCGGAGACCTGCAGGCCGTCGTAGAGAATAGAGGCGATATTCGCAGGCAGCGAAGGCAGATTGACGCCGTGCTCCAGGAACTCGCTTGCGGGGACGCCGCCGACGGAGGTAATTTCCGAACCGTCCAGCCTGAGCCCAAGCGCAAGCACGGGCCGGTACTCGGCATCGATATCGGGGGGTTCCATGCGTACGGCGGTTACGTCAAAAGCAGCCGGCACGTCTACGGCCGCAACCCCATTTGCCGCGGGTATCGAGAGGGCGACACCGATATCGGTCTTCTGCAGAAATTCAATGCCGACGTCGAGCACGCCAGGCGGGACGGGAAGCAGTTCACCCACGACCCGCTGAACTGTGGCCATCGACTGATCCGTCCAGGAGATGACAGGCAGATGGCCGCCGTTCGAGGCCAGATAGAGGCTGGCGTCGATGATGTTCAGGTCGAGCCTCTGGATGCCCAGGGCCTGCATGTCGGTAATGAAGCGCGGCTGCAGAATGGATTGATCCCCGAGAGGGATACCCATCAAGGCGAGCGAGCCGTCCGCCTTGACTTCGACGGGAAGTGAGTCCAGTTTGGTCTCGGGCGCCTCCTGCCCGGCCAGGGCGAGCTGCACATCCAGGCCTGATGAGAGGACGGGAGGCAGATGGGGCAGATACTCGTTTATTGTGCCAATGAAAGGGATGGTGTCCGAAAGCGAGGATACCACGACCAGGAGACGGTTGAGGGCCGCTTCGTCGTACTGCAGAGTCAGAAGGCTGCCGGCATCCCCGGCCAGATCGATGCCGGCGGCGGAGGTGGTCAACTGAAGTGAGTCCGATCCAACGCCGCCGACGATATTCATTACCATGGGCGGCAGACTGACCGGGGGCAGCAGGCCGCCGAGATCCGCGAGTGAGAGCCCCAGCGCCGACTGAACAAAGCCATCCCTGTCGATGGCCGCGCCGATCTGCAACGCCGGCTCCATGCCTTCCGGCGCGGCCGCGAAGTTGGTGGCGGCAACGTCGAAATCAGCGCTGAATGCCGCGGGGTCCGCGCCAGGCAGGTCCAAAGAGAGGCCGACATTGGTCTTGGCGAGCAGACTGCGCAGGACCGTGAGGCCGGCGTCGACCATACCGGGCGCGACGCCCAGAAGGTCGACGGCGACATCACCGATCGTGTCGAGCGACGTATCCGTCCACAGAATGGATGGCAGCGGCTCCTGGTTGAGCGCCAGGTAGAGGCCGTCGGCCTGAATGCTCAGATCCAGCCGTTGCGCGTTCGTAGCACCGAGAATGTCGAGAATGTCCGCAGGCAGAAGGGGGCCTGTTCCCAGGGGAATGCCCCATGCGCCCAAAGAGCCGTCTTCGCCGACACTGACCGGAATGGTTGGCAGTTGCGTTTCAGCGGCCGGTTCGCCGGTAAAGGAGACGATAATGTCCAGGTCCGCGCCCTGCAGCTTGGGTACGACCGCGCCGATCATGCCGCCCATCGACTCGTCCACAAAGGCTCCGAGGATCGGCATGAGGTTTTCCAGACGCTCGCTATCGTAGGCGAGGCTGGGCAGCGGCGTGCTGTCAAGCGCAAGATCGATGCCGTTCGGCTGCGTGGCAAGCGAGAACTGCTCCGCGCCCACTGCCGACAGTATCTGCAGAGCCATTGGTGGGAGCGCCACCCCAAGCGACGCGCCCAGGGCCTGCTCGATCTCCGCCAAGGGGATTCCCTCGAACGACGCCTGACCGTCGGAATCGAAGGCCAGGCTGGCAAACTGAAGCGGCCCAATCGTCGTCTCGGCTGCGCTCTCTGCAGTAACCAGCTCTTCGCCCTGCCAGCGGGGGATGTCCTGCCCGGCGGTGGGCAGTATGATAATTGCGCCGAGGCCAACCCGCCGCAGCCAGGTCAGGGCGTCAGCGCCCTGCGCGGCGCCGGGAACATTGGCCAGAACGCGACCCACAAGGTCGGCCGATTCGTCACTCCATTTAAGGTAGGGGAGAGGCTCTCCGTCTGCGTGGAGAAAGACACCGTGGTAGCCGATCCGGACTTCCAGGACATCGACACCTGCAGCGGCGAACTGATCCAACATCGGTTGCTGAAGAATCTGTCCTGCCGGGAAGCCAAGCGCAGTGCCATAGCCGTTGCCGTCAACTCTGATTGGAACGGACGGGAGGTTCAGCCAGGTAGAGCCGCCGTCACCGCCGCCATTGCAGGCGCCCAGTGCCAGAATAAAGACGAGGACAATAATAAATTTGCGGAGTAAGGCCGGCACGAGCCGCCTCCTTTTGGGTGCGTAGCAATGAAATGCAGATAGAAACCTACGGCGCGCCGCGGGCGCGTCAGCCGATTACTGTTGGCACTGTTATATCACGATCAGTTCGGAAAGACAATGCCGAAAGTTGCACTCTGGTCGTACTTGAACAGAGGTTATGCATAATGCCCCGACAGCCCGCCGTTTGACCCGTCGAGACGGTCGGCACCCAAACGTGTCGGGCACTGTCAAAGATTACTATACATCTTACAATAGGTCTTAGAGAGACACAAAACCGGCATTTGAGACACAGGTAGACGCCCCGGCTTCAGAGTGAGGGCGAAAGAACAACATTTTCCGTACTCAATTCGTACTCACTTTCTCGTTCTCGGGGAAACGACGGAAAGGCGGGGAGGCGAGGAGAGAGGAGTGAGTAACGCCGGGGGGAGGGCAGGCACAAGGCCTGCCCCTACCGGAGT
>VXMH01000068.1 GCA_009841235.1 Caldilineaceae bacterium SB0661_bin_32 | reverse complement strand
TGACCGGCCTTTACGTCTCCTACCACTTCAACTTGCCCGCCGGTCCTGCCATGACGCTGGTGGCGAGCGCGATATTCGCACTGGCAGTCGCATTCAGGCGCAGAGCCCCTGTCTGAACATTCTCTTCTCGAAAGGCGCTCGTCCGGAGCCGTCGTGGGAGACCGCCCGGCGCCCCAACCAGAACAGTCTCAGGGGCTGTGTCTGGCTAAAGGTTGTGAGGGCCTTATCCCTGGCTAGGGAAGGCTGGTTTCTTGATTTGCAGGCAGTCATCTACGCCCATGAAGAGCGCATGCACCCATAGACAAGAGAAAATAAAGAGGACAAAGATGTTGAAACTGCCCGTTGATTGGGGATCGTTATGGTTAGGGGGCTTCTGCCCGGTGGAGGCGCTCGGTGGGTTGCCGGTGCGCGGCGCAGATTATGCCGCGCACCCCCCGCTGGATGAGCGGCTGACCCTACCTGCTAACACAGCTTTTCACGCCGAGGTGACGCTTGAAACTGCAGAAGCGACATGGTCGGAACGCCTGGGCGGCGCCTGGGTCGTGCTGGTGCGCGATGCCTACCGCGCTCGCCGTTTACTGCATCAGGCGGCGGGGATTCAGCCAGGCGAATGGGTCGGTGTCCCGGCCAATGCCAGCCATGACCTGGCAGAGTCGGTCAAGCATCATAAGGCGCTGCTGCGCTTTCTGGACTTTGACGCGCATCTACGCCTCGCGCCGTCCAGTACTCGCTTCACCTGGACGCAGGTGGTGCGCGGGTTGTGGCAGCCGCAGAACGCCACATGGCTCGACTGCGCTGACACCCTGCCTACACCCGGCGCGGCAGAGCGCCCGGCGGTGACGCTGTACGGCCTACATCTGCCTGATGCTGATGACCGCCCCGGCGCGCTGCTGGTATTCGGTGATGAGGCGCTCTATGCAGAGGTAAGAGCATTGCGTCAACCGGTTGACTGCCCGAACGCAGCGCAGGCATTGGCACAGAGTGAACGTCTGCCGGAACTGGCAGAGCAGCAGAGCACGAATCTGGCGGAGGTGCAACGCGGCCTGCGTGAAGCCGCCGGGCTGGTGACACACGAGCCGAACGGGCTGGCGCTGGCGACCGCGGTCGCGGTGCAGATTCCGCAAGAGAGCGATATCGCCACGTTCTACGCCTACGTTGAGCAGGAAAACACGCCCGTGCGCTGGCTGCCACAGATTCGGCCTCTGCATTATGCCGCGCTCGGTGCCGACGGCGCGCCAGATCACCCGGGAACGGCGGCGAACCTCGCCCGCTGGATGTGTGTCCCGGTGGGGCCGGATTACACCTTTGAGGAGATCAAACACGGTGTGCTGGGCATCGTCAAAGCGGCGGAATATCTCGGTGTGCGCTGGCGCACCAATCCCGCCTATGCTGCCGAGTACGCTGCCTTGATGGATCGAACTTATGGCGCAGGGCATGATGCCTACCGCCCGCTGTTTGCGCTGGATGAAGCCATCGCAGCGGGCGTTTAGCCGCGCAGTTGATCGCCATCGCCGGGATGCTGCATCAGCCAAAAACGACAGTTGAGTAGAGGAGACAGGAACATGATGAACACACTTGAAACACGAGTGCCAGTGACCGTTCTGACGGGCTTTCTGGGGGCAGGCAAGACCACGCTGCTCAACCGCGTCCTGACCGAAAATCACGGTAAGAAGATCGCGGTGATCGAAAACGAGTTCGGCGAGATCGGCATTGATAACGATCTGGTCATAGGCGCGGAAGAAGAGATCTTCGAGATGAACAACGGATGCATCTGCTGCACCGTTCGGGGTGATCTGATTCGTATTCTCGGTCATCTGATGAAGCGCCGCGATAAGTTCGATTACATCATGGTCGAGACCACCGGCATGGCCGATCCCGGTCCCGTCGCGCAAACCTTCTACGTGGATGATGATATGCAGGAAAAACTGAAGCTGGATGGGATTGTCACGGTGGTCGATGCCAAACACATCTGGGAACACATCGACGACAGCGATGAGGCAAAAGAACAGGTTGCCTTTGCGGATGTGATCCTGCTCAACAAGATTGACCTGGTTGCCTCGGAAGACCTCGACAGACTCGAAGCACGCATCAAGAGCATGAACAGCATGGCCAAAATCTTCCGCACCCGCGACGCGGTCGTCGAGATGGACAGTATCCTCAATGTGGGCGGCTTCAACCTCGACCGGGCACTGGAAATCGACCCGAAGTTCATGGAGCCGGAATACCCGTTTGAATGGTCGGGTATCTATGAGCTGAACACCGGGACGTACGAATGGGTGATGGGTGAAGGCCCTGACCCGGTGATGGGGGCCGCGCTGCTGCCGCTGGCAAATAATGGATTGGCGGCGAAGGAAGCGACGCTGATGGGCGCCGTACTGACCTTCTCAGAAGATGAGCAGGCAGTACAGGCTGGCGAGACGCTGCGCCTCGGCAAAGGACAGCACAACCAGCTCGTGCTGAACGGAAAGGGCGAGACCGTCTTCAACTTCGTGATTCAGCAGCCGGGCCATTACATGCTGTTCACCGAACATCACCCTGATGAGTTCGACGCGCACCTGTGCGGTACGGATGCCGTGCAGACCCCGCTCGAAACCCGCGAGTACAAGCCCGATCATGAACACGACGAAGAGGTGACTTCCGTTGGCATCACCCTCCCCGGTGATTTCCATTTGGAGAGGCTCAATCGTTGGTTAGGTCAACTGCTGGTCAAACAGGGACAGGACATCTTCCGTATGAAAGGCGTGTTGAGCCTGCGCGGCCAAGATGAGCGCTTCGTATTTCAGGGGGTGCATATGCTCTTTGACGGCCGCCCGGATCGTCCGTGGGGGAATGAACAGCGTCATAACAAGATGGTTTTTATCGGGCGTAACCTGGACCGGTCTGCACTGGAAGAAGGCTTTCGCGCATGTCTCGTGTCATGATGCGGCGCAAAGGCAAGCGCAAACCGCCAAAGCCATCGCTCAAGGCAGTATGGCGTACCCATATTGACGATCATCCGATCGGGCTGGCATGGTCGCCGGATGGCAAAAAGCTGGCAGTGGCCGGTGTGTCCGGACCAATCACGCTGTTTAACGGTGCAGACGGCGCCGTACAGCACAAGCTGCCCGGACACACCTTCGGAACGATGGCGATTTCGTGGCACAAAAGCAGTCGTCTCCTCGCCAGTGTCGGGCAGGACGGCAAGGTACGGCTGTGGGATACCAGGACAGGATCGCAGACCTCTGAAATGGCAGGCGGCGCAAGCTGGGTGGAGCGTGTCGCTTTCAGCCCTGCGGGCGACTGGCTGGTGTCAGCCGCCGGGCGCAAACTGCGGCTGTGGGACACCACCGGGGCGTTGAGCTGTGAATATCCCGATGCGAACAGCACCATTACCGACATCAAGTGGCGCCATGATGGCAAACGGTTCGCCGTCACTGCCTACAACGGCGTCGTGCTGTATGGCCCCACAAGAGCGGAGCCACTCCGCCGTTTCGAATGGCAGGGTTCGTCACTCACTCTGGAGTGGAGTCCCGATGGCAAGCACATTGCCACTGGCGACCAGGACTCGACGGTGCACTTCTGGCTCGTCGAGTCCGGGCAGGATCTGCAGATGTGGGGCTACGAAACAAAGGTGCTGGAACTGGCATGGAGCTTCAACAGTCGCTATCTGGCGACCGGAGGCGGGACTCAGGCGGTGATCTGGGACTGTTCCGGCAAGGGGCCGGAAAACACGAAACCGGTCATGCTGGAAGGGCATCGAGACCTCATAAAGCACCTGAAGTTTCAACGACGGGGTATGCTGCTGGCTTCCGGTGGGAAAGATGGTCTGCTGGCAATCTGGAAAGTCGAGAAGAAGAAAACCGTTATGCTGGCGGATTCTGTGTTCAAGAACCCGATTGCCGGCTTGGCCTGGTCACCGGATGATCGCCGTATCGCGGTGTCGGACGAGAGTGGTACCCTGTCGATAGCGGCGGTGCAGCGAACATGAGAAACGTGTCTTAAATGAAACATTCCCCTCTGTTGGCCAGATGTTTTGTCTCGATGATGATATTGCAACAGATAGAGTTATTATGTCCCACGATACGACGGAGATCAGCCGGCAGTTACGCAAATCCGGCTACCGGGTAACACCCCAACGCCAGCTCATTCTCGACGCCGTCTGTCATCTCGGCGACCATGTCACGCCCGAAGCCGTGTACGACCATGTACACCGCATTGCGCCCACGCTGAGCCGGGCCACTGTCTACCGGGCTCTGCACTTTCTGACAGAACAGCGCATCCTGGCGATGGTGTATATGGCCGGCGGCCGGCTTGCCTACGAGATGGCCGGCCCCGAGCCGCACCACCACCTTGTCTGCCGCTCCTGCGACGGCCTGCTCGAGCTGCCGCACAGCGTCTTGCTGGCGTTTCGTCGGGCGATGGACGCCCAGTACGACTTTGAGGTCGACGTAAGTCACGTCTCATTCTTCGGGCACTGCACCGACTGCCGCGACTCTGCCGAGGCCTGACGCCTGTTGTGGGGGCACACAGCGCCTATCCGGCGAAAGGGCACCCGCAGATGCACTGCTCCCTCCGAACTCTGTCCTCGCTCCCGGCTACTCTGTTCCTCCTCGCCGCCTGCACCCCGGCCGCGCCTGGAACGACTGCCGCCCCCGCCGAGGATGAGCGCCCACGCGTCGTCGTTTCAATTTTGCCCCTCGCAAATATCGTCTATAACATCGGCGGTGACCGCATCGACCTCGATGCCATCATGCCGCCCGGCACCGACCCCCATACCTTCGAGCCCAGGCCCTCCGATGCCGTGAAACTGGCGCAGGCTGACCTGATCTTTGTCAACGGTATGCACCTGGATGAGACAACATTGAGGCTGGCCGAAGCCAACCTGAAAGACGGGGCTGAGCTCATCGAGCTGGCAGCAGTAGTTGCCAGTCCCCATGAGTTCATCTATGGCATCGAACACCATCATGGCCATGCCGAAGATGACGATCACGAAGACGACGAACACGGCCACGCTGAAGAGGACGACCACGAAGACGACGACGAGCATGGCCACGCCGAAGAGGAAGGCCACGACGACGATGACGAGCACGGTCACGCCGATGAGGAAGGCCACGACGAAGACGATGATGAGCACGGTCACGCCGAAGAGGAAGACCACGACGACGAAGAAGGAGAGCCGGACCCGCACCTGGTGCTCGAACAGAACTACGCCAACCGCTACCCCAAAGACAACTTAGTAAACCAGG
>VXMH01000076.1 GCA_009841235.1 Caldilineaceae bacterium SB0661_bin_32 | reverse complement strand
CCCCTACCGTAGGTTGAGAGGGATGCGGAGAGGAGGGCATGGCCAGCAGAGGGCACGCACAAGGCCAGCCCCTACCGTAGTTTGAGGGGGGAGGTGGAGAGTGCGGTCTGGGTGGGCGTGCGAGGGCAGGGGCAAGGCCTGGGCATGCGTTTCGGGCAGCTTCCCAGGAAATTGACGCGATAGGATGTGATTGCCCTGCGTTTTACTCAGGTATCCGCCACCCGGAATGAGTAGAGTTCCGCGTCTTTCATATAGAAGCGCAATCGTGTATAGCCGACGATTTCGTTCACCGCCGACCGCCCTTGCCATGTGACCACATGCTCGACCGAGTCGCCGCTGAACCGGTCCGACTCCCCGCGCGTGAACCCGGCCCAAGGCTCGTCCATCGGATCGGTGACCTCTACGTCGATATAGCCATTGCCATGGCAGCAGGCATTGATAATGAGCTTCTCGCCGGTAGAGAAGAAAGGCTTTGTGCTGATAATCCCCTCGCGCAGCCCCGCGTCCAGCGACACGAAGCCGTCGGCGCGCAGCACGGCCAGCCCCAGCCCCTCGTTCAGTTCATCAGGCGGCCGGTCCGCCTCGGGCGTATCCAGCCCTTGCGCCTTGCCTACGAAGGCCCAGTCGTGGTGAAAGTCAGCCCCGCCATAGAAGATGTAACTATTATCTCCCACCCGCACCGGCGGGATCACCGTATCCACCTGGAACGCATCCCACGTCTCTTCGCCCTCGCGTGGGATCACCCAGGGCCCGTGCGGATAGTGGCGCCACTCGATGCCGTCATGGCTGTAGACCAGCTCCGCGTCCTTGGTGTTGTCGACCGTGTGAAACACGGGAAGCAGCCCGCAGTGATAGCGCCCCAGCCGGAAGTAGGAGAGCGCGTAGAACTGGTCGTCCAGATTATGATAGGCCCCCGGCGCCAGCACCCGCTGCGCCGGCGTCCAGTCCAACAGATTCTCGCTCTCCAGCCGGTAGACCGCCCTCTTTGGGATCCATCCAAACGGTTGCCCCGGGAAGTGGCGCGTAAACCACTGGTCGCCGGCCGGATTTCCCGTTTCGGCCGCGTAATGCCCGCGCCCGTAGATCACATAGCGCGCCCGTTCCCCGTCGTAGGAAAGCGAGAGAACGTCCCCGCCCCAGATCAGATTTACCGGATTCGACGGCTCCTGCGTCCAGCGGATTCCGTCAGCGGAGTAGGCGAAACAGAGGCCCAGCGAATGGGAATGGGTGATCGTGCTGCGCTTGGGCACGTTGATATTCAGCTTCTCCGGCAGGTAGGCCATCTTGTAGCGGCGCTCAGGGTCCGGATCGACCGGATCCCGGATCACCGAGAGCGCGACCGGCGTACCCAGCCTGTCGTCCCAGGCGAGTCTGTTCGTGTCCTGTCCGTCCACGATGACAGCGCCCAGTGCCGGCTTGTGCCAGTGCACGCCGTCGCTGGACTCGGCATAGCTCAGTTTCGGCTTCCAAACCGCCTCTGCCCCGCCTTCAAATCCCAGGTTGGTGAAGTCCATATACCAGCAGCGAAAGCGGCCGTCTTCGTCGCGCAGCGCCGTCACCGTCGTGTTGAAGTGGGGCCACACCTCCCACGGCCGGTCACGGCGGATGACGGGGTTGGCCGCGTGCTTGATCGCAACATGATGCGTGCGCTTGATATTCTTCACCCACTCCAGCACCGTGTCATCCAGGAAATACTGGGTCTGATCACCAAAGCGCTCGAAATGGGTCTCCGGGTTGTAGCCAACGATCATTGCTCTATCCCTTCATACCGGTCGTCGCGATGCCCTCGACAAAATAGCGTTGCAGGAAAAGGAAGGTAACGACGATCGGAATGACCGCCAGAAACGATCCCGCCGTAAGCGGGCCGTACTCGGTCCAGTAAAGCCCCATGAACTTGGTCAGTGTCAGCGAGATAGTGAACTTTTCCTCCGAGTTGAGCACAATCAGAGGCCAGAAGAACCAGTTCCAATAGACCATCAGGTTGAGCAGGCTCAGCGCCCCCGCCGCAGCTTTGGCCAGCGGCAGGGCGATCGACCAGAAGATTCTGAACTCACTGCAACCGTCGAGACGGGCAGAGTCCAGCAGCTCCGCGGGGATGCTGAACATGAACTGGCGCATCAAAAAGACGCCGAATGAGTTGTACAGGGAAGGGATGATCAGCGCCGCATACGAATTCACCCAGCCGAGCGTAATGATCATGAGGTAGAGCGGGATCGAGATCACATAGAAGGGAAGCATCATGCCCGCCAGGCTGACGGTGAAGATCAGGTCGCGCCCGCGAAACTCATACTTGCTGAAAACGAACCCCATCAGCGAGCTGCTGAAGACCGTCGCGGCAGTGATCACGACCGCCACGTAGGCCGTGTTGATCAGCGAACGCAGCAGCTCGGTTCGATTCCAGACCTGCACAAAGTTCTCCAACGTCAGCTGCGAAGGCAGCCAGACGGCCGGGATGGCGATGATTTCGGCCTGCGTCTTGAAAGAGGTGATCACCATGAACGCGAACGGCACGATCATGATCAGCGCCCCGAACGTAACCAGGACAAGAGAGAGCCAGTAGGCCGCGATCTCCCTGCGAGGCCCGCCGCGCCCGCCAAACCGGTCTGAAAAGCTGGACGATATTGGAATTCGCTCTGATGCCATTGCTATCGTTCAGTGCTCACGTAGAATTACAGAGGTGCGTTCGTCAGTATTCCCATCGGGTCCGCATGACGCGGAACTGGATCAGCGTCAATCCGAAAATCAGCAGAAAGAGAATGACGGCAAGCGTAGCTCCATAGCTGTAGTTAAAGCCGCCGACTTCGGAGAAGGCAGTCAAATAAAGCAGGATCGAGAATACGGTTGTTGCGCGCACCGGGCCGCCCACGACCTCCGTCGATCCCAGCGTCATGGCGTAGATGACGCCGAACTCCTGCAGAGCAGCAATCGTACCGGTGACAACGACGAACAACATGACAGGCATCAGCAGCGGGAAGGTGATGCGCCAGAACGTCTGCCAGGCCCCCGCGCCGTCAACCCGGGCCGCGTCGAGCAGATCAGAGGGAATCTGGTCCAGGCCGGCGAGAAACAGGATCACGTTGTACCCCAGCCGCGCCCACGCCGCCACCAGCGCCACCGTCAGCAGCGCGCTCTTGGGACTTGCCATCCAGGGTTGCGACGGCAGGCCGATAATGTTCAGCAGCGCGTTGACGGAGCCGAACTGGGGCTGGAAGAGAACACGCATCAGCAGCCCGGACACGACCGCCGGCACGATGTAAGGGAGAAAATAGGCCAGCCGCAGCGTGGGCTGGGCGCGCCGGTGGTTTCTGATCAGCAGGGCGACAATCAGCCCCAGGACCGTGCTGATGATGACAAGCTCGGCACTGAATACTATCGTTCGCCACAAGGATTCCAGGACCAGCGCATCCTTGACCAGGGCAAACTCGTAGTGGGACAGCCCGACAAACTGCTGCTCCCAGATCGGCTTCAACCCGCGCCAGTTGAACAGGCTGAGGACGATGGAATAGGCCATCGGCCACAGCCTGAATCCCCCGTAAAAGATGACGAGAAACAGCAGCGAACCATAGACCATGGCCCGCTGTCCCTGGCGCACGCCCAGGACATTCAGGCGCATAGAGCCCTCCAGTCAGACCGCACGAGGCGAACACTGACGGCCCGCGAGGACCGACCAGCCGCCGACACCGGCCATCCTCCGCGGGCCACTACGGTCTAAGAGAATGGATAGGCGATCTCGCCCGAGCTCCACGCCTCCAGCACGCTCAGATCGGCCGGGGGCTTGTAGTCCGGCTCAAAGACGATAAACGGCGTGCCGGCGTTCTGCTCCATCACCACCGCCATCTCCGCCTGCGAAGCGGCAATTGCGTCGTCGATCGACGTTCCCTGCAGCAGAGACTCCAGCGCCGTCTTGGCGATCTCACGCTGCCGCGGGAACTCCTCACCGCCGAAGGGCGCCCGGTATGGCGCCGTAAGCATGAACGTCTGGATCCTGGGCGCCTGGAACTCCGGCCACTCGCGTACTGCCAGCTTCGAGGGGACCGCGGCCGAATTCACAGCCCACCGGCCCATGAACTCATCGTCGCCGTACAGATAGCGCAGGAGCGCGTTGGCGGCCTCCTTCTCATCGTCGTCCGCGAACTGGTTGACCGTATAGCCAAAGCCCAGGTCGTCGGCGATGCCCCACCAGCCGTCGTCAGGGCGGTCGGCAGCCAGGGGCGTGGGGAAGACGCCAAACTCCAGGTCGGGGAACTGGTTCGTGAAGGTGCCGACCAGCCAGCCCTTGTTGACCGTCATCGCCGCGCGGTTGGTGGGGAAAGCCTCCAGGTAGGGCGGCATCTTGGGGCTGTCCACCTTCTCCTCCACGATCGCGCGGATGTAGAACTCCATGAACTTGCGCCATCCGGTGGAGTCGAAGACCCGCCCCAGCTCGCGGCTATAGTGGTAGCCGCCATGCTGGCCCGGCCAGTCACGCGCGATGCGGAACGCTTCGGCGTGCATGGATAGACCCGCCGTCACCACGTCCCCGTTGTCATCATACTGCGTAAGCATCTTGGCGATTTCGAGCATTTCGTCCCAGGTGCGGGGTACGTCCTCATCGGTCAAACCGCCTTCTTGCCACAGCGTCTTGTTGTAGAAGGCGCCCGTCATCAGTGAACCGGGCGGAATGATATAGGTGTCTCCTTCCCAGTAGAGCGCTTCCTGGAAACCGAAGGTCTCTTTCAGCCAGTCCGCCTCAAAGTATTTGTCCGACAGCGGCTCCAACAGACCGTCGCGCATGTAGGAAGGCAGCGGGCTGAAGATGGTCGGCTGGCCCTGGCGGCCCAGCAGCGCAGTCCGGTTCTTGTCATTCATCTCCCGGTTGGGGAAGACGCGCAGCTCGACCGAAACGCCCGGGTTCGCCTCCCGGAAACGATCGATGCCGGCTCGAATGACGTTGCCTACGGTCGTGTCGTGGTCGGTATGCGTCCACCATTCCAGCTCGGCGCTGAATCCCGAGGGAAGCAGCGCCGCGGGATGGTCGCTCATCACCGCCGGCGCGGCTGGCTCCTCCTCCGGCGTAGCAGCGGGCGCGCAAGCCCCCAGCATAGCGGCGCCAACCGCGGCGCCGCCTCCCAACTTGAGAAGATCGCGGCGATTCAACAGACCGTTGTTCCTGGCATTATTGCGGGACATAGTGATCCTCCTTTATGGATACAGGCCCACAGCTTCAAAGGAAACGTGTCTGAAATTGGATTAGACTGTGAAATGTTCGTCTGGTCGGGAAAGGAATGTAGGAAAGGAAGAAAGACAGATTATTTGAATCCCAACTCCACGAGCTTGCCCACCATGCCCTTGATGCGCGGGCTGTCGCTGTACAGAAAGGCATCTTCGTACACCCGCGCCGACTGCGTATACTGCATGTTTTCCACGTGTTTCAGGTTTCCCTGGTAGACGCGCTTCAGGAACTCGATGTCCTTATCTCTTGATGGCTGCGCGCCGAAGTTGAGCGTAAACATGCGCCGCCCCGTCCTGCCTCCGAACGCGGCGTGCCACAGGTTCTGGTTGAAGAAGACTACGTCGCCCGGCTGCGACTCGAGCGGAAAGCAAGGGATGTCGCGGCCGGCCGCGCCGAACGCCGTTTCGTCCGGGCTGTTCCGTATCTCCCTGAGCGGGTCGAGGGCGGCGTGCAGCGGCAGCCGGTGCGATCCGGGGATCACGCGCAGGCAGCCGGTATCCTCGGTCACCGCATCCAGGTAGAGGGCGACTTTTATGCGTCCGTAGTCAAGAACAGAGCCGTCCGGATGCCAGCCGGTGTCGCCAACGTAGAGATTGCCGTCCGAGCCGATCCAGACGAAACCGGGGCCGAGCAGCTGTTCGAGCGGTTCATAGATGCGATCATCCTCGACCAACGCGCTCAGCAGCGGCCTCTTCTCGATGAAGCCCAGCACCGCCTGGCGCTTTTCGCCGTCGAACGGCTTCCCCTGCCGGTCCTCTGTCAGCACTTCATCGAACGCGTCGCTGATCTCCTCCATCTCGCTCGACGAGAAGCACCGTCGCCGGACGACAAAGCCGAACGTCTCAAAGTGGGCGATCTGTTCCGCAGTTAACATCTGGGCGCCATTCCTTTCACTGCAAATTGAACATGCGGGCGGCGTTTCCGCCCAGGATCAGCGCCTTCTCATCCTCTGAGAGAAACGCACAATGCACGCGAATGTAGTCGATCGCCTGCTTGTATGTGCACCAGGAGCCGGAGCAGTAGGGCATATCGGTGCCCCACATCAGCTTGTGGACGCCGATCTCCTCGCGCAGCTCCCTGATCTTTTTCTGGGCGCCGGGGAACGGGTATTCCGGCCAGAAGGCGCAGAACAGCACCTCAACGTGCATGTTCGGGCGCTTGAGCAGCGTCATCAGTGTATCGGGAATCTGATAGCGCTCCTCGCCGCGCCTCATGCTGAACGTGTCGATGCCATGCGTGAGCACGGCGGGGATATCGGGATGCGCCGCAGCCCAGCGGTCGAGTTCCGCGACATGTTCCATGAACCCGCCAAGACGGTCGCGCTGACGGCTGTGCAGATACCACCAGACGGGGATTCCGAGCTCGCGCACCTTCTCCCACAGCGGCTCGAACCTGGCGTCGTCCAGGTGGTCGGCGTAGTTGCTCAGCGCGAACGGCTCGACGCTGAAATAGAGACCCATGAGGCCATGTTCGCAGACCGCCTGCTCCAGCCGTTCATGTTCCGCCGGGCTGTCCGCCTCCCATTCCCGCACCTGGGCCAGCCCGATGAAGCGGTTGGGAAAGCGCCGCATCTGCTCGCCGTAGTATTCGTTGAGCGCACCGTAGATGTGGTCGTGCTGGAGAACACCCATGTCCACGCCCACCAGGTCCATCTCCCCGATCATGCGCTCGGGCGGCGCTTCACAGTTGATCAGGCTTGGGGGATAGGCCTGCGTATAGTAGTCGACGCCGTCAACGGTGATCTCCGCGCGGCCAAAGTCAGCCATACGAAAGTTCACCTCCGGCATCTCGTTGAGGTCGTCCGAGTCCCAATTCAGGAACGGCTCGGGCACCGGTTCGTCATCGGCTTTGCGGCGGAAGCGGCGGCTGTCGCGCATGTGATATTGCCAGAACTTCATCCGCAGCGGCTGCAGCGGGTCCTCCTCAACGGATGCTCTGCCGAGCGGGGGAAAGATGTGGAAATGGGCGTCGATGATCACGGGCGTTTACCCTCTCCTGATATTGCGGCAAGTACGGGCTGCAAAACGCTATCCTTTCATCCCGCTCACGACCACACCCTGGATGAAATGCCGCTGGGCAAAGAAGAAGACCATGACGGGCGGCAGCGCGATCAGCGTTGAAACGGCCATGATCGCCACCCAGGGAACATAGTGCATGGAGGTTGAGCCGTGGGCGGTCTGCACCCAGGTGGTCAGCGCCACGGCCAGCGGCTGCGATTCGAAACGGTTCAGATAGATGAGCGGCTCAAAAAAGGCGTTCCACTGGCCCATAAAGGTAAAGATCGCCATTGTGCCTAGCGCCGGTTTCGAAAGCGGCAGGATGATGCGCCAGAAAATAGCGAAGGTGCCGCAGCCGTCGATACGCGCGGCGTCGTCGTAGTCCAAGGGAATCGTCAGAAAGAACTGCCGCAGCAGGAAGATGTAGAAGGCGCCGCCGCCGAAGAAGCTGGGCACGATCAGCGGCTTGAACGAGTCCAGCCATTTCAGCTCGCGAAACAGCAGATACTGCGGGATCAGCGTCACGTGCGAGGGAATCATCATCGTGCTCAGCACCAGGATAAAGAGGGAGGTGCGCCCGGGAAAGCGCACGCGCGCGAAGCCGTAGGCAACCAGGCTGGCGCTCAGCACCGTCCCCACCATCACCCAGACAACGAGGATCATCGTGTTGATGGTGGAGCGAACGAAGGGGAACTCGGTCAACCCCGTCACATAGTTGCTCCACTGCACGGGGTTGGGGATGAAGCTCGGCGGGATGGCGAATGCGTCGGTCTCGGTCTTCAGCGAACTGGAGATCAGCCAGATAAAGGGGACAGCCAGCATAAAGCCGACTGCGAGCAACAATAGGTAGATCAAGGCCTGACCGGCAACCTGTTTTCCGCTCGCGCTCTGCAACCAGCCCGAACTCCAACCGCCGGTCTGTCTATTCTTCGAGCCTACCCGCGCCTTAATGGTCATTGTAGTCGCGCCCCAACCACTTGTAAGCCCCAAACTACCGGTTTCAAGTTCCTGAAAGTCGTCGCCGGCCAGCGCCTGACCACCGGGAACGGGAGACTATCTGACCGCCCCTTCGTAGTAGACGTACCGTCCCGAAACGCGCAGAGAAATGAGTGTCAGCACAAAAATGATTGCGAAAAGAACCCAGGCCAGGCCGGCCGCGTAACCCATCTTGAGGTAGTTCCAGGCATTCTGATAGAGATAGAGAATGTAGAACAGCGAAGCGTCGGCCGGGCCACCGCTGGTTATGACGTAGGCGCCTGTGAACACCTGGAATGTGCCGATCATGCCGGTGAGAAAGGTGAAGAAGATGACGGGGGAGGTCATGGGCAGGGTGACGTTTCGGAACTTGGCCCACGTGCCGGCCCCGTCCAGCATCGCCGCTTCGTAAAGTACGGTCGGTACCCCTTGCAGGCCGGCCAAATAGAGGATCATGTTGCCGCCCAGTCCCCACAGGCTCATGATGATGAAGCTGGGTATCACCCACTGGCGCGAAGCAAACCATTGCGGTCCCTCGATATCGATGCTGGCCAGAAAGTTGTTGACCAGACCGATCTCCGGGTTGAGGATCCAGGCAAACAGATAGGAGGAGGCGATAGCAGGCGTAACCACCGGCAGGTAGAATACGGTGCGAAAGAAGCCAACCCCTTTCACCGCCTGGTTGAGCAGCAGCGCCAGCAAGTAACCGCCAACTGTGCCCAGCGGGACCAGGAGGACGGTGTAGATCACCGTCACCTTGAGCGACTGCCAGAACAAGGGATCGCCGCTCACCATCTTTGTGTAGTTGTCCAGGCCGATAAAGCGGGGCGGGTCGAGGATCGTGTAGCGGCTGAAGGAGAGCACGAAGGAGGCGATGATGGGGAAGGCGGTGAAGATGATGAAGCCCAGCACCCAGGGTGCGATGCAGATGTAGCCGTCAATCGCCTCGCGCAGGCGCAGTCGGGACATCCGTCTTCTGCGTCCGTCGGTGGCGGCGGGCGCGGCTGCGCTCACGGCTGCTCTTCCATCCATTCCCGAAACTCGCTCTGCCGCCACGTGTAACGGGGCTCGTATCCCAGCAGCTTGCGCGCCTTCGCGGTCGAGACAAAGCTGTCGAAGCCGGTCAGCGGGCGGCGCAGGGGCACATCGCCATAATGGCGGGCGGCGAGGGCCGGCGTCTCCTCCAGAGAGCAGGTGTCCGCGCCGTTTATCAGGAAGACCTCGTGTCCGATGGCCTCGTTCTCCAGCGCCAGCCTGAATGCACGCGCCGCATCGCGTGCGTCTGTGACCGTCCAGAGGTTGGAGCGGCCCAGGTCGGAGTCGACGATGTAGCGCCGGTATCCCTCCCACTGCTCTGCCACAGTGCGGTCCCGGCTCCAGCCAGAGCGCACCGCGACGGCCGCCCCGGCCCTGTCCAGATACCAGTTGTGATTGATGCGCAAGCTGATGGTCTGAATGCCGTAGGTCTCCGTGAACCGTTTACACGTGATCTCGTTGATCAGTTTGCTGATTCCGTACTCGTTGCGCGGCTGGGCCGGATGCTCCTCATCGATTGGGAAGTAGCGCGGCCGCGTGTCGTCCTGACCGTAGTCAGTATTCATTGCCTCCTTGGATGAACCGAAGATGACCTTGTCCGCGCCCGCACCGACTGCGGCCTCAAGCACGTTAAAGGTGCCGCGATCATTGACATACATCAGGCGCTCCGGCGTAGTGATGCCGGGCCCCGGCACCGCCGCCAGATGGACGATGGCCTGCTGATCCTGAGACGCTTCCCGCATCCGTTCCAAATTGGTGATGTCACCATCGATATGCCGGACCGGCTCGACGAACGGGGCGGTCTGGCTGTAGTTTGACACCGTGTGGCCAGCCGCCAGGAGTTCGCGTAGCACGTACCCTCCGATTTTGCCGCTGCCGCCGGTAACCAGAATATTCATCTGAAGTTCAGGCCGCCCGCGCCCGGTGCATGCGCATCCAGCGCGCGCGGTCAGGGAGGGGTGTGTCCGGTGGCCGGCGACTCGCCGGCCACCGGGAAGCAGTCAATGCCGTCTGCGGTTATCCCTCAGCCAGGGCGGCGTCGATCTCTACCTTGGCATCCGACATAGCCTGCTGCATCGACTTCTCGCCCAGGAAGACCTTGTCATATTCGCGCCGCACCGTATCGGAGAAGAACCGCGCCTTCCGCCCGTACCACCTGGGCATCCAGAGCACGTTCTCCGCGGCCGACGGATGCGTGGTAAAGCGCTCGTCGCGGCTCAGGAAGACCTCGTAGAAGCGCCGCATCCAACCTTCCGGCAACTCCGGCAGCTTGTCGATCGCCCGCCGCATATCGTAGCCGGTGAGATTGATGTTGGGCGTGATCCAGTCGCTGATCGCCTCGCTCGTTGTCGCCCAAATCGCAAAGGTGGCGGACGCGTCGGTATTCTCGCTCCCACTCCACACGCCCCAAGAGTTCGTGCCCATCATCTGGACGCGGTGCTCGCGCCAGGGGACCGGCATGAACAGGAGTCCGAACGCCTCCTGGTTCACACGCTGATCTCCAACGCCCGGGTGTCTGATTGTGCAGAAAGCTTTGCCTGAATTAAACAGACCGCCCTGAACCGCCTGGGCCTCGGCCGGCGTCGGCGCAACCTTGTCCACCAGCGTCAGATCGATGTAGTCCTGCAACGCCTGCACCGACTCCTCCGAGTCGATCAACGCCTCGGTCTCATTGTAACCCCACAGGTCGTCCAATGCCTGGGCGCCGTTGCTGTACATGAAATAGAGCGAAACGGCGCCAAAGCGCGCGGTGCTGTTGGCAAGTCCCCACTGTTCTACTTCGCCGTCGGCATTGACCTTGGTCGTCGCCTTCAGCAGCTCGACCAGATCGTCCCAGCGCCATTCGTCGTAGTTCGCGGCCGGTCCGTCGTCGCCCCAATCGGGCAGATCGATGCCCTCCTGCTCGGCCAGCGTTCTGTTCACCACCAGCTGCCAGTTAGGGCAGTAGACCTGGGAGAGGGAGTAGATCTTCCCATCATTTCCGCACTGCATCCACGGATCCGCGTCCCATTTGCTGTTGTCCACGCCGTGCGCGTCCAGGGAGTCATCCAGTGCCAGAAGCACCTTGAACCATTCTCCCTGCCAGTAGCTGTCGACCATGACGACATCTGGCGCCACACCGCCCACCATCTGCGTCAGCAGCTTGGTCGAGTATTCGCCCCACGGCGTCGACTCGCTGATCGCCGTGATCTCCGGGTGCGCTTCACCTATACCGTCACGAATTGGATCCCAGAATCCGCCGTGCCAGTGGCTGAAACGGATTTCGACCGACTCCATGGCCGGCGCGGCGGCCTCACCTTCGTCTGCCATATCGGTTGCCGGCACGGCCGGCTGACATGCCGCCGCCACTACGCCGGCAGATCCGATCGCGGACGCCCACAGAAACTCCCGCCGGCTCATTCCTCTCTTCGTTGCCATCGCCTTCCTCCTCTGCTGAACGGCTGTGAATGCTGCACTCGATAGCCTCGATGCGATTCGTAGTCAGAGCGATGCAGGCGTGCCCCGGCACCAGATGCCGTTGCCATTCAAAATCTGCAAAGGGTGGGCAAGGGTACACCAACGAACTTCGCTCCTCGAAGACAGTTCAGAGTATACCGCATGCATAATATATGGCATAACAAGTTTTTCAGCCCAGGCGGCGCTTACCCCTTGATCGCGCCCATCGTCAGCCCGCCTGCCAGGAAGCGCTGTACGACAAGAGCCAGCAGCAGCACCGGAAGCGTGACGACCGTGGCCGCCGCGCAGAGCGCGCCCCAATTCACCTGGCCGTACGTGAGGAAGTTGTAGACGGCCAGCGGCAGCGTCATCGTCTTCGAGCCGCCCAGAATGAGGACAAAGATGAAGTTGTTCCACGAGGAGATGAAACTGAGGATCGCCACCGCCGTGATGCCGGGCAGGCTGAGCGGGATCATGATGCGGATCATGGTGCCCAGTTGCGAACAGCCGTCGATCAGCGCCGCGTCCAGAAGCTCGCTCGGCACGTCCTCGAAGAAGCCGATCATGACCCACATGATCAGCGGCAACACCGTCAGAATGTGGGTAATCACGATTCCTGCGTGCGTGTCCAGAAGCCCCAGCCGCTTGTAGACGATGAAGAGGGGAACGAGAAAAGTGATCCCGGGCAGCATGCGCACCACCAACAGCGCCAGGGCCAGCCCGTCCTGCTTGTACTTGGCGATGCTGTAGGCGGCCGGCAGCCCCACTATGAGCGACAGCCCCACAGAGCTTACCGCGATCGTCAGGCTGTTGAACAGGTACCTTGCAAAAGGATTGCGCTCAAAGACCTCGCCGTAGTGGGCCAGCGTCGGGGTGAAGAACCATACCGGCGGGTCGCTGACGATCAGCAGGTTCGGCTTGAACGAGGAGATGAACATCCAGAAGAAGATAAACAGAAAGAAGACCAGGAAGATTGACAGGATGATCCAGAAAAGAGAGTCCTGTATCCGCCTTGTTTTACGCATTCCCATCGGCTTGAGATACGGTCTGTTCATGTTGCTTGCTCTGTAGATTGCCCGGTAGCCTGGTGGTTCAGAGCCATGCCCGCTGCCGCAGTCTGATCAGGACCGCGCTGATGACCAGGATGATCACCATGAAGACGAGGATTACGGCCGAGCCATAGCCCAGATCGTAAAACTCAAACGCCGTCAGATAGGAGTAGATATGCAGCGTCTCACTCCGTCTGCCCGGCCCGCCGGCCGTCATGATCCAGATGGCATCGAATACTTTCAGCGTATCGATAGCCCGGAAGAGCATGGCGACGACGATCGCCCCTTTCAGAAGCGGCAGCGTGATCTGGAAGAACTCCTGCAACTTGCTCGCCCCGTCGATGCGCGCCGCCTCGAACGGCTCCGTCGGCAGCGAGCGCAGCCCCGCCAGCAGGATCAGCATCACGAACGGGACGCCGTGCCACGCGTTGATCCAGACAAGGCTGGGCACCACAGACGTATCGCCGGCCACCCACAGGCTGCGCGGCAGCCCCGCGACCTCCAGGAAATGGTTGAGGATGCCGATCGAAGGCTCCATCATGATCAGCCAGATAACCGACGTCGCGGTCGGCGTCGCCACCAGCGGCAGCAGGAACAGGGTGCGGATAACGCCCAGCCCGCGAAAAGTCCGGTTCAGCACCAGCGCCATGATCATCGCCAGCACCAGTTCCAGAATGAGGCTGGCGACCGTGAAGTAGAGCGTTATCAGGAACGCATTCAGGAATCTTTCGTCTGCGGTCAGGACCTCCAACAGGTTTTCGAGGCCCACAAAAGAAAAGCGGGTCATCGTAACGTTGACCCGCTGCAAGCTCAGCGAAACTGTATAGAAGAAAGGGTAACCCATCAGCAGCAGGATTACGATCGCCGCCGGCGCGGGCAGCACGTACGCCAGATTGCGGTCGATCAGGGCAAAGGCCCGCCGCAACAGGCCCGTTGGCTGGGCATACTGCGCCTCCCGGCCAGCCGGGCCGCTGTTCTCGCCCTCGACGAGATTCTCACGGGAGCTGTTCGTCGCCTGCCCAGTCCGCTCTGGTTCCGGCCCTGCATTTCGCTGCATAGGCAACTCTCACTACAAACTGTTAGTGCTGCAAACTGAAAGCGGCCGGCGACAGGAGCGCCGCCGGCCACTGTATAGATCGCTTACTCTTCCTGCTCTTCCAGCATCTCCAGCAGCTCCTGCTGGCTCTTCTGCGCCGCAGCCACAACGTCGCCGCCCTCGATCGAGGTGACGATCACCTGCGCGATCGATTCACGCGCCCGCATCAGGTTGATGATCGATGGCGGGGCCGGCGGCGAAAAGTCGCCGATCGCCCGCGAATCGAGCAGTACCTGCACGAAGTCGAGGTCGTCCTGCGTCGCCTGCGTCTTGTACGCCTCCGTCTCATACGGCGAGCGCCGCGGCACCGCGCCCCCGTCGAGTACGTACTTGAGCATGCTCTCCTTGTTGGAGATGAACTGCAGCAGATACCAGCTCGCCTCCTTCTTCTGCGAGAGTCCGCCGACCGTGATGCTCCAGCCGCCGGCCGAAGCTCTCTGGCCGTTGGGACCTGCGGGCATCAGGAAGTATCCGATATTGCCGGCCACCGTGGACTTGCTCGGGTCCTGGAAGTCCTTACGGAAGACGGCGTCGTCGATGATCATGCCGGCCTTGCCCTGGCTGAAGATGTTGACGGCGCCGACATGGTCGATGTTGGGCGAGCCGGGCGGTCCGTAGAGGCGCAGCAGTTTGCCGTAGAAGTCAAAGGCGGCGATGGCCTCCTCCGAATCCATAAGCGGCACGCCGTCATCGTCCTCCCACATGATCCCCATGCCGCCGAGGAACCCCTTGAAGACGGAGGTCGGCACGGGCGGCTTGCCGCGCATCGTGATGCCGAAAACGTCCCCGCCGCTCTGCTCCTGAACCGTTGCCGCGGCGGCTTCGAGCTCTTCAAATGTCGTTGGCGGCCCGTCGATGCCATACTCCTCGAACAGATCCTTGCGGTAGTAGCCGATCATCGCGCTCATCTGCATCGGCACCGACACCAGGCTGCCCCTTGACGAGTAGCCCGCCATCAGATAGTCCTGCCCCATGTCCTCCCAGAGATCGTAGTCCTCGTGGGTCATGGTCGGGTCGTCGACCCAGGGGCCGATGTCGTTGAGCCAGCCGGCATCGAACCAGACGTTCCTCTCCTCCGCGCCGGCGGGCAACTGGAAGACATCCATATCCTCGTTGCTCGCCATCAGCTCGACCCGGATCTTCTGCACCATCTGCGCCCACGGCAGAATCTCGGTGTTCACCTTGATCCCGGTCATCTCTTCAAACTTGGGCAAAATCGACAGCACGTGGTCGCTCAGCGGCTGTGTCTCGCCGACGTACCGCAGCTCGGTACCCGCGTAGCGCTGCCAGTCGAAACCTTCCGGCTCCGCCATAGCCTCGTCAGCGGGCGCGGCTGCGGGGGCCGCAGGGACACAGGCGGTCAGGGCCGCCCCTGCCGTTCCCGCGCCCAGCAACTGCAATAGCTGTCGACGACTGATCTGTGATCGCATGATAGGGTTCTCCTTCCCTTCTTGGTTGGAACTACGCCGAATCCAGTGGTTTCGGTCTGTCCGTCTTCAGGATCTTGGAACAACCAAAAGAAACCGATCCTTGAACCACAACAATCTGCCAGAATGCCAACGATATTCTGCTGCAATCTCTGCGAGAAGCTCGGAAGTTATAGAGGATTTTCCGGGAGTATAGTTGCTTTGGCGCGGCCTGTCAAAGAGGATTTTTCGTCCTGCAGTTCTCAAGATCAAGCTGTTGTCCGGAAATCAGGAATGTCGGAAATGGGGTATCGTCAAACTGTGGGTAGAGGCGCCGCCGCGAGGGGTCGGGTTCTGCGGCAGCCACTGGGGTCTAGCGTTCGAAAACCTCCTCGTCCTCTTCCAGGCCGGTCAGCACTTCGGTCCGTTCACCGTCGGTTACGCCCAGGGAAATGTCGACCTCGATCGTGCTCTCACCCTCTTTGACCAGCGCGTAGCGGCGGTTGAAGTAACTGTGGATCGCCGCATTGGGAATGGTCAGTATGTCCTCTTTGCGCTCTACAACGATGCGCAGGTCGGCCAGGGCCCCGATCTCCAACTCCAGTTCCGGAGCCGCGAACTCCACGCGAATGGGCAGCCCTTCATCGGCGCCGCCTGGCGTTGACACCTGTATAAGCTGGCCCGTAACCTTTTTCTGCGGGTAGTCGCGAAAGAGGACTGTCACTATCTGGCCGATCCGCAACTTTGGCAGTTCCTCTTCGCCGGGGGACGAACTCCTGATCTCGAGGGCGTCGGGCGCCGCCAGCCCCATCACCGGCGCGTATTCCGCGACCAGTTGCCCTGCCTCCCCGTCCGTGTAGCGCACCACCCCGTCAAACGGGGCCAGCAGCTGCGCCTGCCCGATGCGGTCCCGCAGCATCTCCACGTCGATCGCCTTGAGTTCCGCCTCCGCCTGATAGAGCGCGATCTCTCTGTCATGCTGGTCCGCCAGCAGGGCCAGTTTCGTCTCCGCGGCCGCCACCGCCAGCTCCATGCGCGCGAGGTCGGCCTCCCCTGCGCCGCTGCGCGCCTGCTCCAGGGTCAGCCTGTCCATGTCCAGGGCCGCCTGCGCCTCCGCCAAAGCCAACTCCTTGGCTCCCAGCGCCGCTTCCACTCGCAGCCGGGCGATCTCCAGCTGTTTCTCCGCCTTGGCAAGCTCATGCGGCAGGAATCCGACATCCAGTTCAGCCAGCAGCTGTCCCGCCTCTACCGCTTCGCCCGGTTCCACATGGAATCCGTTCAGACGTCCGCCAATGCGAAAGGAAAGGTTGACCCGCTGCAGCGAATCCACCATACCCAACAGCGTCACGCTGTCGACGATATCGCCGCGCTCGATTCGATGCACTGCCTTGGGAAGCGGCACAGGCGTAGGGATGGGAGTCGGCGTCACCAAGACGTCGCCGGGCAGCTGTTCGCATCCCGCCAAAGACCCGGCCAGCACAAGTAAACAGAAAGCCAGCAGCGAACTGCTCCGCTTCGCATAGCCCATCCAGCTTCGAATCATCGGGGAGGCTTTCTCATCCTTTTGACAGTCCACCGACCACTGCAGTCACTCTGTCTCCTCAGGCCTGACCTCGCGCCCCTCGCGCGCCGACAGCTGCGCCGCGCGACAGAACCGGAGCACCGCCTTGCCCTCCTCGCCGCTCAGCTCCGACTGCCGTCCCTCTGCAATCGCGTCAACGAAGTCATGGACGCCGGCAACGAAACTGGCGCCCCAGTCCGAGTCGACCTCGGGAAACGCCGTCGTTTCGCCGTCCCGGTACATCTCCACCGCCGGTCTGTCCAGCAACATTGAAGTGCAGCGGTTCACCCAGATGAAGCCGCGCGAGCCGGTCAGCTCGACCCACTCGTCCTCGGGGCGGCCGTACTTGGTTGGCACCAGAATGTCGTCGGAGGTAACGGCATCGTAGGAGCCGTACTTCTCGGCATCCTTGTACTTCCAGATGACAACGGCTGGACTGTCAAGCATCCAGCCGTGCTGTATGGGGCGGTGCGTGATCCAGGCAAACACCTTTTCCGGCGCGCCCATGAACCACTGCGCAATCGAGAAGAGATGGTATCCATAGTCGAGGATCACCCGTCCGCCGCCGCTCCGGGCCGGGTCGAAACGCCATACCCAGCGTCGGTAGGGTATCTCCCAGTTCTCTCCCGAGGTACCCTGCACGCATTTGATGCGTATCGAGAGGGGCTCGCCGATGGCGCCGTCGTCGAGAAGCTGTTTGGCCTTGACGAAGGGTGGGTAGAAGCGAAAGTTCTCAAAAACGCGCATCAGCTTGCCCGCGCGTTCCGCCGCCTCGATCAGCGCATCGCACTCGGCAACCGTGATCGCCATCGGCTTCTGAATCGAAACATGCTTGCCCGCTTCCAGCGTGGCTATGCCCATCTCCGCATGCAGATGATGGGGCGTGATCACCTCCACGGCGTCCACCTCCGGGTCGGCGAGCAGCTGCCGGTAGTCGGTGTACGTCTTCCCAATCCGCCACTCTGACGCGCGCCGCTGCAGCAACGCCTCGTCGACGTCGCAGATGGCGTGAAGTTCTGCTTTGGGGTAGTCCTGGTAACCGAGGTAGTGCAGGTCGGTGATCGCGCCGGCGCCGATAAAGCCGACGCGCAGCTTTTTCCTGCCGCCGCTCACTGTTCCGCCTCGAACATGCGCGCCGACGGCTCCATGACCGGCCACGGCAGCGTTCCCGGCAGCTCGATTATAGCACTCCTGTCCGCTTCAATCGCCTTCGTCACGGCAGGACCTAGCTGCTCAACTGATTCGACCCGGCAGCCGTCCACGCCGAACGCCCCCGCCAGCCCCATGAAATCCGGGTTCACCAGGTCCACCTCGTGCGCGGCACCGTAGCGGGCCTCCTGCTGCGGCCGCAGGACCCCGTACGCCGAGTCATTGAAGACCAATGCAACGATTGGCAAACCAAGCTGCACCGCGGCCGCCAGCTCCTGGCAGTTAAAGAGGAAACCACCGTCGCCGCAAAGCACAACCACCGGACGGTCCGGCCTGGCTACCTTGGCGCCGATTGCGGCCGGCAGCCCAAAGCCCAGCGTGCAGAACCCCCACGGGTAGATGTTCGTGCGCGGTTCATAAATGTCCAGCAAGCGACGGCACCAGTAGGCGGCCACCGTCAGGTCACTCACGATAATCGTCTCACGCGGCAGCGCTTTTCGCAGCGTCTGCACAAGCTCCACGCCTTCGGGCGCTCGATCCTGGCAATAGCCCCATACCTTTTGCCGCAGCTCGGCGATTCCCGCTGCAATGCCATTCTCCTGCCCACGCACATCCCGTAACTTCGCGTTAATGAGTTGCAAAGCTGAACGGGCATCGCCCAATACGCCGACCGTAGCCGGGTAGTTGCGGTTGATCTCTTCCGGATCAATTTCGACATGGATAAGCGACTGCGGGAGGCGCAACCCCCAGCGATCACTCTCTTCCTCAGTAAAGCGCGTGCCGACCGCCAGCATGACGTCTGATTCGGCCAGAAACGCTCGCGCCGCCGGATGCAAAATGGTTGCGCCCGCGGCCAGCGGATGGTCGTCGGCAACCGCGCCCTTGCCCAGCACAGTCGTGAAGATCGGCGCGTGCAACCGCTCGGCCAGTGCCTGCAGCTCTGCGCCCGCCCCGCTCCCGATCACGCCACCGCCCGCCCAGATGACCGGCCGCCGCGCCCCGAGCAGCAGCTGCGCCGCCCGCTCCACCTGCTCCGGATCAGGCGCCACCCGGTCCACGTCAGCCGGCGCGGGGATCGTCACGTCGCCGCTTTCGTCCAGCGTATCGCACGGAATCTCCACCGCGACCGGTCGCGGGCGGCCGCTCTGCATCTGCGCGAAAGCCTCCCTCATCACCGCGGGAATCGACGCCACCGTGTCCGCCCGCGCCCGCCACTTCGTCACCGGCGCAAAGCTGCCCAGCTGGTCCTCGCACTCATGCAGATAGCCTTTGCCCAGCCCGATTCCCTCGGCCGGGATCTGGCTGGCAATACACAGGACCGGCGAAGAGTCGCTGTAGGCCGTCCCCAGCGAGGCCAGCGTGTTGAGGGCAGCCGCCCCGGTTGTACTCAGGCAGACCCCAACCTCGCCGCTGGCGCGCGCGTAGCCGTCGGCCATAAACGCCGCCCCCTGCTCATGCCGGGCAAGAATGTGCCGGATGCCGCCCATCTCCCGCAGCGCGTCGTAAATGCCCAGATTGTGCGTCCCCGGAATGCCGAACACCGTGTCGACACCGTGCGCCTCAAGGGATCGCACGACGGCTTCACCACCGGTCATGCGCATTGATCAGTGACTCCCGTGAATTGTAGACAAAGGAATTTACACACAGTGGAAGACGTCAGTTGGACAGCGTCGCGAAGAACGGTCTCTCGTTGCAGTCACTGACCACCGGCTACCGCAGTTAAGCTTTCAGGCCCGTCATTGCTATGCCGCGAATGAAGTAGCGCGAGGCAAAGCTGTATATCGCCATGACGGGAATAACCGTCAACATCGATCCGGCCGCCCACATCTCGTAACGCGTCCACCACAAATTGCGCAGGCCGGCCAGCACCAGAGGGAGCGTCTGCTTGTCCTGGCTGCTGAGTACGATCAGGGGCCAGAGGAAACTGTCCCAATTGACGAGGAAGACAAAGACGGCAAGCGCCGACATCGGTGACATCGACATCGGCAGCACCAATGTGAAGAAGATACGCCACTCGGACGCGCCGTCAATCCGGGCCGCATCGATCAACTCGAATGGAATGCTCTCCATGAATTGGCGCATAAGAAAGATGCCGAACGCCGTGTAAAACCCCGTTACGATAATGCCGCCCAAATTGTCGGCGAGGCCAAAGCTGTTTGCAATTGTGATATACAGCGGAACCATAATCACCGCGAAGGGCACCATCATCGTCGAAAGAACTATGGTGAAGAGAATCTCCTTGCCCACAAAACGATACTTGGAAAAGATATACCCCATCACCGACGACGTGTAAACGGAAACGACCGTTACCGACACCGCCGATACAATGCTGTTGCGAAAGGCAGCATAAAAGTTCACCCGGCCCAATATCTCTTCATAGTTCCGCAACGTCCACGTTTCGGGCAGCAGCGCCCTTGATTCCACAAGCTCCTTGAACGGCTTGAGTGAAGCAAAGACCATCCATATGAACGGGAAAATGGCTATTACAACCATTCCAAGCAAAAAAATATGCATGACATTTTGTGATATTTCGATGCGCCTGGGCGGCTGGCGCCGCGCATCCCCTGCCTTGCTCACGACTGCCATAACGGTCTGTCCTTCAAAGTTGGGTGGCTGCTAATCACTGCCAGGTTCCGATTCAGACGACTATGAAGAGCCCCGGGCCGTTAGTATGTCCACGAGGGACGGATCAATTTGATTTGCAAAATGCTGATTGTCAGGATAAACGCGAATTGAAACAGAGAAGCGGCCGTGGCCGTGCCGAAGCGGATGTCCAAAAAGGCTTCCTGGTAAACCAGCAAGTTGTACAGGAAAGTGGAGTTACCCGGACCGCCCTCCGAGCCAAACAGGACGGTGGGAAGCGTGAATTCCTGCAAAGAGCCTATGGCCAGCAGAACGGTCACCAGAAGGATTGTATGGCTCATAAGCGGCATGGTGATGCGCCAGAACTGCTGCCACGGATTGGTACCGTCAACCAAGGCAGCGTCGTACAGTTCCGACGGAATGTTCAACATGCCTGCCGTGAGGATGACAACGAAAAAGCCCAGCCCTTTCCAGGTGGCGATGACGACAGCGGTCGGTAGCGCTGATGAGGAACTGGAAAGCCACTGCAGTTCAGGCAGCCCTATGGTACTCAACAGTTTGTTCAGCTGCCCAACCTCCGGGTCCATTACCATTTTGAATAATAAGGAGACAGCCACCAGCGACACCACCACTGGAACAAAAATCAGCGCCTGATAGACGTTACGCCCCCGCTTGACCTTGGACAAAAAGACGGCGATTAGCATGGCCAAAGGCAGATTGAATATGAACGAATAGACGGCCCACAGAATTGTATTCTTGACCGAAACCCAAAACAGGGGATGCTGAGAGATTTTTATGAAGTTGCCCAGTCCGACAAATGGGCTGTTGCCGGGGTCCAGCAGCTTGTACGCGACCGTTGACATGCGGAACGCCTGTATGATCGGCCAGAAGCTGAAGATCCAATACCAGATCAGCAACGGTACGATCATCGTGAAGCCAAACCAGAACTGCGGCTTGCGCAGCGTCTTCTTGACAACGAACCAGACGCCCATCGTTTCAGCCCGGCCCGAGGCTCTGCTCCCGTCTGCAATTGATGTCATTTTCAGGTTCCGTTCTTGGAGATGGATGGGCGTCTTCGTAGTTTTCCCCGACCCACTTAATCTACTGCTTCAACGATCAGCAACTCCGAAGTCAAGGCCGTCTCCAGGCGGGACACGATGCCTGTCCGTGAAAGTACCCAGCCGTCTACCTCGCAACTCTCAGAGCTGTTGTCAAAGGTGACGCGATAGCGCCGGCCCGGATCGATGCCCCTGAAGCGCAGCAAGTACTCCGGTTCAGCCGGGTCGCTGAGTCGAAACAGCCCTGCAACGGCCCGCGTGCGGTCCCGCGATGCCAGCTCCAACACGCCCCAGCCGCGCGGCTCGAATCCTTTGACCACCGGCGTATGATGATAGATGCGGCTGGTCGGATGGATCGGGCGAACGAACTCCTTGTAAATCCGGACGGCATTGCGGATGCGCGCCTGCTGGACCGCGTTGGGCGCGGCGTCTTTGAGATGGAACCAGTTCAGCGATGGATGCACGAACAGCTGCAACCGGAACTGGAAATCGAGCTCAGCCGTGCGTTGCCCGGACTGGCCCATACCGGCCAGCCGGTCCACCCGCTCCGGCGGAAGCGCCATCGACATCCCGTTCGTAATCGAAAAGGCGCGCGGCGCGATCTGCCAGTCGGTCACCCAGGTATGGTCGAAGTAGCGGACCATGCCCACGTCGGTCCGGGCGCCGCCGCTGGCGCAGTTCTGAAAGATTACATGCTTGTGACGCGCGGAAAGCCGCGCATAGATGCCGTAGACAGCCTCGTAATAACGCCAGTAGGCATTCTCAATAAATCCCGACTGCTCACTGTATGCACCTGCGCCGATGTTGCCGACGTTGTAGTCCAGCCGGAACAGATCCAACTCGTGCTCCACGATCAGACGGTCGATCTCGCTCTCCATCCATTCGGCCACTTCAGGCCTGGTGAGGTCGATCATCCCGCCCAGCCCGCCTTCTGTTTGCGCTTGGCTAAGTGGCCTGTTTCCGCTCAGCGCAAAATCACTGTACGGCCGGGCCAGCCACTCAGGATGCTCCCTGGCAATCCTGCTTTCCGGCCCGACCCGCTCCCCGTCCATCCACAGGCCGAACTTCATGCCCTTGCCGTGCACATAGTCGCGAAACGGCTTCAGGCCCCCCGGAAAACGCTCAAAACTTACCTGCCAGTCACCGACCGTCGCATGCCAGCTGCCATGGGGTGGCGTGTACCAACTCGCGTCGATGAGAAAAACCTCCGCGCCCGCGTCAGCGCAGGCGTTGATCTCGGAAAAGATCAGCTCCGGCGTAAGCTCCTGCTCCGGGCCGATGCCGCTCACGACCAGCCCGGCATGTTCGGGATTCTGCGGCGGGATGACGCTTGTCCGCAGGTGGTCGTGCAGCGCGTGAATGCAGTCGTCGAAGTCGCCGATCACGACGCCGAGGTGCATCTCCGGCGTGGTAACCGTTTCGCCGGGGGCGATGACGCGCAGCGGAGCCGGTCCGTCCGGGCCGGCTCGAAACCAGAGCCGGGACCCTTCCCGGCTATCCCCGTCGTCTACGTCAAACTCGAAAGCATACCCTCCCGACCATGCCAGCGTACCGACGAACTGCTCGCCGCCCTGGTGATTGCGCAGCACAAAGAAAGGATGTCTGTGGCGGCCGCGGCGGTAACGGCCATCGATCCGGTAGCCGGCCCGCGGCAGCGCACGCCAGTCAAAGTCGCCCTCATTGCCCCAGTGGGTGTCGATAAAGTAGCCGACCGAGTAGGGAGAGGCCTCGTCATCTATTTGCGCTTCGCTAAGTGGCCGAGGATGGCGTCCGCTCAGCGCAAAATCGTATGTACATGTCTGCAGCACACCGCTCCACGGGAAAGCCGTCGAAAGGGCAGCCGGTTGGTCGGAGCAGTTCTCTATCTCCAGCCAGCGCGTCAGAATAGGCGTACCGTCCAGAAGTGTGTGAACGCGCACGACCACCGGGCGCACTGAGTGGCGCAGCTCCAGTACCGCCTTCAAGCCATTCTCTACTTTAGTATGGGATGTTTGCGCTTCGCCAAAGGCCGGCAGATGGCATCGGCTCAGCGCAAAGTCGCTCCATTGCCAGTGCGATCGCAGAAGCTGCCCATCAATCTCCACCCAGAACGCCTGTGGGGCTGGATGCGAAGATGCGTCGAATCGCTCCGGCTCGGGATTCGTGTAACCCGATCCGTTCCAACCGCGCCCCACCAGCTGTCCGCGACTCAAAGATTCCTGGTAGGCGGCAAGACCCGACCGGTAAGAGATCGTCGGATCCGGGTCATTGGAAAGAAAAATATCAGCGAAAGTCTCTGTCATCTTCTGTCCCACAATCAAGACGCGTTATGAGCGGTGCGTGCGGCAAAAGGAGTGAGCAGCGAGAGCGGAGGGCGCGACCCCCAATCTCTCACTCCTCACTCCTCTTCACTCTCTCCTGGAGTTTAAGGTTCCACTCCCAGCTCGCGAACGTCGCTGACCCATTCCTGGTACTGGGCTTCGCACCGGGCCTGGATCATCTCCACCGCTTCCTCGCTGCCGATATTGCCCTGCCGCACTTCCGAGCACCCTTCGCCAATGGCTGCGCCGATCTCACCGATTGAGCCGAAACCGACACCCTCGAAAGTGGTCTGCGGCAACAGGTGCTCCTGGAGAACCTTCGTCAGCTGCACCAGCGGCCCTTCGGGATCATTGTTCACAAAGTGGTCATAGCTGCCTACCAGGCCCTTCCAGGCAGTATTCGGCTGTCCGCCGTAGATCATGGCGTACGAGGTCTGCCCTTCGTCCGTCACCAGCATGCGCAGGAACTCGATCGCCATATCGGGATTCTTCGCCTGCTTCAGCGAGATGAATCCCCATCCGCCTTCACCGCAGAATATCGGCGCTTCGCCTTCATGGATCATCGGCGCGCCTGCCATGCGATAGGTATAGCCAAGATCCCAGGCGATCGGCATCGAAGGCGTGCCGTTGCCGCGCGCAAGCGCCACCTTGCCGGCCAGCGCAGCGTCTACGTGGTTCTGGTCCAGCTGCGTCTCGATGCCCAGTTCCACCGGGCCCTCGACAAACAGCCTCATCGCCTCCATACCCTCTTCGGTATTGATATTGAACTGCTTGTTCTCAAGGTCCCACCAGTCCATGCCCTTGGGGTCCAGCAGCGTGCGCAGAATGCCGAGATAGCTCATGTCATCCCAGCCCTGGCTGCTCAGGCCCCACTTGGTCACTTTGCCGTCCTCCTCGACCTGCAAGGCCTTCCCCAGCTCCCACATGCTTTCGTAGCTCTCGAAGTAGACTTCACCGTTCAACGGCGGATACTGGTCTTCCAGCCCCAGCGCAACTACATCCTCGCTCGGCACATTGACCATGTTGCCGACGCCGTTACACTCGGTCGGCACGCCCCAGATCTCGCCCTGCCACATGTAGGCGCCGATCGCGTCGCCTACAAAGTCCTCGTCAGGATCGACATCCATGTGGTTGTAGACCTGTTCGGTGCAGGGGACCAGCGCCTGGTGAAGGTGGAGGCTCGTCAACTGTTCCCCCATAATGCAGGCGACGTCAGGCTGCGTGCCCGCGGCCAGGGCGGCAATCACCTTGGGCGGAATGGGCCAAGCCTGCGGCTGCACCTCGAACGTTCCACCGCCCTGCTCCGCGAACAGGTCGGAAAGACGCTGGTACGCTTCCACGTGGGGGTCATACTGCAGGCCCCACATCACACCTTGCCTTTGCTCCCTGGGCCTGGCTGCCATGTCGCCGCCAGGCGCGGCCGGCGCAACACACGCCGCCAGGAGACCGGCTCCCGCCGCCCCCGCCGAGACTTTCAGAAAATCTCTACGACTGTGCATCGTTCGCTCCTTTGTTCAGGGTCATCGACCAGAAAGAGAAAGGGATACTCTCAGGGTGAAAAGATACGGAGAGGAGAACAAGAGGCGTTCTCTCTCCTCTCCGCTCTCTTCTCTATTCGCGCTTCGCCAAATGCGCAAAAGATGCGGTCAGCTCAGCGCAAACTTACGGCTCCAGTCCCAATTCGCGTACGTCGCTCACGTACTCCTGGTACTGCGCCTCGCAGCGCGTCTGGATCAGTTCCACTGCTTCCTCGCTGCCGATGTTCCCCTGCCGCACCTCGGAGGCTCCCTCCGTGATTGCAGAGCCGATTTCGGCGATCGAGCCGAAGCCCACGCCCTCGAAGGTCGTCAGCGGCTGCAGATGCTCCTGGAGGATCTTGGCCATACCGACCTGAGGACCGTCAGGATCAGGGTGCGTGAAATGATCGTAGACGCCGACCAGATCCTTCCATGAAGTGTGGACAGCGCCGCCGTAGATCTTCGCGTACTCAAGCTGCCCTTCGTGCGTGACCAACATGCGCAGGAACTCAATCGCCATATCGGGGTTATGCGACTGCTTCAGCGAAATGAAGCCCCATCCGCCCTCTCCGGCGAAGAGCGGCAGTTCGCCTTCAAAGACCATGGGCGCCCCGCACATTACGTAGGTGTAGCCCAGCTCCCAGGACATGGGCAGCGACGGCGTGCCGTTGCCGCGCGCCAGCGCCACCTTGCCGGCCAGGGCCGCGTCGACGTGCGACTGGTCCAGCTGGGTCTCGATACCCATCTCCACCGGCGTCTCGACGTATAGCTGCATCGCCTTGACGCCCTCTTCCGTGTTGATGTTGAACTGCTTGTTCTCCAGGTCCCACCAGTCCATGCCTTTCTTGTCGAGCAGGGTCCGCAGGATGCCGAGATAGCTCATATCGTCCCAGCCCTGGCTGCTCAGGCCCCACTTGGTTACCTTGCCGTCCTCCTCGACCTGGAGCGCCTGCGCCAGCTCCCACATGCTGGGGTAGCTCTCGAAGAAGACGTCACCGTTCAGGGGCGGGTACTGGTCCTCCAACCCGAGGGCAATCACATCCTCGCTGGGAACGTTCACCATGTTGCCGACGCCGTTGGCCTCGGTCGGAACGCCCCAGATCTCGCCCTGCCAGGTGTAGGCGCCGATCGCGTCACCCACAAAGGACTCTTCAGGGTCCACACCCATGTGATTGTAGACCTGCTCCGTGCAGGGGACCAGCGCCTGGTGCAGATGCAGGCTGGTCAGCTGTTCGCCCATGATGCAGGCAACATCTGGCTGTGTCCCTGCCGCCAGCGCGGCAATCACCTTGGGCGGGATCGGCCAGGCCTGCGGCTGTACCTCGTACGTCCCGCCGCCCTGTGACTCGAACAGATCCGCAAGCCGCTGGTACGCTTCCACATGGGGATCGTACTGCAGGCCCCACAGCACACCCTGCCGCTGCTCACTGGGTATGGCCGCACTCTCGCCCGCAGGCGCCATCGGCGCCGCGCACGCAGCCAGCAGGCCAACGCCCGCTGCGCCCGCCGTCGTCCTCAATACGTCTCTACGACTGTACAACTTTCCGGACATCTTGTCCCTCCTGAAGGATTGTGAGTGTGAACACAGTTGTTGCGTTCGTTTGAGGATATATCCGTCGCTATTGCGGCCTTGTGTAATGCGGCTACATTGCCGGTATGGCTATAACCGCATCCGCCGCGAAAGGGGCTGCGCTCCGATGCACTGCAGTTTGGCCTGAGAGGCATTCAATGACCCTCAGGCAATTGTCTATTCTGAACGGTGACCAGCAGTTGATGCCTACAATAAGCGCTGCGGGCCACTTATGTGATGGCCGCCCCGGCTCGCGTTTATATCATGTGGAACCGAGCATGGAAGGACAAATCGTGAATTGACGTCACTGCCGATCATACTATACAATCCATCCTGGCTGTCGCCAACCACCCGAAAAGTGGTCGGCCGGCATCAATAAGGTGGCGCCGCTATCTTAGCACTGTTGTCAGCAATTTCACAATCGGAAAAAATATCTCGGTTGCCGCCAAGGGCGCTGTCCTGGCCTTGTCGTACCGTCGCCTGTTCCCCAACACGTCAATTCTTGACGGACAGGCTTTCGGCCTTGGAAGCGTTCCACTGCTGACACCCAAATCACCAGGAGAGGAAGTCATGTTTAGGAGAACGACTTGGAGATGGATAGCACTGGTCCTCGTGCTGACTCTGGCGCTCTCGGGCTGCCAACCGGTGCAACAGGCTGCCCCCGGCGACGAAGCAATGGCCGGCGAGGAAGTGGTCATCGCCGTCGGCATTGAACCGGTCAGCCTGGACGCCTGGCGCTCCTTCGCCGGCACCGGCGGACCCGGCTTCCGCAACGCCATTGAGCAACTGATCAACCGTGATTTCACAACCGGTGAGTTCGTCCCGATCCTGGCCACCTCGTGGGAGCGACTGAACGACACCACCATCCGCTTCCAGCTCCGCGAGGGCGTCACCTTCCACGACGGCTCCCCCTTCAATGCCGAAGCCGCTGCCGCCAGCATCAACCACACGTTCGACGCGGACAACGCCTTCGACCTGCTCGACTTCCTGGGCACAATGAGCGCTGAAGCCGTTGACGAATACACCCTCGATATTTCAACGCCCGAACCCGACCCCATCCTCCTCGGCAAGGTCGAGTGGGTAGGCATCTCCTCAGCCAAACAGCTGGCCGAGGATCCCGACGCCTACCATACCGAGATCGTCGGCACCGGCCCCTACAAGTTCGTCGAGTGGCGCAAAGGCGAGTCGATCACCTATGAGGCCAACCCCGACTGGTGGGGCTTGTCAAATCCCGACGACGCCCGCGGCGCTCAGACTTTCAAGAACATCACCGTCAGATTCCTGCAGGAGGACCAGGTACGGGTTTCCGCCGTGCAGGCCGGTGAAGTCGATCTGGCCCAGTTCATCACGCCCGAACAGTGCCAGCTGCTCGACGACGAGGCTGACGCCAGTTGCGTTTCAGCCCCCAGCGTCGAGACGATTTTCATCCGCATGGACACCAATAGCCCTCTGTTGTCCGACCAGCGCGTTCGCCTCGCCTTCCAGCTGGCGATCGACAAAGAAGCCATAGTCGATAGCATCCTTGGCGGGGCAGCCACCGTTGCCAGCCAGATCGTCAACTCGTCCGCCACCGGTCACGACCCCAGCCTGGAGCCGTATCCCTATGACCCCGACCAGGCGCGCGAACTCTTGGCCGCGGCGGCCGCGGACGGCGTGCCCGTCGACATGGAGATCACGCTCGGCGCCCGCCATGCCGTCTTCCCCAGAATCGACGAGGTGATTCAGGCGGTTGCCTCCATGCTCACCGACGTCGGCTTCAGCGTAACCACCACCTTCTACGATCCCGAAGGCTTCGGCCAGGTGATGCTGATCAACATCAAGGACGTTCCCGAAGAACGGAACTTCGTCGCCATCCACCTGCACGGCAACGAGATCATGGACTACGCCTCCTCCTACCGCTTCTACTACTCCTGCGAAGGCATCCTCTCCGTCTACTGCAACGAGGAAGCCGACGCCGTCTGGATGAAGGCGCTACCCCAGACCGGGGACGAGCGGGAGATGACGCTGCAGGAGCTCAGCCGGATCGTGCATGAGGACGTCGCCATCGGCTACATCGGCCACCTGGATCTGGCCTATGGCCTCGGCGGCCGTGTCGAATGGGCGCCCCAGCTCGATCATCGCATTCTCGTCAAGGAGATGACCCTCAAATAAGGCAGTTCAGATCTCCGATGAGTCGCGGCACATGACGGGAGCGGCATCTGCCGTTGTTTGCGCTTCGCTAAATGGCCTGTTTGCGCTTCGCCAAATGCGCGGCGGATGCGGTCGGCTCAGCGCAAAGATGGCGTCCGCTCAGCGCAAAGACACTGATTGCTCACAAAGACTGCGGCGCTGGCGCCAGCGCCGCAGTCAGTTTTGGCGGCGAGCCGCACGCTGCCCGGTATGAACGGGGACAGAACTGCGAATTGTACAAGCGCTTACGCGTAGAATTGGCGGCGCCGGATATAGTGGAGACTGACGATGAAGGAAAGCGGCCGGACAGGTATCATCTTGGCAGGCATGATTGGGGGCGCGCTGCTGGGCGGCGTCTTTGCCTGGCTATCCAGCGCGCGTACCGACGAGGACGGCGAGACGGCTCTCGAAACCATCGGCCCCGCCGAATACTTTCAGCTCGGTATCGGCGTTCTCACACTGGCGCGGCAGTTTCAGTCTCTTCTCCAGCGGAAGCTGTGAAATTCTCTGGCGTATTGTAGTTCTTACGCAGACTCAGTATACAAAGGGAAATTGCGTTGACCTTTACAGGAAGACTTGGCAGCAGCAGCAGACCAGTACGCGTCGCGATCATCGGCGCGGGACCATCTGGATTCTACGCCGCAGGCGCACTGCTGCAACAAAAGGATGCCCACGTTTCGATCGATCTCTTCGACCGGCTTCCCACCCCGTACGGACTGGTGCGCTACGGCGTCGCCCCCGACCACCAGAAGATCAAGTCCGTCACCCGTATCTACGAGCGCACGATGAAGGACAGCCGCGTCCGCTACTTCGGCAACGTCGATCTCGGCGCCGACATCACCCATGCGGAGTTGAAGTCGCACTATGATCAGATCGTCTACGCGGTCGGAGCCCAGTCCGACAAAAGGCTCGGCATTCCCGGTGAAGATCTGAAGGGCAGCTTCTCCGCCACCGAATTCGTCGCCTGGTACAACGGCCATCCCGATTTCCGTCACTTCAGTTTCGACCTGAGCGTCGAGAGTGTCGCGGTCATCGGCGTCGGAAATGTCGCGATGGATGTAACCCGCATCCTCGCGAAATCGGTTGCCGAGCTGGAGACAACCGACATTACCGACTACGCCCTTGAGGCGCTGCGCGACAGCAACGTCAAGCGCATCCATATCTTCGCCCGCCGCGGGCCGGTGCAGGCCAAGTTCACCAATCCGGAGATCAAGGAACTGGGCGAGCTGGAGATTGCCGACGTCATCGTCAATCCGGCCGACCTCGTTCTCGACGACGCCAGCCAGGCCGAGATGGAAGGAGACCGCACGGCCCGCCGCAACCTGGAAACGTTGCAGGCGCTGGCGGAGCGCGGCTCCACCGGCAAACCCAAGCAGGTCATCTTCCACTTCCTGCGCTCGCCGACAGAAATATCCGGCCCTGCAGGGGCGGTCAGCGCCATGACCACCGAGAAAAACGCGCTGCAAGCTACCGAAACGGGCTACGTTGCATGCCGCGGTATCGGTACGTTTGCAGAATATGACGTAGGGCTGGTGTTCCGCTCGATTGGCTATCGCGGCGTTCCGATTCCCGGGGTGCCCTTCCATGACCGCTGGGGCATCATTCCAAACGAAAAGGGCCGCGTGACCGCCGAACACGGCGGCGCGGTCGTGCCCGGCGAGTACACGGTCGGCTGGGCCAAACGCGGCCCGACCGGCGTGATCGGCACGAACAAGCCCGACGCCGTTGAAACGGTAAAGTTGATGATGGAAGATGTGAAAAACGCCGCCGCGTCAGTTCCCGGCGACCCAGCCGCGGCGAATAGCTCCGGCTCCCAAGTTTGCCCTTCGCCAAATGCGCGGCAGATGCGGTCGGCTCAGGACAAAACCGACGGGCACGGCCGGCCGAGTGACATTGTTCCCTTGCTGCAGAAGAAAGGCGTACCCTACGTTTCCTTCGCCGACTGGCAGATCCTGGAGCAGATCGAGAACGAACGGGGCGCCCTGCGGGGACAACCGCGAGTCAAAATCACCGACGTCGACGAGATGCTGCGCCTGATTCAGTCTGCCAAGGCAGAGCCGGTCCTCCCATAGCGTTCTACGTCCGGCTGTTTCCGCTTCGCCAAATGCGCGCGGCGGATGCGGTCGGCTCAGCGCAAAACTTCAGCCTGTCTGCTCGCGGTCGTCTTCGGCCTTTGGTGCAAGAAGAGCATCCATCTCCTGGGTCTCCTCCTCACTTTCCTCATCGTCGGCCTGGCTATCACCTGCCTGCTTGGCGGCAACCTTTTGCGCTTCGCTAAATGGCCGCGGATGGCGTCCGCTCTGCGCAAACTCCGGACTTTCGCTTTGCGCGGCCATCCCTTCCACAGCGTCCGCCTCCGGTCCGGAAAGCTCCTGCAGTTCATCCGACTCCCCTGTTTGCATTTTTGCGCTCGTTGTCTTGCCTTCCGTTCCCTTTTCCTGCAAAGATGCAAATTCGTCGTATTCCCAATCATCCGACTCGGGGGTCAAACTGACCGGAACATGGGCGGGCAAGGAGGCTTTGATCTCTGTGTCGGACGCATCTCCCCAGTAGGAGGTGACCGACGACAGCACAGGCAAGTCATCCAGACTAAGGGTTGAATTCGTTCTGTTGGGCACCGTCACGCTCTCTTCCATTTCCACGGGGCGTTCTTTTGTCTCAGGTTCCTGCGGTTCAGGAATTGCCGGCAGCGCTTCGGCCCCTTCCGGCCTTTGCGCTTCGCTAAATGGTCGAGGATGGCGTCCGCTCTGCGCTAACTGGTTCATCTTTTTGTAAAGCTGCGCCAGGGCCGGGCCGACCGCGTCCAGGGGAAGCTGGCTCCGCACCGGCGTGTCCGACGTTTCCCACAACTCGGCCAGCTTTTCAAAGTCCCACACTGCCGACAGCACGCTCTCGCTGCGAAAGTTAGACGACTCCACCAGAACACCGCTTGCCCGCGGCGTAAGCTCCTGCGGCGCAAGCACCGACGAACGCCCGAGGAATGGGTCTCGCTGCCGGCGGCTGAACTCGTTGTGGCCGACCAGAAAGCTGATTGCCGCGAACAACTGGTTGTCCTGCATTCGCGCCAGCATTCCGGCCCGCAACTTTTCATACAATACCCGCTCCGTGGCCGCGCCCTGGGCGATCAACAGCTCCGCGCCCTGATAGGCAAGCAGCCGCCCCACTTCCGGGTAGAGCAGGTCCCCGCCCAACATCAGCCCGATCCGGCCGACCGGCGTCGGGATGACATTCCACTCGTGGCCGGGCTGGGCCAGGTCCTCGTCCTCAGGATGCAGTACCCGTTTGGCCTGGTACCCCAGCCGCTCGCCGCCGGGGCCGTACACTACCGCGAGGTTGCGCAGCACGCCGTCCAGCGGGTCCGGCAGATAGGCGCTCGGCGCAACCAGCGTAACGTCAAACTCCTGCGCCAGCCCGCCGAAAACCTCGTCGTAGGCATCCCAGACCATATCCGGCTGCGTCGTCAACAGCGCGCCGGCCATCTGGCGGAAATCCGAGTTGAGCCATCCGGCCAGCGCGCCGGAAATGCCGCCGCTGAACTTCTGCCACAGGCTTGACTGCCGCCGCCGCGCCAAATCCGCCCGCTTGAGCAGGTTCGCCTGGAAGCCGCCCAGAAGCGGGGGAATCACCATCACCCCGGCCAGCTCCGGGAAGACCACCAGCCGCGCCCGCTTGGTCTCTGCAGCCCGCAGGAACCTGCGCAGGTCTTCCCGGTACTCTTCCAGCGTCTGGGGCAGCCGCATCTTCTGTTGGATGCAGGCGACGATCAGCGTTTTCATCAGAGGTAGTCTATCAGGTTGTTGCTGGCTTTGCGTTCTTTGCGCTCAGGCGGGTGACAGTCAGATCGGAGAACCTTTTGTTCCACGCAGTTATATTGAAAACTGTACAGCTTCTGACAAGCGGGCGAATCCACGAACCTGACGGTGGGCCATGCAAAGGCAGTTTTCGTCATTGAACAAGATGTCCCAAGCTACGCTCCACCTCACGGTCATACAAGTCGTCGAATGTATCCGAAATTGCATTTGGGTCGATTTCAAGAAAGGAGTCCGTCGAATTACATGAAATGTCGCCAGTCTCTTCCTGTCTGTGCAGCGAATGGAATACGACCTTGTCCTTGCTTTTTCGGCGTAAATCAAGTTCTTTGAGGATAACGTAATCATGGGTGGCGAAGAAAATCTGTACACCCATTCGCTGCAACTCCAGCAATACTTTGATTACCACGCCGAAGTACTTCGGATTCAGATTTGTCTCAGGTTCATCCCAGAACAGCACAGAGCCCTCTTGCAACGTCCCATTTCGAAGCAAAATCCACAAAAGACCGAGTTTGCGAATGCCCTCAGCAAGCAATGTAAACTCAATTTTTCCCTGTCCGCTGCGCAGAAAGAATTCCTCGTTATCTACCGTAACCTTTCCTCTGAGCGCCCTTTCCAGGTCGGGAAACAGGTGCTTGATCTGGGTTTCGATTCGGCCGCGCGGGAGCGGAAGAAAAGCCCACTGAAGGAGATCATCATAGACTGCCTCAAATTGGATTTGGCGCTGCCCATAAAGGGACCGAAAGCCGGGCGCGTTGGCAAGCATCTCCTTGGGTGGGATGTAGACACTCTTGATAGGCGGTTCCGCCCACTGGGTTGCGCCGGTAATGGTCGGGGAAGTTGGCGCCCTAGCAAGGTTTGAGAAGGAGGCACGCAGTCTCCGCTTGTCACGGAACACCTCCACCGCGCCTCTTTTGCTACCTTGCTGTCTTTTAATCAAACGCCCCAAGACGCGTCCCGATGGCAGGAAAACGTCAATCAACTTGTTGTCGAAAGTTATGTGTGACTTCGAGGCATCGCACGCGGCATAACAAACCTTCATTAGATGCGTTTTCCCGGTACCATTATCGCCTACGAAGACATTGATACCAGGAGAAAACTCTACTTCCAGTTCTTCGAAGGCAGTGAAGCGTCGCAGTCTTACTCGTGTAAGAGCCATGATCGTTCGCCCTATCCTTCCAATACATCATACCGTCATTCCGAAGCGACCGCCGCTCCCGCAAGATCTTCTGCGTGCAAAGCCCGGACACCCCTTGGCTATTCTACCACCACGCAATACGCCTTACTTTTTACGGCACTATCCCTTATACGCCCCAATAATATCAATAATCAGCTCCACATCCTTGCGTGCATGCTCCAGCGACGTGCGCGACGCCTTGCCGTTGGCGATGCAGTCATGGAAGTGGCGCAGCTCCTGCACGAATGCGCTGTCCCAGTCGATGTATGGCTCAGTCCGGTAGGTTGTGCCCTCGCTATCGATCCCCTGTACCGTCACCGTCGACAGGATTCCCTTCGAAAAACCGGTCGGATAGGCGACAACGACCCGTTTGTCGTCACCATAGATCTCCAGCGTCTCTTTGAAATCCCACAGATCGGGCAGGTCGATCCAGGTGCCGACGCAACGGGCGCCGTTTTCGTAGATCAAAGTGAAAGTAACGGCCCGTCCCTCCTGCCAGATCTCCGTATGCGACACTTCGACCGGCAGGCCCATTATCTCGCGCAAACCGTACAGGTCGTGAATCATGCTTCCCGACAGCAGATGGAAGGCGCGCTCTACGTGGGGAGCCGCGTCGCCGATGGCCTGCTTGCGCGCCGCTTCCCTCCCTTTCATCGCGCTCTCGATCGCACCTTGCGGAAGATCGCCGAAGCTGCGCACGTCGAACTGCTGCAGATGGAGCGCGTTGTTCGGGTGCATGTGATTGATCTGCACAAAACGCACATCCATACCGGCCGCTTCCTGCTTGGCCCGTTCAAACGCCGGGTCATAGACCTTCATATAGCCCGCCTGCCCCACCGTCCCGGCACGCTTGCAGGCCTCGATCATCTCGTCGCACTCCTGCAGGGAAAAGCAGACCGGCTTTTCCACAAAAGCGTGCTTGCCCGCATCGAAGGCGTCAACGGCCACACCCTTTTTCGGGTCCGTCTGACACAGCAGAACAGCCTCCACGTCAGATGCCAGCAGATCGCGGTAGTCTGTAAAGTACTGGGGCACGTGAAAGCGGTTGGCCACATATTGGGCCGCGCCTTCCGACACGTCGCAGACCGCAGTCACCTCAAACTCGTCCTGCAACTCCTTCAGGTTGGGCATATGATGCACCTGGGCGATCGCCCCGCATCCGATGACGCCGATCTTCACTCTTTTCACTTGAATTTCTCCGGTCGGTGGTCAGTGGTTAACATGTTTGGTCGTTGGAGGAAAACTAAGGACCGGTATAGTCGGTGTCCACGGTGCGCGAGGTGAAGCTGTTCCAAACGTCGGCCAGCGCGAAGGCTCCCTTGAAAGCCGGGTAAAGGGAATCCCACATCGCATCACGTGCCGCCAATGCTGCCTCTTCATCTCCAGCCGCGCGTGCCGCCTTATAGGCAACGATCTGCTCCCGCTGCGTCTCCGTATTCGTCTCGACAGCGTCCAACCAAGCTTCGGCCGCGGCCAGCTGCCGATCCAGCAACTCGTCGGTAGCGGTTTCGCGGTCCGGCTCTACGTCGTAGGCGGTATTCAGCGCGAATCGAGGCGGCTTCTTCGTGCCGTCCTCATTCCAATAGGTATGGGTCGGCTGGATGTGCGGGGTGACCGACAAGTACATGATAACCGGCTCGTCCCCCACATTGCGCACTTGGTGCGCCTCATCGGTCAGCGCAATGCAAAGCTGACCCGGCCCCAACACCTCGGCGTGACCCTCAATCGTGAACTCAGCCTGCCCCTGCAAAATCAAGAAAATCTCATGGCCCAGATCATGCGTATGGCTCTGCGCGGTATGGCCCACGTCCACCTGCAAAAAGCGGGCGCGGATCTCCGGCGTTGTCAGCACATTGCGGATGTCCGTATGGAAGTCCAGAACCTGGAAGGGCACGGCATTCTCCTTATCTGATTTTTTGTGTCGAAGATTAACTCATCGCGGCGGGCTGGGGCTGTAGAAATGACAAAACGGACGACGGAACCGAGACTTCAGTCAATCCGCCGCCGCAGCTTCGGATCGAGGAAATCCCTGAAGGCGTCGCCAAAGAGGTTGGCAGCCATAATTGCAATCGTGATCGCCACGCCGGGAAAGATGACCAGCCACCACGGCGGACGAAACGCCGCGGCCAGTACGCCGCCCAGCATATTGCCCCAGCTCGGCGCCGGAGGGGGAATCCCCATCCCCAGAAAACTCAGTGCCGATTCGGCGAATATGGCGCCGCCCAAATGCAGAGTCGCCACTACCAGAATCGGCGCCACCGCCTGCGGGGCAACATGGCGCACCATGATCCGGACATTCGACGCCCCGATCATCTTGGCCGCTTCAACGTAGGAGGTCTCCTTGATCGATAGCACTACAGCACGCGTAATCCGTGTGGCCGAGGGAATCCGCGTTACCGAGATGGCGACGATAACCGTTACCAGGCCAGCCCCCAGCACGACCAGCAACAGGAGCGCCAGGATCAGACCGGGAAAGGACATTAACACATCCACAACCCTCTGGCTGATCAGATCGAATCTCTGCCCCAGATACCCGCTCGCGATGCCCCACACAAAACCGATTAGATCCCCGACAAACACGGCCGTGATGCTCACAATCAGCGTGATCCGCGCACCGTAAATGATGCGGCTGAGCAGGTCCCGCCCCAGCTGATCGGTACCCAGAATGTGCTCCGCGGTCGGCGCGGCGCGAATCGCGGCGTAGTCGGCTTCCAGCGGATCGTAGGGGGAGAGCAGCGGCGCAAAGACTGCCATGATAAACATTATCAGCCAGATTCCCACTGCCGCCGCTCCGATCGGCGAGGACTGCACAAAGCGTCCCATTGAACTGCCGAATCGAAGCAAAACATGCGGTTGCCGGCCCTCTATGTCGAGAACGATACCTTCGGAATCGGCAGGCGCGGCGCCTGTTGTAGCCATGTCGGCTCCCTCATTGGGGGGATAGCGGCAAGTCCTCGGCGGGCGGCTTCCGCAAACCGGACCGCCGGCCACAGCTCCCTATCCACTATTCGTAGCGAATGCGGGGATCGAGAAACGCGTAACTCAGATCGACCAGTAGATTGATAATGACATAAATCATGCCATAGAGCAGTACAAGGTTCTGGATCATCATCCAGTCCCGTTCGGTCATGCCCTGCACCAGCAGCTTTCCAAGCCCGGGCACCGCGAATGCTGTCTCAACCGAAACCGCGCCCCCCAGCAGGCCGCCCAACGCCAACCCCGTCGTGGTAACGACCGGCAGCATCGCGTTCTTGAAGACATGACGCCACACCACGAGCGTCTCCCGCAGCCCCTTGGCCCGCGCCGTGCGGATATAGTCCTCGAACAGTACTTCCAGTGCGGCCGATCGGGCCATGCGCGCGGTGGCCGCCGAAAGACCCAGCCCCAGCGCCATGGCCGGCAGCACTGTCATCGACAGATTGCCTAACGGATCCTCCCACAGTTGGATTATCGTAATCGGAGGTCGCCAGGTAAAGACAAGAACCGAAAAAAGAATGATCAGCAGGCCCAGCCAGTAGCTTGGCACCGCAATAAAGACAGTAATGCCGACGCGCGACAGATGGTCCATCAGCGAATTGCGCCACATCGCACTGAGCATCCCGATCGGCACCCCAATCAGCCATGAGAGCAGGACGGCCATGATGGCAATCTGCGCCGATATTGGGCCTCGCCGCAGGATCATGCCGCTGATCGGCTCCTTGTTCCAGAAAGAGGAGCCCATATCTCCGCTGATCACCTGCCGCATCCAATCGTAATACTGAATGTAATATGGCTGATCCAATCCCAGACTGGCGCGCACGGCCTGCAGCTCTTCTTCACTCAGAACGTAAATCCCGTCCGACTCAGACACGATCAACTGCAGCGGATCGCCTGGAATCACTCGCATCGCCAGGAAAATCAATACAGTGACGCCAAATATGGTCGGGATGGCGATTAGCAGGCGGTTGAGAAGGTACTTTGACATGTGCGTTTGGAGGGGTTCCGCTTTTCTTCATCGAATGGGCGGCGCAACAGCCCGGCGACCGGGCATCGTCGCGCCGCCCATTCGACTTTCAACTGTTCGCAACCTTCACGGCTGACGAAGTCAGCGTACAGTTGCCACAACCCGCATCTTCAAAGACCACGGATCACAGGCAACGGTCGCTTTTCTATGCATCAGGGTCGATCCAGACCGTCTCCATGCGTCCCCACTCGGCGAAGATACGCCGGTCCAGCGCCAAGCCATGAACGCGGTTGTTCCACATCGGCAGGTGGTAAGTGTAGCCGACGAGGTACTCCGGCGGGTTCTCGTCCAGCAGATTCTGCGCGTCGGCGATCTGCCCTGTGCGAGTCTCGACGTCCAGTTCCACGTCAATGCTACCCAGCAGTGCGTCGAAGTCGGGGTTGCTGTAACCGCCGAAGTTCTGCGAACCTCCGGTGGCCCACCACAGGTTGCCGCGCGGCGAGATGTCGGAGACACTGTGCCCGCGCGTGTGCACCATCAACTGGTAGTTGCCCGACTGCTGTTCAGAGCCAAGCAGCGCACGTTCGACAATGCGGATCTCCGTCTCGATGTTCAGATGACGCTTGAGCATATCCTGGAAGGCGGGGGCCAGCAGTTCGCCCTGGGGCCCGGCCGCCGCCAGCAGTTCGATGCCTGACAGGCCGTCACCGTAGCCTGCGTCGGCCAACAGCTGCTGCGCGGTCGCGATATCCTCATCCTTTTCCGCCCTGTAGCCAGGCATCGTCGACAGCTCTTCTGGCGTTGTGGCGTAGGGATCACCCTGCGGTACCCAACGCGTGATGTTGATCAGCTCCTGCGTGCCGAACGCAGCCGCCAGGTTCTGCTTGCTGACAGCCAGATGGATCGCCTTGCGCACGCGGGGGTCGTCAAAAGGTGACTCGCGGTTATTGATAAAGACCCAATACGCGCCGAAGTTGGCGAGCTGGTTGGCCTGCACAGAGTCGGGGCGATTCTTGCCCTCGTCCCACGTCTCTTTGGCGACGTTCCACGACATGTCAGCCTGGTCGGTAAGCACGGCAGTACCGCGGTCGGACCACGCGGGCACGTGCAGCAACTCAATCCCGTCCACATAGGGAAGCTCCGGATCCCAGTAGTCCGGATTGGCCTCAAGTATCCACTTCTCTGCCGGCAGATGGTCGACAAAGCGGAAAGCGCCCGTCCCCGGGGCAATGACCTCGCGGAGGTCGTAGTTGTGCTCTTCCAACGACTTCTTCGAGTAGATCAGCGCATTGGTGGGCGTCAGCAGGTTGAGGAAGAACGGTCGCGGCGAGTTCAGATTGAACCGCACCGTCATGTCATCCACCGCCTCGACCGAGTCCACAAAGGTGAAGTTGGCCTTCAGCGGGCTTACAATACCTTCCGGCGGGTCGAGAATGCGGTTGAAGGTCGCCACTACGTCCTGAGCGGAGAAGGCTTCGCCGTCATGGTATGTGACACCCTCGCGCAGCGTAAAGGTATAGGATAGGCCGCCCTCACCTACCTCCCAGCTTTCGGCCAGGTCGGGGATGATCGTGCGCAGTCCGTCAACCAGGTTGTTGCGAACCAGGTTGTTGTACATGTGGCTCAGGACATGGGTGCCACCGCCCTGGTGGGCGTCAAAGTGCGACATCGTCACACCAAAGGCCGTCCTCAGTGTGCCGCCGCGCACCGGGTTGCCTTCCGGCCGCATCATACCGGCCCCGGCAACAGCCTCGGGTGTCGGTACCGCGGTCGGCGCGGCAGCGGGAGCGGCCACCTCAGCGGGCGCCCCGGCCGCGCACGCGGCCAGTGCAGATGCGGCAGCGCCAGCAGCCATCATCTTCAGGAAAGTCCTGCGGCCAACATTGCGAGCTTCGTTGTCCGCCTGCGGGGACGTGTTCAACATACTTGTCATTGCTTTGGCTCCTGTTCTCGTGGTAATTTGACCGATATTCCGAACCGAGGGTGTCTCCTGTCAAGAGTTCTACGCTCTCATTGCGTCACCGTCCGGGCTGCAGCAACTGTCAATGGGCCTGGCGAGTTCGGCAATTCAAGAATTCAGATTTCCAGCGGGATTCACTCCGGTTCAGAGATCGTGGTACATTATAGGGGAAGAGAAGATCGCCGTCAAAAAACTTCTGCTCATCCTCTGTGCAACCATAAAGTTTCCGACCGGCAGCGGACGCTTCAAGCATCAGGAAGGTGTCCAATGCCGATCGATCTGCTCTGACCCTTGTCGACAACCAACACCTCACGGAGCACCAGACCCATGCTGGCAGACCTTACAACCATCACCGCCGCGCGCACCGGCCGCGCCTCCTCCTGGGACACAAGCGGGCGCAACGCCGACCGCTGGACCATCCCCGCAGGCGAGTCACGCGTCCTTGCCGACATCCGCGGCCCCGGCCTCCTCACCCATATCTGGATGACGCAGCGCAACCACTACCGCGACTGCCTGCTCAAAATCACCTGGGACAACGCCGACCACCCCAGCGTCCTCTCGCCCTTGGGAGACTTCTTCGGACTGGGAAACGCGATCGTCAACTCCTACCAGTCCCAGCTGTTCACCGCCTCCACCCGCTGGAACAATCAGTTTGAGTCAGGCTGCGCCCTCAACTGCTACGCCGCCATGCCCTTCCGCGAGCGCGCCCTTGTCGAGCTGATCAACGAGAGCGCCGAAGAACACATGCAGTACTTCTACTTCGATTACGAACAGGTCGACGATCTGACTGAGGACAAGGGCTATTTCCACGCCGAGTTCCGCCGCACCAACCCTTTCGGCGGCTGGGGACACGAGATCACCGTCAACAGGCCGGAGGCCAATATCGTCAACAAGGAGAGGCAGGCCTGGGAGGACAACTACGTCATCCTGGACACCAAGGGCCGCGGCCACTATATCGGCTGCACACTGTCCGTTACCAACTTCCAGGGAACCTGGTGGGGCGAAGGGGATGACATGATCTGGGTCGATGGCTACAGCTGGCCGCCCGACATTCACGGCACCGGAAGCGAGGACTATCTCAACCAGGCCTGGGGCATGCAGAAGAACGCCTTCTTGCGCAACGGCTCATCCATTTTCGAAGAAGACACCGGCGGCTACCAATCCTCCTACGTGCTCCACCTTGAAAACCCCGTGCGCTTTCAGAAAGAGGTCAAAGTCACGATCGAACACGGCCACGGCAACCATCTCGCCAACGAAATGTCGTCGGTCGCCTACTGGTATGCGGCTGAACCGGCCAGAGCAGTCGACCCGCCCCCCGCGGCGCAGCGTCAACCCGTCTTACGTGATAACCAGGGAAACTGGCTCTACGACGACAACAGCCGCGTTCCCGGCCGCGCCGTCCCAATCAACGAGGAGATGCGGGCCATGAAGGATCGGTGGGCGCAGGCCGACCGCACCGGCTGATCCGGCCTAACCTTCATCCGCAGGCGTCATCTGCCGGTACTTCCCACCGTAGAACAGCACCGGCTCACCTGCGTTGTACTCCAGATATTCGACCTCCGCGATGTAAAGCGTATGGTCGCCGGCGGGATGGGCGTCCACCACCTTGCACACAAAGCAGGCCAGGGCATCGGGCAGGACCGGGTAATCTTTGCGGCGCTCGAACACGACCTCCAGTCCCTCCACCGGCCAGCCGGCAAAGTGGCTGCTGAAGTCCTCCTGGTCGTGTCGCAAAATGCTGATTGCATAGCGGCCGGTCTGCTGCAACAGATCATGCAGCCTCGCCTTGTGCCCGACGGACACCACCAGCAGGGGCGGGTCCAGCGACACCGACATGAACGCATTGGCCGTCATGCCATGCACCTCGCCGTCCAGTTCGGTCGTAACAACCGTGATTCCCGTAGCGAACAGGCCGCAGGCATTCCGCAATTCACGCGTGTCTATCGCGGCAGAGCTGTTTTCAGTCATTTGTAGGTCCGTAGCGCCTTCTACGCGGTGAGCGCAACGCTGAGGCCCCGGTGTGCCGGCTGCGAAGCGCATGGGTTTTGCAAATCTTAAACGTTATCCGAGGTAAACTCAAATCCACCGTCAGAATTGACAAATGAAACGCCAGTGGTAGGATACCACGAAACTGACCGGACGTTTGAGTCGTGAGAAACTCTCCTGTCTCACGACGAAGGGGCATTACGAAAAACGCGAGCGAGCATGATGGCTGACGAACGATTCTTTGTGACCGGCGCGCTGGGCTGTCTTGGCGCCTGGACCGTGCACAATCTGATCCGCGAAAACGTCGACGTTACCGTCTACGACCTGGGCAACAGCACGCACCGGCTCGAGCTGCTCATGGAGCCGGACGAGATCGCCCGAGTCCACTTCGTCAAAGACGATATCACCGACAGCGAAGCCGTCGCCCGCGCGGTTTCCGAAAGCGGGGCCAACCGCATCATTCATCTGGCCGCCCTGCAGGTGCCCTTCTGCAAGGCCAATCCACCGCTCGGCGCGGCCGTGAACGTCGTCGGCACCGTCAACGTCTTTGAAGCCGCCAAGCAGGCCGGCATCGCCTCCGTCGTCTACGCCAGCAGCATGGCCGTCTACGGCGGCGCCGACCTCTATGGGCCGGAAGTGCAGGACGGCGACCCCCTCCATCCGCTCAATCTCTACGGCGTTTACAAAGGCGCCAACGAAGGAACAGCGCGCATCTACTGGCAGGACGACGGCATCGCCAGCCTCGCCCTCCGCCCCTACACCGTCTACGGCCCCGCGCGCGATCAGGGCATGACCTCCACCCCCACCCAGGCCATGCTCGCCGCCGCCAAGGACGAAGCCTACCATATCTCCTTCGGCGGGACCTGCGGCTACCAGTATGCCGACGACGTCGCACGCACCTTTATAGAACTGGCCCGCATTCCCTTCGAAGGCGCAGAGGTCTTCAACATCCGCGGCAGCGTTGCGCATATGTCCGAGATCGTTGACGCCATCGTTGCCGCCGAGCCCACCGCAGCGGGCCGCATCACCTACGAGGACACGCCCCTTCCCTTTGCAGAGGCACAGAATGAACGGCCCTTGCAGGCCCTGTTGCAAGAGGTGCCGTATACCCCCCTTAAAGAAGGCGTCGCCCGTACAGTAGCCCATTTCAAGCGGGCGCTCGTCACCGGCAGAATCCAGTAACCGTTGCCCCATCCGGGCCGAGCGTCCCGCTCCAGCCGGCCGGGGCTCATCCACCGAAAACAGACCCATTCAAGCCAATTCGCCGAGGAGCAGAACAGATGAGATGGTTGCGTTTTGAGCATAACGGAAAAACAGTCTACGGCGTCGCCAGCGGCGATACCATCGAAGTCACCGACGCCACCTGGTGCGATATCCTCGCCGGGAAGACCGGCACCGTCACCGATTCCGTCAACCGGGGCAGCGTCGACCTCCTCTGCCCCATGGACCGGCCCGGCAAGATCGTCGCCATCGGCCTGAACTACCTGGACCACTGCCGCGAGACCAACACGCCGCCCCCCGACCGCCCCGTCATTTTCACCAAGTTCACCACCAGCATCGTAGGCCCCGGCGACGAGATCGTCTGGAGCCCGCAGCTCACCACCGAGGTCGACTACGAAGCTGAGCTGGCCGCCGTCATCGGCAAGACCGCCCGCCACGTCAGCCGCGACGACGCGCTCGACTACGTCGCCGGCTACACCTGCTCCAACGACGTCAGCGCCCGCGATCTCCAGCTGGGCGACCCCCAATGGATCCGCGGCAAAAGCCTCGACACATTCTGCCCCATCGGCCCCGCCTTCATTACTGCCGACGAGGTGCCGGATCCCCAGGTTCTCGATATCCGCTGCCTCCTCAACGGTGAAGTCATGCAGGAGAGCAACACGCGGGAAATGATCTTCGGCGTCGCCGAGCTGATCGAGTTCAGCTCCAACGCTTTCACCCTCGAGCCCGGAGACGTCATCCTCACCGGCACGCCCCACGGCGTCGGCATGGGCCGCGACCCCAAGGTCTGGATGAAGGACGGCGATACCGTCGTTATTGAAATCGAAAAACTGGGTCGCTTGGAGAACACCTGCCGCATGGTGTAAACCCATCCCTCGCAAAGCTTTTTCTGCAAAAAGTACGGATAGACGATCTGCATCTTTTCGTTCTGGCAGACCCGCGTCAACTACTGAAGATTGGCGAACCGGTGCGTCTTGCAGTTCGACGGCGAAAAAGTACAGATCTTCGATCCGGAAACCGAGTACTCACTTCTGTGGACATAAACTTCCGTGATCGTGAATATGTTAAAACAACGACGTTTTTTCGTATTTTTCACCGCCGTTGTGGCGCTCCTTGCGTATTTCGTTTTCTCCGCTCTTCTTTCGCAGGGTCAACCTGAATCCAACAATCTGAATGCCGAAAAGAATAGCTCCGAAGGTGGCCCCGCGCCTCAGCAAGGCCCCCTCATCGAGACCGTCCTGACCGGGCTGTCCAATCCCCGCGGGGTCGTTGTCCTGTCGGACGGTTCACTCATGGTGGCAGAGGCGGGCACCGGCCGGAATACCGTCGATCCCCAGAAGTGGAGCGGCAAACTCACCCACTTCCACGACACAAACAGCGACGGCGATTTCAGCGATGAAGGGGAACGCACTGTCTGGTTTCAACACCTGCCCACCTACAACGCGCTAAGTGAATACTCCACCTGGCGCGATGAGGTCAGCGGCGCCGGCGATCTGCTTCACCACACCGACGGCCACCTCTATCTCAGCGTGGACGGCGGCCACGATCGCATCGGTCTCTACGAGGTCAGCCCGTACAAGCGCATGGGGCGGAACCTTTCCGCGCTGAGCAACATGACCGGAATCGCCTTCTCGCGCGATCATTCCCAGATCTATGTCGCTGAAAGCACGGCCAATGCGCTCTCCGTTATCACTGTCGCCGAAGGCGAGCGCCAGAAGATCACACAGTTCGGCGCGCTTGCCAGCGGTCAGCAGTCGGTGCCCACCGGCGTGGCCGTCGATCCGCGTAACGGCGATCTGCTGGTGGCTCTCTTCACCGGCTCCCTCGTCGTTGAAGGCGAGACCATCGCCTTCGTTCCCGGTGACAGCGTGATCGTACGCGTAGACCCCGATGACGGGGCGATTGAAGACGCGGTCCTGGGCCTGACAACCGCGATCGACGTGGCTGTCGACGGTGACGGCAATATCTACGTCGTCGAAATGACCAGCGGCCCCGCCGACCCGATTGAACCGACCCATGATCTCTTCAACCCGGACCAGCCCGCCCTCCACGGCGGCTACCTCCGCTTCACCGGACGCGTCACCCGCTACGCACCTGACGGCAGCGAAGAGTACCTTCTCGCGGAGGGCCTCGACATGCCTACCAACATTACCCTGGTCTCGCCAGGCGAAATCTACATCTCAACCGGGCAGGGCACACCCAACCGCCCCATCCCCGGCCCCGACGGACCTACGACCATCGTCGGCGAGGTTATTCGCATCACCTTGCCGGACGAGAAACAGCGCTGAGAAGCCGGCCCCTACGCCACCGGATGGGCGTGCAGAACCTCCTCCACAATATCGACGCCCCAGCCCGGACCGGAAGGCGTGGTCATCTGCCCGTCGATGATTTCCGGTACATTCGTCACCATCTCATCCTTCCAGGGCACGTCGTCGATGTCGATCTCCATGATCTTCACGTTCGGCAGCACCGCGCACAGGCTCGCGCTGATGAAGGACGAGAGATGGCTGTAGTAGTTGTGCGGCGCGATGTTCATCTGGAATGTCTGCGCCAGCTCTCCCACCCGCTTCGACGGCGCAAAGCCGTTCCAGGGCACGTCTATCATCAGATAATCTGACGCCCGCGCCTGCAGATAGGGCAGATACTGGCGTTCGTAGTAAAGCGTCTCGCCCGTGCAGATGCGCGTGCTCGTCTTGCGCCGCACCTCTGCCAGCGCCTCCGGTTCATAGAGATCGATCTCCAGCCACATCAGATGCAGCGACTCCAAAGCCCGCGCGATCTCCAGACAGCTCTCCGGCTTGAAGTTGAAGTTCAAGTCCAAAAGCAGATCGAACTGCGGCCCCACGGCGTCGCGAAAGGTGCCCATCTGCGCAACGACGTGGTCGATCAGCTCGTTCGACGCAACCTGATCGGTGGCGCCGCCCGGGTTCCGTCCTGGAAAGTAGACGTGTCCCGGATCGCCGGGGAAAAGGATGTTCGTCTTCAGCGCGGTGAATCCCTTCGAGACGACCTCCCGTCCCAGCGCCGCCACATCCTCCATTGAACGCAGCGGCGGCGTGCCCATCAGCTCATGCACGCGGATCCGGCTCGTTCCGCAGTGCGACCAGTAAACGCGCACGCTCTCCCGCGTCGGCCCGCCGAAAAGCTCGACCACCGAGCAGCCTCGCGCCCGCGCCGCGATATCCACCAGCGCCAGCTCGATGCCCGCTATCGCCTTTGCGCCGATGCCGCCGGGGCTCGACTGAAACGCCCGGTACATGTCCCACCAGCGCTGCTCAAAGGCCCTCGGATCGCGGCCCATCACGACCGGTGTCAGGTCCCGGATCGCGCCTGCCACACCGTTCACGGCCTGGTCGCTGCACTCCCCCCAACCGGTGATACCCTCGTCCGTCTCAACCTTCACCAGGATCCAATTGCGCCAGCCGGCGTCCACGACGATCGGCGTAACTGCTGTAATCTGCATCGAAGGGTCCTCCCTTGAACTGCGCGCAGCCTCAAACGGCCTGTGGGTGTGGTGACGAACTCATACGCAATGAACAACCAATGCAACCTTTGATTGACACCAAATACTTTTCGTGCAGGTTACGCAATATGCAACACGCAGCACGAAGAGATGCCTATTCAACTTGAACGCAGATAATAACGCACATAATAGGGTTGAAACAGCAAGAACGGGATAGTTTGCCCGATTTCGTTCTGCTATACTGGCCGCATGATAGACCAACAGGCAGTGCAGACGCGTGAGGAGACGATCCTCCACCATCGCGAGCGGCTCAACGCCGTGCTCCTCCACATCCAGGAGAACATTGACGCGCCGCTGACCGTCGAGACGCTGGCGGCCGTAGCCGGCTTCTCGCCGTACTATTTCCACCGCATCTTCGCCGCCTACCTCCACGAGACGACCAGCGACTACGTGCGCCGCATCCGCCTCGAATGGGCCGCCCGCCGCCTCATCCTCAGCGGCGACCAGGTGACGCAGATCGCCCTGGCAGCCGGTTACGAGACCCCTGCCGCATTTGGCCGCGCCTTCAAGAAGCGCTTCCAGCTCAGCCCCCGCGCCTTTCGCAGGCTGCGGCGGCCCACACTTTTCGCGACCAACTGGGAACCGCTTCTGCTGCAGCCTGAGATCCGCCAGCGTCCCGGTCACGAACTGGTCTACATTCCCTGCGTTGGAGCAGAAGCGGACAGCGAAACCGTCTGGACAACGCTAAAGCAACACACCGGCGGCGCCGGAGGAGCAGCCTCCGCCATCGACCCGTTCGAACCGCCCTCCTACGTACAGGTCCGCCGCGACCGCCCCAACGAGGACAGTACCGCAAGCAGCAAAATGCGGGTCGATGCCGGCATTCTTTTCGGAGAGAACGTTTCAATCCAACCGCGCAAACCGGTCGGCGTCCAGCATCTGGCAGGCGGACTCTACGCCGTTTTTCACCACCACGGCCGCCGCCGCGATGCCATGTGGCAGGCCATCTACAAGCGCTGGCTGCCGCAAAGCCATGTGAGCCTGCGCGACGCGCCGCCCTACGCAGAAAGTACCGCACCGCCCGTTGTTCAGAACGGCCGCGACCAATCCATCGCCTTCTACGTACCCATCAACGGCTCGCTATACGAGCTACAAAAAAAGGAGAACCAGATGTCCCCCACAGTCAAGACTGTGACACAGCCGGACCGCCAGATGATCAGCATCACCCGCCATGTCTACATTGGCGAGCTGAAGGACCACCTGCGCGAGTCCTACGAGCAACTGGCGGCGCTGATTGCCGAAACCGGCGTTGAACAGGACGGCAAGCCGGTCGCCATCTACCACGGCGAGGTCAATGAGGAGAAAAACGGGCCTGTCGAAGTCGGCGTCCCCGTCAAAACGGTGCCCTCCGTCAGCGGCGACATAAAGAGCGGAACATTGGTCGGAGGCTCTATCGCCTATGTAGAGCTAACCCTGCGCCAGGCCCACTTCCCGGAGATACTGGGCTACTACGACATAGTCTACAAATGGATCGAAGAAAACGGCCTCCAGATCGCAGGGTCCCCGCGCGAGGAGTACGCCACCAGCCCCATGGACAATAAAGCAGTCATGGATCAACCCTTCCTGGACATCGTCTGGCCGTACAAGTAATCTACACCAACTGAGGAGCAATCGGGAGAGAGCCTTTTCACTCTCTCCTCTCTCCTCGCCCGTCACTCCGCCTCCGCCGGGCTGTACTTCTTCAGCCACATGCGCAGCGGCACGTCCTCGTCGGTCGGCGAAAAGCGGCCATTGGCATTCACGCTCCAGCCCAATAGCTGCCGGCGGACCGGGCTGACGCTATCCCACAGATGGTCGACCGTCATGTCGTCCTTCGTGCGCAGCCAGCGGTAGCCGTAGCCGTAAAACAACACCCGCCGCGTGATGTCGGACCAGTTAGGGCTGGCCGTATGCCACAGCCGCCGGTCAAAGAACACCGCGTCTCCCGGCCTGGCCAGCACCGGCATCGCTCCCTCCGGCTGGCCGATACCGCTCTCCGGCCTGTCGATCGTATCCCGCACGTGGCTCCTGGGCACCACCCAGAAGTTGCCCCGCCCCGGCTCGCTCGTATCCGACAGAAAATAGGCCACCTTCAGCGACAGCCGCGGCCGCGGATGGCTCTCCATCTCCACGTTGACGCGGCCGCTGTCCTGGTGCCAACTGAACGTCTTGTCATTCGGCGCCTCCCCGTTCGGCGGCGTCACTATCAGATGCGCGTGATACAGGAAGATATTCCAGCCCAGGATCCCCCATACTTTGGGCAGGACTCGCTCGTAATCGACCAGGTCGATGAAATACGGATCATCCGGAATAAAGTTGGGATAGAACAACGCAATGCGCGGGTCGTGCCCCTCCGCCAACTTCGCCTCGTGGATCCGTTCCGTCAATTCGACCCCGTGTTCTACCTGGTCCGGTGACAGGGCATTCCTGACATAGATAATACCGGTCTCGTTGAAGGTCTGCCGTTCTTCCTCCGTCAAACGGTGCTCAAGCGATGCCGCGTTCAGGTCAGACATTGGTCCCCCCCCTTGAAATCGAGTCATATGCCCACACGATGCAGTTAGTGTAGCATGAAACCGTTCTCTTGCGACCCTCCTCGTACACGGAGAAAACAAGCGGGCGGAATCTGCGCCCTGCCTCTTACCGCAATCCACACGAACAGAACGGAATCCAGCCCCGGCACAGTTCGTAGCAGCCATCTGCTAAACCCGGTGAATTGGCCAGAGGGAGGCGCACAGTCGCGTCCACCATAGGAGCCATTCATTTCGCAAAACAGTTTCTTTTCCCCATGAACTGTGATACCCTGTGCTGGAATCAAGACGGAGACCGCATCCGTCACCTTTCCCATTCAGTCTGCCTACTCTTTTTCAAAGACATCGGGAGGAAAACAGAACATGCGAAAGCAAGGTTTCAGCCGCAGAGAGTTCCTTTCACTCGCCGGAGCCACCGGCGGCGCCGCCCTTCTCGCCGCCTGCCAGCCCGTTACCCAGGACACCGCTGACGGCGGCATGGAGACAGCCATGGAACCGGTCACCGTCTCCGTCCAGTCCGGCTGGCAAACATCCGGTGATAACGACATCTGGACGCCCTGCATCGAACTGTTTGACGAAAAGGGCACCCACATCTCCATCGAAATGATTCGCCTCCACGTGTCCCCCGAGGAGACAATGACCGCCGTCGCCGGCGGCACCGCGCCCGACGTCTACCATCGCTACATCGGCGGCTTCGCCGAACTGATGGCGCGCGGCGTCATGCTCCCGCTCGACGACCTCATCGCCAACGCCCCCGACTTCGACCCCGACATCTACCTCGGTTCACAGTGGGACAACGGCAAATGGGACGGCGTCACCTACGGCATCCCCGCCCTTGAAGGCGGTTCCATGCCTGCCATCTGCTGGCACAAACACCTCATCGAAGAAGTCGGCGGCGACCCTGAAGTCGGCCCAAGAAGCTGGCCCGAAATGCTCGAGTGGTCCCGCATGCTTCTCCAATACGACGACGATGGCAACCTCACCCAGGCCGGATTCGACCCCAAAGACGCCTACGGCTTCACCGTCATCGCCTGGCCCGTCGTCTTCGACGAAAACTACATCTCCGAAGACAAGCGCACCTTTACTTTCGACACCGAAGCGTGGGCAGAAGGCCTCGACATCATCGCCCAGTTCCACACCGACCCGGGCGTAGACAAGATGCTGGCCTTCAGAGACCAGTGGGGCTACTGGTCCGGCTATCCCTCCAGCGGCTTCAACAACGCCAAGCGCGCCATGGTCATGGACGGCAACTGGCTGCCCGGCATGTTGCGCAGTATGGTCGAAGTCACCGGCGTCGAACTCGAATCCATCGGCTATGGCTTCCATCCCAACCTCAACGAAGGCTACAATGCCATCGACTTCGGTACTGGCCATACGCTCTTCATGCCCCGCTCCACCCAGGTCGCCGAAGACGCCCTCACCTTCATGATTCACATGACCAGCGTCGAAGTCGGCCTCATAGAATTCGAAATCCGGGCCGCCGCCATGTGGAGCAAACCGCTGCTCGACGCCATCGATCTTTCGAGCGTGCCCGGCCTGCAATGGTTCTTCGACGCACCGCTCGAAGCCGACCGGCTCTGGAGCCCCAGCGAGTTCCTCACGCCCGTCCAGTCCCAGTGTGAAAACCTGTGGACTCGGGCCTTCGAAGAGGTGACCGTCGGCGTCAAATCAGCCGAAGACGCCCTTTTCGACATCAACAAAGAACTCCAGCAGTCCCTCGACGAATACTGGGAGACCCAAAGTTAGCCTCCCGACTTTGCGCTGAGGCGACCGCATTCTTTGCGTTTCGCTGACGCCATTCTTGGCCATTTAGCGAAGCGCAAACAGCGCATTTGGCGAAGCGCAAACCGTGACACATCCCGGTCGCGCCCTGGCTCCCGCCCCAAGGCGCGACCGCCCCTTCAGGGGTCCCTCCTCAAAGGCCCCGGATCAGCTCTCAACCTCCAGGTTTGATATGACTTCACCAATACTGAGCGGCCCGCAACCAGGCCTGGGTCCCGCCGGAGACCCCGGACTCCCTAATCGGTGGGCCCGCGGCCGCAGTTTCCGCCGCCGCATGCTCCCCTTCCTCTTCCTTCTCCCCTGGTTCGTGGGCGTCCTCACCTTCCAGGCCTACCCAATCCTCGACTCCTTCTACCACAGCTTCACCATCTACGACGTCTTCCAGCCCGCCAAGTGGATTGGATTGCGCAACTACGTTAACCTCGCAGAGCACGACTATACCCGCAAGGCCCTGACTAATACTTTTATCTTCGTGGTTGTCTCCGTCCCTGGCGGGCTGGTCGTCGGCCTGCTGCAGGCGCTGCTCCTCAACGTAAAAGTGCGCGGCCTCCAGCTTTTCCGCACGCTCGCCCTCGTGCCCGGCACCGTCCCCGTGGCCGGCGCCGCCGCCGTCATCCTCTTCATCTGGAGCCCTTCCCTCGGCCTCATCAACACCGTCCTCAAAATCCTCGGCTTCCCCAAGGGGCAGGCTTGGCTCACAGATCCCGTGATGGTCAAATGGGTCTTCATCGTCATGGCCATCCAGGGCGGTCTCGGTATGCTCATCTTCCTCGCTGGGCTCCAGAATGTGCCCCAGGAACTTTATGACGCAGCCAAAATCGACGGCGCAAAGTCTATCCAAACACTGTTCACAGTCACACTGCCCATGCTGACTCCCTACACCCTCTTCAACCTCCTCACAAGCCTGATCGGCGCCTTTCAGATGTTCTCCGCCCCCATGCTGATGACCGGCGGCGGACCCGCCGGCGGCTCAACATTCTACGGCCAACTCATCTATGAAAACGCCTTCAGGTACTTCAAGATGGGCCACGCCGCCGCGCTCTCATGGATTCTTTTCGTCATCAGCATGGTCATCGTCGTCGCCGTCTTCCGCACCTCCGCAAGCTGGGTCTACTACGAGGGAGGCAACTGAATCGTATGGCAGGCATTCGCACTGCACGCCGATACATTTTCCCCGAGGGCCGCTTCACTCTCGGCATGCGCGCCAGCAGAATCATTCAGCACTCCAACGCCTATCTGCTGATCGCAGCCTTTCTCTTCTTAGCCCTGTTGCCCGTTTTCTGGATGTTCAGCAACGCCTTCAAAACGCTCGAACAGATGCGAATCACCTTCCCCATCCAGTGGTTTCCCAACCCCGTTACCTTCGAGAACTTCGCCGACGGCTGGCGCGCGCGCGACTGGCTCCTCCACCTGCGCAACACCCTCATGCTTGCAGTCTTCGTACTCCTACCCACAATGGCTTCCTGTGTTCTGGCCGCCTATGCTTTCGCACGCATGAGGTTTCCCGGCAGCGAGCTGCTCATGATGCTCAACATCAGCCTCATGCTTATGCCCGACTTCGTAACAATGGTGCCCCGCTATGTGATGATGGCCCGCTTGGGCTGGATCGGGACCTGGCTGCCCGCCATCATCCCATCAATGCTTGCGCTCAATCCCGCCATGGTCTTCGTATTGCGCCAGTTCTTCCGCGCCATCCCCAACGAACTCTCTGAAGCCGCCCGCCTCGACGGCTGTAACGACCTGGTCATCTTATGGCGTATCATCATCCCCCTCGCCAAGCCCATCCTCGCCCTGCAGGTCGTCCTCATCACCTCCTGGGCCTGGAATGACCTCCTCTTCCCTCTCCTCTACCTCAAGGACAAGAGCATGCAGACCCTTACCCTCGCCATGATGGGTTTTATCGGCTCGCGCGGCGACACCCAGTGGGGGCCGATGATGGCCATGTCCGTTCTTGTATCTCTGCCCATGATGGCGCTATCATACTATGGGCAGCGCTACTTCACCGAGGGCTTCACCCTCACCGGCATAAAAGGGTAGTCCCCGGCCGCGCCGCCCCCAAGTATCTATCGAAAATGCCCTTTCACTGACTTTGCGCTGAGCTGACCGCATTCTTTGCGTTTCGCTGACGCCATCCTCGGCCATTTAGCGAAGCGCAAACAAACTAACGATTTGCGTTTTTGCAGGAAAGAGAAGGAGAGGGTGAGCTACCAGCGCAAAAAAGCAAACTCCATGTCTCTTTTCACTTCCAATCGAGAACGCCGCCTCTGGCTATGGACCCTGGCCGTAGTCGTTGCCATCTACTCCACGCTCGGGCTCGCGCGCACACTGGCCGGGCACCTGCGAACACACGGGCTGCTCGAAGCCCTCTTCATGGTCAGTTTTTTACTGGTCGGGGCTGTCATCCTGGCCTACGGGCTCAAAGCGCGCCCGGGCGGACTCGAAATCGGGGTCGCGCTCGGCGTGGCCGCCGTCTACATCCTCGTCTTCGTGCGCATGGCGACCCCGGAGGAGCGCACGCATCTCATCGAATACGGTGTACTGTCCGTCTTCATCTACGAAGCGCTAAAGGAACGCGCCAGCCACGGCCGCCGCGTCCCCGTACCCGCTCTGGTCGCGGTCATAGCCGCTTCGCTGATCGGCCTGATCGACGAAAACATCCAGGCCTACCTGCCCAATCGCGCCTACGACGAGCGCGACCTCCTCTTCAACGTCCTCGCCGCCGTCATGGCCGTCGTCTCCAGCATGGCCCTCTCCTACGCACGCCGCTGGCGCTTCCGCAACACGCCCGACTGAGGGCCAACGAAAACGAATAGGAAAGAATTAAGAGGAGTGAGGAGAGAGAAAACTGCTAACTTCTCTTTTCTCACTTTTCTACGCTCTCTTCTCGTTAATAGTACTTGCTGTACCCCAGCGCCGGCCGGTAATTCATCGTCTCATCCGCGGACGGCCACCTCACATCGCAGCCCGCCGGCGGCTGATAGGGGAAGGGGACCTCATCGCGGCCGTAGATGCTCTCCTTTCGCAGATCGATGGCGTGCATCATCAGCCGCAGACGGTCATCGATCCAGCTCTGGGGCACCGTCTGACCCGGCCTGAGGTACGACCCCTCCGACCTGGGTTCCCCCTGCCGCGCCGCCGCGCTCAGAGAATGGAACGCATAGTAGAGCGTACGCCGCAAACTGTTGGCGCTGTTCCGCCTGGAGCCATGCACCAACTTGACATTGTGAAAAAGCACGTCGCCCGCCTTGACCGGCAGTTCAATCAGGCCGGGATAGTCAAAGCCCTGCGCACGCACGTCCTCCCCGGAAAGATTCAGCTTATGGCTGCCCGGCGCCGCCAGCAGGCAACCGTTCTCCGGTGTGGCGTCGTCCAGATAGTAGTCGACGTTGAATACCATCTCCATCACATCCGGCTGGCTGGGATCACCGTCGCAATGGACCGGGACCTCCTTGCCGTTTCCCGGCACCTTGAAAACAAACGCCTCCGCCTCACAGATGAAGTCATCCCCCAGCAGCCGCTGCACCACCTGCAGGACCAGCGGATGCGCCAACAGTTTGATAAAGGAGTTGTTCCTGGCCTTGGGGAAGACATACTGCACACGGTGGAATACAACTTCACCCGTATCCGGCAGCGCATCATAGAAGTAGTCACTCTCCGGTTCCTTGCCCTCATAGCCCTCTTCAATGACATGAGCCGAGTCTTCCTGCAAGACCGCCAGCTCTTCAGGGCAAATCGCTTGCGGCAACAGGACGTAGCCGTCCCGGTCAAAATTGGCAACGATATCGTCGATGTTCATTCAGTTTCTCCTGACCTGGGCGAAAGCTTAGGTGTCTCCCGTCTGACGCCAAGGTGATTCCCTCGGATTACCCAATGGGATCGCACCTGTCTGGGGCCTGTTCGCCTTTGTCAGAAAAGCGGTATGCGGGGGCACATTGATTCCCTTCCGCAAGCGTCAAGGCTCAGTCCTCACCGTAGTCGAGCACCACCTGCAAAATATCCTGTGGGTGCTTATCGATCATATCGTAGGCCGCCGCCGCACCCTCAAGGTCGACCACATCCGTAATCAACCCATCCAGATTCAGCTTGGGCATCAATGAAAGCACCGCCTCCATGCGCCGCGCAGCCGACCACCGGTGCGACAGCTCAGGGCTGATGCCGCTAATCTGCGACGAGATCAACTGAATTCGATTGTGGTGGAACTCCGCCCCTGGGTAAACGTTGGCCAGCGCGCCCGCATACCACGACATCACGATCACCTTGCCGTTGTAGCAAGCAGTGCGGATCGCCTCGTTCAGAGCGCGATCACTGGCCGAAAATTCGAACACCACGTCCGCGCCGCGATCGTGCGTCAACTCCCGCACCGCCATCGCGATGTCCCTTTCCTCGCCCGCATTGAAGACGAGGTCCGCGCCGCTCACCCGCTTGGAAATCTCCAGCCTCTTCTCGATCAGGTCAACCGCGATCACCGGCGACGCGCCCGACAGCTTGGCCCACTGCACCGTCAGCTGTCCCAGGACACCCTGGCCAAAGACCACCACACACTCTCCCAAATGCAGGTCCGCGTCCAATATACCGTTGAAAGTAGTGTTCAGGACGGCCGTGAGCACACCTGCCCTCGGATCGATCCCCTCCGGCAGCTTGGACACCGAACCCGCCGGCAGCACGTGCGCCGACTGGTGCGGGGCAAAACTGAAGACGACGTCGCCCTCTGTAAACTCCTTCACGTCGCTCCCCACCGCCGTGATCACACCAACGCAAGCATACCCGTAGCGCAAAGGGTATTCCCACTCAGGCTCGTCAGACTCCACGAACAGCCGTCTGCGACGGTCCTGTTTCCGCTGCCACATCGGCGCGTCGCCGCGATACACGTTCATCTCCGTCCCATGACTGATGCCCGAGTACAGCGAGCGCATCGCCACCTCCCCAGCGCCCGGTTCCGCAAGCTCATCCTCGACCACAGTCACCTGTCGCGGCCCAGTAGTTTCAACAGCCTTGATCTTGATCACTCTCCAGCCTGCCCCTCCCACCGCTCCATATCGTTCACAACCTCAAATCCAAGCAACTGCCCCAAATCCTCGATCTCATCCACCCAGTCCCCGTAAAACAGGACTCTGTGTCCCCCCGGCGTCAACGGGTGCTCCGCCTTCATACAGTTGCGCAACAATCGCTTGACGTCGGCAACCCGGATCGCCACCGATGTCCGGCAGTCCCGCTGCGGACTCACATTGCTGTCAATGACCCCGGTAAAGACATACATGCGGTCGAACGGCACATACTGTGCGATGGTCACCTTCTGCCCCACCTCCATCTGCACATTTACACAAGTGCTCCGGTACAACCCCTGGTGGTTGCGAAAAGCGTACTCCTCCGATTCCTCGCTGTCCCATCCTCCCAGCCTCGTGGCGCTGAAGTCGTGGGACATCCCGATCAGATTCCGTCCCGTATCGATATGGATATGGCCGATAAAGCCCGGCCGGTCCGCCAGATACCCGATCAGCAGCTGCGTGATTGTGCTCGACAGGTCCAGCTGGCAGATCCCGGCCAGCCCCTCGTCGTTCAGCATCGAGAACGCCAGGCACGGCAGCGGATACGGCCCGCTCCCCATACAGATGCCGTGCTCGGTGATACCCTGCGCCTCCTCCTCCGCCAGGATCTGTTTGATCCCCAGGTACAGTTTGCACGATTCGACCACGTCCTCCCTCGTCGGCTCAATCACATCCGCGGCCCCCGTAATCCTCCTCTGCGCCAGTGCCTCCGCAGCCCCGGCATCGGCGTTCTGGTAGGCCGCTATCAGCCGCTGGGGAGGGATATCCTTGATCTCAAGCCCCAGCCTCTCCTTGGCCTGCCTGATAAAGCCGTCGCTCAACGGCGTCAGGTCGGAAAAAAGATGGATCCCGCCCCACCCTTCCTCGAACCACCTGCGGCTCGACTCCACCTGCTTCGGCGTATGCGACTGCTGGTACAGAACCTTCGACTGCCGCATCTTGTGAATAGCCTTCAACACGCCGATCTTCTTCCCCACGTCCGCGAAATCCGACGAAAGCACTGGAATCACATTGCTTTTGCCCTTCACCGGCACGAAGTTATGCAGCCAGGCCAGCGGCGAAAGCGGCGACTCCGTCGGGTTGAACATCACCGTCGGCTTGCCCCAGCTCGCAATCTCTTTCTGCATGACATTCGGAAACAGGCCCAGAATGAAGACAAGGACACCGTCCTCCTCCTGCACCTTCGCAGCCGTGTCTACCAACTCCCCACGCGTCCGCACCAGCGTCTGGCCCGTAAATTCCACCTCCCGCCCGTATGCCGTCAGCTCCTCTCTGTAACGCGCGGCCAGGTTTTCGTGGCTGAACGAACCCTGATAGATCGGCCACTCTTCGTTCTCGTCACCGGGAAAGCTGTCACCTTTTGGCCTGCCCAGAAACAGTGTTCGAATTCTCGTCTTTTTCACAAAGATCTCCTTTTGGAAGCCGGCCGTTACATTCAGGCGCCCCAAACTGAAACCGGGAGGCGTTCAACAAGCTCAGATCGGGCCGCCCTGAAACTCCCGTCCCATTAAGCCGCAGACGGCTCCTCTGCGCGCAGCACTGCAACAAAGTACGCCCCAACCCCGACAACAATCAGGCCCAGTACAAGCCCCAGCGGCAGGTAGCCCACCGCCTGCAGCTCGGCGGCCGCGGCCGCGATCAGGTCTGCGCTTGGTTCACAGCCGGCCAGCTTCTCCCCTTCAGGCCACGGTCCCAGCGGCCAGCCTTCGCTGTTGCCGAACGGCATCGGCTCCCACTGCCAACCGGACGGCCAGGGCTCCCCCTCGCCCGGTGTGGTCACGCACATGCGGCGCAGCGCGCGCACGTTCTGCAGCTGCGACGCCCGCGTCGCCGCGGTGACGACGAAGTAGGCCGCAACCACGCCGACACCGATGGCCCAGTTACGCAGAATCCCGCGATACCTGACCACGGGGAGCTTCAATATCACACACAGGAGAAAGACTGCCGAGACCACAAGACCCAGCATCCAGTCCTCCACCCGGTCGCCCTGCCCCAGTATCCAGGGCGGCAGAAAGACGGCCACAAACAGGAACATGTAGAGCCCGTTCAGAATTGCCATCCCCAATACAATCATCTGTACCTTGGCGTTCCGCCACCAGGCCAGCGGCGCAGCTGTCACGAAGAGAATATTGAAGTGGTCGATAAAGGCCATGCTCGGAATGCCCAGGGCCGCGCCCAGGCTCAGTTGCAAGTCGAAGGCGTCGTTACGCGCCGCACCCCCATCCAGTCCGAGGCCGAAGGTGTAAATGGTGAACTCATATCCCGGATATCCAAAGGCTAAAGCCAGCCACATAAGTGTCAGGAGAACGTTGGCGATGATGAGTCTGATCATTGTCACTTTAGGCATATTTGATTCTCTCCATTGAGTTGTTTAATAGGTGGAGGCCTCTCTTCACCGCCGCGGCCCTGCTTGTTCCGAAACGAAATACGGCAGTACAATTCTCCTACACATCCAGCCCACCAACGAAGGCGGAACCATGAAAGTAACCCACGCGCAGAAACTCGAACTCTACGAAAAAGGTTTTGTGCAGATTCCGGGCGCTGTCCCACGCGTGATGGTCGACGCCGCAGTCAAAGCCATCAACCACTCTTTTGGCAAAGGTATCGATCCGGCGCAGATGATCACGTTTCAATCACAGTCATTCTGCCCGGAGTTGCAGAACGCCTCAGAAATCACCGATCTTTACAACAAAACGTCCGTAAAACAGTTGGCAGAGTCAATGATCGGCGCCGGGAAGATAAATCCGGTTGAACACGGCCAGATAGCAGTTCGTTTTCCCCTAACGGACGATCCGCCGCCCGCGCTGCGTCCCCATCTCGACGGGCTCTACTCGCCCCACAACGGCGTCCCCGCCGGCGAACTGCAAAGATTCACCATGCTGGTCGGCATTGCACTAAGCGACGTGCCCTCCGATTACGCCGGAAATCTGGGCGTCTGGCCAGGAACCCATCATCTCTACGCACAATACTTTCGCCAGAACGGCCATGACATCCTTCTGCGTCGCGGCGCAGAAGGCATGCCTCCCATAGACTTGCCCCGCCCCCAAATGCTGACCGCTCGCGCCGGCGACGCCTTTTTCGTGCATTACCAGATTGCCCACTGCGCCTCGCCTAATGTCTCACCCCACCCGCGCTATGCCGTCTACTTTCGCCTGCGACACGTCAACCACAAGGCCCAACTCTACGAGGCCCTGACCGATATCTGGCTCGAGTGGGACGGAATGCGCGAAATCGTCGCTCAGCACGGAGAGCCCGTTCCGACCGCCTAGCTTACTCGTCCTCCGTCTCCAGTTGCCCGGCCCTGTCCATCGCCGCCCAATAGGCGTGGTCCGCGCTGTTGACGAGCGTGTTTTCCAGGCTGCGCTTGATCAACTCCCCCTCGGCCGAATGCGCGCCAGCCGTATGCGCCACCGCCTCTGGCAGCCCCACCGTCAGCGCCACGTGCACCCCGTAGACCGAATGCCGGATCGACGGAAACCCCACCGCGCCCACGTCGTTCTGCCAGCGCGCCTGGTTTCGCGGGCTGAACTCAAACGGCTTGCCCACGTCATGGCACAGCGCACACGCCCACAGCAGGTCCCTGTCGATCCCGATATCCCCGTGAACAGCTTCCAGGCCGTCGGCAAGCCCATGCGCCATGCGCGCAACGCCGCGCAGATGGTCCGCCTGCGTACCGTCCTTCAGCGCCGGCGAGTCCGGCACCCCCGAGCCCCGAATCTGGTCGATGCGCGTAAACTCGGATTGTGAAAGCGCAAAGGCCCAAGCCTCGATCACCAGCCCCCGCAGCTCTTCATCCTTGATCTCATTTACCTCCGGCAGGCTCTCACTTACGCCCCTGCGCAGTTCGTCCATCGATGCCATGCGTCTCTCTCCTCTCTTTGGCGAAAAGTGATGGGCTGCTTGCTTTGCTACGCCCCCGCAGCAACGGCCTCTTCCCTGGCCAGAACCTGGGTCGAAGCGTTGGGAAATACGGCAACCGTGGCGTCCGCAGGCAGCCTAGCCGCCAGCTGGTCGATAACAGTCTGCCAGTCGCGGTAGAGAAGGTCGCCGCCATGCTTGGCCGCAAACTCCGCCGCCTGGAAATGCTCAGAAACGATCAGCAGGCTCTCCCGACCATCGACCATTGATGCTGGGTCGGGCGTGCCGTTGGACGCAGCCCGGCGCTTCAGGTATTGCTCCCAAGGCAATTGCTGATGCAGGCCATGATACGATATGCCGTCACTGGCCGCGTTGAGAACGACTTTGTACGGCTCTCTCTCAAAGTAGGGCAGCGGCCATAGCGCCTTTGACCCCTGGACCGGGTCGGCATCCAGTGGATACCCGTTGCAGACCACAACGTCCGCCTCCTGCCGCAGCCGGTTCGGAATCGTGGTAGCGTAAGTTTTCTGCGCGAAACTTGCCCCGGCGCGATGCGCCTTCACGAAGTCGCCGACAAATAGACCGGCAATCTGCCTGCGGCTGGTGATGACGCTGTTTACCACCATATCCAGCCCGATCTTGCCCGCCACCTCCTCGGCCACGTCGCGCAAATCCCGCACACCGCCGTCGATGAGCGTTACCTTGCCCATGTCCTCCTCAGACGGCTTGCGGCGTTCGATATTGCCCTGCCCCCGCGTAGGTGAAAATCCGTGGAAATGAAAGATAGTGGCAAAACCCGCCACGCCCGGCACGATCAGCTTGGCGCCGCCCCCAAAGCCCGCCGAACCGTGGGGAAAGATGCCGCCCACACAGATCTTGAACTCGGCCTCGGCCACAATGCGGTTGATATAGATCGGCGTCCCATCCTCCAGACTTCCGTAGGCGACCAGATCGCCCGCCATGAAATCGTGAGACGTCGTGGCGTAATTGGCAGCCACGTCCGCGCCTACCTTCTTCACCATCTCCTCGTCTGTGAGCGGCCGGTGCGTGCCGCCGCCGACGACAATCACCGTCTCGGCTTTGGGAACGCCGGCCGCGGCCAGCTCCTCCAGCACATGCGGCAGCATCTCCGCCGCCGGCGTAGGCCGGCTCAGGTCGTCGACAATGATCGCGGCACTGGCCCTGCCTTTGGCCGCCTCGCGAATGCGGGACGTCCCAATCGGACTATCAAACGCCGCCGCAATCTGCGCCGAACTGAGCGCGGGCGCATCCACGCTCCCGCAGACATGAAGTTCCCAGCCGGCCGGAAAAGTAAGCGTGCGATCTACATCCCCGAACCAGGAGCGGGAGGGGACGGTGAGGGTTTGCGAGCTGTTCATGGCTGCTTCCTTCGGTTGTTTCGGGTGGGTTTTGCAATACCTGTTGAGCTATGAGGGGATGAGGTGGCTCTGATGGTCACGGCTACCATCGATTGCCGCCCAGTTGGCCGCTGCGCCACAGATCTCCCAAGGTATACTTTTCGAGCCAAATGCGGAGCTCTGCCTGATCCAGTCGGCGTACAGTTGTCGAGTTGCTCTCCTTCTCACACACGAACACGGTTTCCGGGACATGTGAAAGCGCATCAACGAGAATATCGGAGTGGGTGGTCACGATGATCTGCGTTCGCTCAGACGCCTCGATCAGCATCTCAGCGACAACTGGCAAAATGTCGGGGTGCAGTTCAGTCTCCGGCTCCTCAATACATAAGAGTGGTGGAGGGGAAGGATGGCAAAGTGTGGTGGCAAGACAAAGAAAGTGCAGCGTTCCGTCAGATAAGCGCGAAGCCGGGATCCAGCCCCTCAGATCCCTTTCCCGCAGGAAAACTTGCACGGTACCGCCTTCCACCGAGATAGAGAAGTCCTTATACTGCTCATAGAACCTTGCAAGATGCGCGTTTAAGTTGTCCTTTGTGTCCCCTGTCCGTTCGAGTAAATTGAGTACAAGACCAAGGTTACTTGCATCTTCAGCAAGGAAGTCGTTGGGCAGATCAACCGGCTGCGGACGGCGCAGAATAGAACTGCGACTTCGGGTCACGCAACTGAGAAAGGACGGATTGATTCGGCGTAAGATTATCGCCGCGAAAGAGTTGCGCGCCATTCGTATTCCCTGTGGTTTCGTTTAGCTGGTCAGCTTCATATTCAATCTGCTCCTCGACCAGTTCAAAACGCTGTCCAACCGATTTGAAGGAGATGCTGTGGCGAATTGGCGCCTTTTGGCCGCGGAGACAAATTGTCGCGTAAACCGTTGCAACGAATCGGGGATCAACTCCCTTCCACAACCATTCCTCCGTACCCCCTCCCTCACGAATTGGCGCAACCAGGTCGGTAGCCGATGAACGCAGCAGGTCAATAGCCCCGATGACATTCGATTTGCCCGACCCGTTTGGCCCGATCAGCACATTCAGCGGCCCAAATTCAATCGGCGCGGAGTCCGGCCCGAACGACAACAGGTTTCGCAGCTGCAGCGTCCGGATAAACCTCGAATCTCCCTTCATTGCATTCCACTCCCAGTCAATTTTGTTCCGCATGACCCCAGACATTCTATCACAACCCCTACCTCCCGCACCTGCCCGGCAACTGCCCCTTCTCCTCTGTGCCGTCGTCTATCTTCAGTCGCATGTCAACCATTCACAAGGGTTGATCATCTCACAGGAATGTCGCCCCCTGTCAGAATTCCCCCACTTTTTGACAGCACCCCTTTCTCTGTTTATACTCACACGGACTGACGAGGCGACGGCTCCCTCTGATTCGTTCAGAGTCGCATCCAGTTTTTACTTCGCGCCGAACAGTCGTCCCCTTTTTGCCCCTCAACTCCTGAACCGGGGCAGGCTGGGCGGCCAAACCGCATTTCCGAAGAGTCGTCGGCCCGTCCCTTTGGTCGGCCCTTGCTGCCGTCGCGTCCCATTTGAACCGGAGGCGTCGACCGCCGTCATATTTAACCCCGTCGGCTGCGGGTCGACACCAATCACACCATCACATTCACCAGTTCAAGGAGAGCATTCCCAATGAAGCAGAAAAGAACCTTTACGAGGCGCGACTTCCTGCGCTATTCTGCCATGAGCGGTTCGGCCGCGCTGCTTGTAGCCTGCGCGCCCGCCGCGCCCGCCATGGAGGGCGAAGCAGCGCCCGCGGCCGCGGCTGACGAAGCCCCTGCCGCCGAAATGAGCGGTCCCAAACAGGGCGGCACGATGACCTGGGTAGGCCACCAGGAGGTCGCCGGCCTCAGCCCGGCCTTCATGGGCCCCACAGTGCACTGGGTGATGATCATCAACATCCAGAATCCCCTCGTGACCGTTGACGAGTTCAACGAGCAGGAACTGGTCCTGGCCAAGTCCATCGACGTCGCAGCCGACGGCCTCACCTACACCTTCCATCTGCACGAAGGCGTACTCTTCCACGACGGCTCTGAACTGACCGCCGAAGACGTCGCCTACACCTATGACTACTACCGCAACCCCGACAACGGCGCGCCCATTGTCGGCCGCTTCACCGGCATCGGCTCTGTCGAAGCGCCTGACAAATACACCGTCCAGGTCAATATGGACGCCGTCAACGCCGCTTCGCTCACCTCCTGGGCCACCGTCCCCATCGTCCATTCGGCCTATCACGCCGAAGTGGGCGAGGAGACCTACAGCACCTCGCCTATCGGGACCGGTCCCTACAAGCTCAGAGAGTGGCGCCCGGCCGAGTTCACCGAACTGGAAGCCTTTGACGATCACTTCCGCGGCCGGCCCAATATCGACGTCCTGCGTGAAGACATCGTGCCCGAGCCCTCCGTGCGCATGATCGCCCTCCAGACCGGCGAGGCCGACTCCGCCGTCTGGCCGCTCCTCGTCGAAGACAGCATTTTCCTTGAGGCCGACCCGGGCTACGTCAACTTCCGCACGCTCGCCAACTCGATCAAGCACTTCCCGCTCAACAACAGCATCCCGCAACTGGCCGAAAAAGAGGTGCGCCAGGCCCTTATGTACGCACTCGACCGCCAGCGCATCATCGACGAGCTCTGGAACGGCGCAGCGCAGGTCTCCCACTCCAACCTGACGCCCGCCAGCCCCTATCACCACACCGGCCTCAAACAGTATGACTTCAATCCGGAAGAGGCCATGGCTCTCCTCGACGGCGCAGGCTGGGCCGCCGGCAGCGACGGCATGCGCGCGAAGGGTGACCAGAGTCTTTCTTTCACCATCACCACCATTACGGGCGACCAGGCCCGCCGTCCCATCGCCGAACTTGCGCAGTTGATGTTCGCCGACGTCGGTGTCGACGTGCAGCTGGAGGAGGCGCCGGTGGCGACCATCCTGCAGGGCATGCGCGAAGGCACAATGGACGCATCCCTCTACAACTGGACCTACGGCAGCGCAGTCGAGCCCGACCCGTTCAGTACGCTTCACTCCACCGGCGGCAACAACTTTGCCCAGTTCAACAACGCCCGCGTCGACCAGCTAATCGAGGAGGGACTTCAGGTCGTCGCCTACGAAGAGCGCGAGCCCTACTACCACGAGATCCAGGAGATCTTCGTCGAAGAGCAGCCTGTCCTCAACCTGCAGTTCGACGAATGGATGAACGTCTTCAACGCCCGCATCAAGGGCCTGCCCGAAGGCCCCAAGAACAGCTCGATGTACCAGCAAGCATACAAATGGTGGATCGAGGAATAGAACGCCAGTGGCCGGCGACCCGCCTTCTGTCGAGCCGCCGGCCGCTCAACCATTAACCACTGTCCACTGAAAGTCTGACCTTCGCCCTCTATGCTTACCTACATCGCCCGCCGCATTTTGCAAGGCGTTGTCGTGATCGTTCTGATCAGCGTCGGCACCTTTGTCGTTATTCGCTTAATGCCGGGCGACCCCACCTACCTGCTGCTGGGCGAAGGGGAAATCCGCATCAGCAAGGAACAGATGGAGGCGATCCGCGCCCGCTGGGGGTTGGATCGCCCCCAGCATGAGCAGTTCTTTATCTGGGCGTGGAACCTGCTGCGCGGAGATTTCGGCGACTCTCTGATCCGCAAGGGGATACCCGTGCGGCAGATGATCTTCGAGGCGATCCCGGTAACCGGGATCCTGAATGTCACCTCTCTGGCGCTTGCGCTGTTGGTTGCCATTCCGGCCGGCATCATCGCCGGCGTGCGCCGCAACTCCACTTTCGACTACGGCACCGCGGTCGGCTCGACTCTTGGCGTGGCCCTGCCCAACTTCTGGCTGGCCCTCATGCTGATCGTACTCTTCGCCCTCTATGTGCCGCGCTGGTTCGGCGACCTGCCCCTGGTAGGCCGCATCCCACCCTTCGGGCTGAAGTCGTGGCAGGGCTACATCCTGCCCGTCCTTGTGCTGACCACCGAACAGATGGCCGTCCTGACGCGCGTCATGCGCGCCTCTACCCTTGAAGTCCTTACCCAGGACTACGTGCGCACAGCCTACGCCAAAGGGCTGCCGAACGTGATCGTGCTTGTCCGCCACGCGGTCCGCAATGCCTTGCTGCCGGTGGTAACTGTCATCGGTTTTCGCATCGCCTTTATTCTAAGCGGCACAATTGTTGTCGAAACCGTCTTCGCCATCCCGGGCATCGGACGCCTTTTCACGGATTCGATCTTTCGCCTCGACTACCAGGTCGTCCAGTCCCTGGTCGTCGTGCTGGCCGTTCTCGTCGTCGTCGTGAACCTGCTCACAGATCTGACCTACGCCATCATCGACCCGCGTATTCGCATCAATTAGCTTGATTCAGCTCTTTCTTAGCACAGGTTCTGTCATTTGGTCAGCGCAAACCGAACGCCGTCCATCGGCAAACTGGCAGACAGCGAAATTGAAACTTTGAACAGCTATCTCTTGGCGGAAACCCTGGGCATGGCATTGTACCATGTTGGCATTGGCCTGAATCCCGACGCCTGTGGTGGTCAAGAGATGAAGACGAGCAGTTGCCGGAACGAAGGAGACTGTATGGGAAACGTTACACACGCCCAAGTCCAGGAGTTAGTCAACAGCCTTCCTGAGACAAAGCTGTCGCTCGCGTTTCACCTCTTGCAGGATCTTGTTCTGAAAGACGCAGAGGTCGCTTCCCAAAATGAACTCCCGCGCCCTGCCCGAATGGCGCTTGGCGACAGTTCTCTTGACGAACTCCGCCAGCTTCTGGCTCTACAGGCTGAACGTATGAAGGAGCACTACGAACAGACGGAAGAAGAACGCGCCGACTGGCAAGCGGGAGACTTTAGTGACCGAGAGATCGATCAGGCGTTGCAAATCGATGGCTCTTAACTCGTGCGCTACCGGAGCGCTTCCTGAACATGCCATTACAGGGTTAGAACTACACGCCTATCGCACCGCTATTTTTTTGGATTAAGCCTTGACGGATTCGACTACCTCGGCGGCAAACACCCAACTCATCTCTGAAACGGCCCACCGCTCCGAATGGAGCCAGGCCTGGAGGCGCTTCTCCGCCAATCGCATTGCCCTCGGTGGCTTGGTTGTCATCCTCCTCCTTGCGCTGATGGCCATTTTCGCGCCCCTGCTCTCACCATACGATCCCATCGACGAAGTCTTCCGCGGTATGCGCGGCGGCAGCCCAACCCTTGCCCACCCTTTCGGCTACGACCACCTGGGACGGGACCTCCTCAGTCGCGTAATCTTCGGTACCCGCGTCGCCCTGCTTGTCGGCCTGCTGGCAACCGGCATCGCAGTTACTTTGGGCGTAGTTATCGGCGCAATAGCCGGCTACTCCGGCAGCTGGATTGACACGCTGATTTCCAGGGTAATCGATACCCTGATGGCCTTTCCCATCATCGCCCTGCTCGTCGTGCTCGCCGCAGTTCTGGGGCCGAGCCTCGTCACCACCATCGTCGTGATCGGTACGACCGGCTGGGCCCGCTTCGCCCGCGTCGTACGCGCCGACATCATGTCCCTCAAGGCGACCGACTTCGTCACCGCGGCCCGCGCCGTCGGCGTGCGCGACTGGCGCATCATCTGGCGTCACCTATTGCCCAATGTCATGGGCCCAATCATCGTTTTGGCGACCCTCGGCATTGGGGGCATTATTATTCTCGAATCGGCGCTCTCATTCCTGGGTCTGGGCATCCGCCCGCCCAACCCCTCCTGGGGCGGTACCCTGGCGGATGGAAGAGCCTATATCTTGCGCTTCCCGCACATTGCCTTCTTTCCCGGCCTCATGATCGTGATCACAGTTCTGGCCTTCAACTTCCTGGGCGACGGCCTGCGTGATGCACTCGATCCTCGGGAACGGGATTAGCAGTCTTATAGAAACAGTTTCAGATTGTTCACAATGTAGTGGACCTAGTTTAAGGAGGAAGAACAGATGAAGTTCCAGTCACAGCAGTTCACAATTCTCGCCCTGCTGCTGGCAGTCGCACTGGCGCTCACCGCATGTGTCGCTGTCGCGCCGGAAGCAGGCGGCGACGACATGATGGAGGAGGAAGGCGGCTTCGTCGTCGGTGTCAGCAACACGCTCGTCGGCAACGGCTGGCGCGAGCAGATGATCTGCGCCATCAAGGCCGAGGCCACCGCCAGCGGCCTCGTCGATAGCGTCGTCGTCGTCAACCGCAACGGCGGCCCCACCGAGCAGATCGCCGATCTCGAGGGCCTCATCTCGCAAGGTGTCGACGCCATTATCCTCAACCCGACCGATCGCGAGGGCCTCAACGCCGTCATTGAATCGGCCATCGCCCAGGGCATCGTCGTGGTCGCCGTCGACCAGGCCGTGACCGCCGAGGGCGCCTACGTCGCCACCAATGACCAGACCGCCTACGCCCGCCTCGGCGCCGAATGGCTCTTCGAGCAGCTCGGCGGCTCCGGTAAGGTCGTGGAAATGCGCGGCATCGACGGCGTCCCCGCCGACACCGACCGCCACAACGGCTTCATGGAGGCGCTCGCCAACTACCCTGACATCGAAGTCGTGGCCTCGACCTTCACCGGCTGGGACCCCTCGACCGGCGCCCAGCAGGCCCTCGACCTCATCACCACCCAGGAAATCGACGGCATCTGGACCTCCGGCATCGACTATTCGGTCGTTGAACAGTTCCAGGTCGCCAACGTTGATTTCGTGCCGATCGTCGGCGCCGACAACAACGGCTTCGTGGAGCAGTTGATCCAGCTCGCCGATGCGGGTCTGATGGGCGCAGCCGTCACCAACCCGCCCGCCATCGGCGCAGTCGGCATGGCAATCGCGCTCGACGCGTTGACAGGCAACAATCCGCCCCACGAGACCATTCTCACGCCGAAAGTCTTCACGACCGCCGATCTCGATTCGCTCAATGCCATTTACGCGCCCGACGAGCAGGTAGGTTGGAGCACATACGTCGACATTAAACCCTACACCAGTTACAACGGCAGCGCCGATGTGTCCGCTTGCACGGCGCCGGGCGAATAGTCTGCAACCCGCCGTTGGCTTAAGGTCGCCATGAGTGAGACGCAGCCACTGCTTGCGACCGTCAAAGTAGCAAAATCGTATGGGCCCGTCGCGGCGCTGCAGGAGGTTGACTTTGCAGTCCGCCGCGGCGAGGTCCATGCGCTCCTTGGAGCAAACGGGGCAGGCAAGAGCACACTTGTCAAGATCCTGGCCGGCGTCCATCCCGCCGACGCAGGCGATCTGCATGTCGACGGCCGCCCCATGCGCATCCATGCTCCCGTCGATGCCATCTCCGTCGGCATCGCCACTGTCTTCCAGGACCCCGCACTGATCCCCGATCTGACCGTCAGGCAGAATCTCCGGCTCAGCGATATCGAAGAGGCCGTATTCACCCACTGGCTCTCCTGGTTCGATCTCGAAGACCTCGACACTGACTCCCTCGTACGAGAGCTGCCCCTCGAAACATTGCGAATGGTCGACCTGGCCCGCGCCCTGGCGCGCGATCCCCAGGTCCTGCTGCTCGACGAGATCACCGCCGCCCTCACCGCAGATCAGGCCGAGCGCGTCTTCTCCCTCCTGACTCAGTGGCGCGAACAGGGCCGCGCCGCCGTGCTTATCACCCACCGTCTCGCCGAGGTAAGGCGCATCTGCGACCGCGCCACCATCCTTCGCGATGGGCGCAACGTCGCCCTTTTCGAGCCCAACGCAGACACGGTAGCGGCAGACGGCTCGTCAACGGGTACCATGCAAGACGTGGAAGAGCGTGAGCTGGTTGAAGCGATGCTCGGCACAGAAGTCAGCGATTCCGCGGCCATTGAAGCGCCCGGCTCCCATTCGCTGCAGCAACAGAAGACCCCTGCCTCTCCACAGGAGATCTCCTTCGCTGCCCAGGGGCTCAGCTCCGGCGATGTCGTGCGCGATATCTCATTCGAGCTGCGCCGAGGAGAGATTCTCGGCCTCGTCGCGCTGGAAGGCCAGGGCCAGGAGCGTCTCTTCTCTCTCCTGTCGGGCGACCGTCGCCCGAGTTCCGGCGACATTCTCGTCGGCGGCAGTCAGCGCCGCTGGACAGCCCCCTACGATGCCGTTGGCGACGGCGTCGTCCTCATCCCCGGTGACCGCCTGCTGACTCTCTTGCCAAATCTGCCCGTGCGCCAGAACCTTGTCGTCCCCCTCTTCAGCCGCATCCGACAGTGGCTGCGCATCCCCGCGGACGAGCGCCAGCGCGTGATGAACGCAATCGACCGCCTCTCCATCGATACCAGGGCCGCGTCCCAGGTGCGGCGCCTCTCCGGCGGGAACCAGCAGAAAGTAGCAATCGGCCGCTGGCTCGTCGCCGGCTTCAGGACGCTTCTCTGTTTCGACCCGACGCGCGGCATCGATGTCCAGACCAAGCGTGAGATCTACGCGCTCCTGCGTGAACTGGCGGCCGGCGGCGCGGCGATACTGCTCTATACCAGTGAGCTCGCCGAAATCCAGCTCGTCTGTGACCGTGTACTGATCATGCACGACGGACGTATCGTTGACGAACAGGACGCCGCGCACGCCACCGAATCTTCCCTTCTCACTGCCGCCCATGGCTTGGAGGTCCTAGCATGATGACGACGGTCCGGTCCGCAGGCGTTGCCGTATGGCGCGCGGGGTTGGCGCGCCACAGCTGGTCCTTGGGCGTGTGGCTGCTCCTCAGCGCGCTGCTCGTATGGTACGCCACCCTGATCCCCGTCTTCGGCCAGTTCCAGATCACCTCGATCAGCAAGAACAGCCTGCCCCTCGTTTACCTGGCGATCGGACAGGCCATCATCGTCATCGCCGGCGGCATCGATCTCTCGCTCGGCGCGCTTCTCCTTCTCACAAACGCGCTCGCCGCCCGCTTCATGGATGATCAACCGTTTGCGATGGTGCTCTTTATCGCCATTATCCTGATCGCCGGACTCGGCGTCCTCAACGCCCTCGTCGGCTACATTATCAGCGTGTCCGGCGTGCCCGACATCGTCGTGACGCTGGCTACCGGCTACATCTGGTCCGGTTTCGCCCTCTGGATCCTCCCTTCCCCCGGCGGCGGCACCGCCCCCGAATTCCGCTGGCTCTTCACCGGCGCCCAGTCCGGGATCGGCGGCACCTACGTCATGCCTATCCTGATGATGATGGTTCCCGCAATTCTGGTATTTCTCCTTTCCAGGCATACCCGGATCGGGCTTTCCATCTACGCAATTGGCAGCGACAGCGTCGCCGCCCGCCTCGCCGGTCTCGACGTGCGCCGCGCCAAAGTGTCCTCCTACGCCATCGGCGGCGCAATGGCCGCCCTCGCCGGCCTCGCCACCGTCGCCCTCACCGGCACCGGCGATCCCCGTTTCAGCGTCGGCGCCAATGCCACCCTGAACAGCGTGGCCGCCGTCGTTCTCGGCGGCGTCGCCCTCGTCGGCGGCACCGGCCTCGTTCTCGGCGCGGTCGCCGCCGGCGTAATCCTCATCATGCTCAACCCCATCTTGAGCGCCATGGGCATCGACCCCAACAACGCCCAGATCATCCAGGGCCTGCTGATCGCAGGGGTGATGATGGTCGGCGGCCTCGTAACGCTCCTGCGGGAGAGATCCGCATGAGCCAGTCTCCCCAGCCGGCCCAGGCCAGCGCGACGGAAGGCGCGCCCGCCGGTTTCGCCGCCCGCGCCGCCGCCGTCGTATCCGAGCATCCCACGCTGGCTCTTACCGGCATTCTCGCCGTCCTCGTCCTTGTAACCGGCCTCATCGAACCGAACTACCTTTCCGTCAGCGGCGCCCGCAACACACTCCTGCAAGCCGCGCCCCTCGGCATCCTTGCCGGCGCCCAGACCATCCTCATGCTCACCGGCGGCATCGACCTGTCCGTGACGATGGTTGCCACCGGCTCCGCCTACGTGGCTGCCAACCAGTCTCCCGAGGGCGCCGCTGTCGCCATCCTTTTGGGCGTCGTGGTCGGCCTCGCGGTCGGCAGCGCAAACGGTGTCGGCGTCGCCGTCTTTCGCGTCAACCCCCTCATTATGACCCTGGCCATGTCCGGCATTCTGCTCGGCCTCTTTACCGCCTGGGCACAGACGATCCTGCAGGGCTCGACGCAGATGGGCCCCTTTATCAAACTGATTGGGGGAGGCTCCTTCCTGGGCAACCGCATCCCCTACAGCGTGGTCGTCTGGGCCCTGATCGCCGGGGGCTTGATCTGGCTGCTCAGGCGCACAGGCTGGGGGCGGCTCCTCTACGCAATTGGCGATAACGAGGTCGCCGTTCGTCTTGCCGGCGTGCGCGTCTGGCAGGTTCGCATCACCGCCTACATCGTCGCCGGTGTCCTCGGCTCCCTCAGCGGCATCCTACTCGGCGGCCGCACCGGCGCCGTCGATCTTCAGCTTGCCAACGCCTTCCTCCTGCCCTCCGTCGCCGCGGCCGTAATCGGCGGCACCTCGATCTTCGGCGGCGTGGGCGGCTATACAGGCACGATTCTCGGCGCGCTGATTCTCAGCGTCCTCAACTCGATGCTCACCTTTCTCAACGTCGGCCAGGCCATACAGCAGGTCGTTTACGGCACCATCGTCCTGGCGCTGGCGTGGGGCTACGCCGGTCTGACTCGAAGGGCATGAGCGCAGTGACCGGCACACTGCAACTGAATCCTGTTGGCGAACCAATACCATGAGGTGACTGAATGAGCGTCTCCAACGCAGCCATCGTCGGAACCGGTTTCATGGGCCCTGCCCACACCGAAGGGCTGCGCCGCCTGGGTATCAACGTGGCCGGAATCCTCGGCTCCTCCGCTGAAAAGTCCCGCCGCGCCGCCGCCGGTCTCGGCATCCCCAAAGCCTACAGCGACTTTTCCGAGTTGCTTGCCGACGGCGAAGTCGAAGCCGTGCACATCACCTCCCCTAACCGCCATCACTTCGAGCAAGCCAGCCAGGCCCTGCAGGCCGGCAAACACGTCCACTGCGAAAAGCCGCTCGCGATGACCTCAGCCGAATCCGGCGCGCTCGTAAAGCTGGCGGGCGAGAGCGGGCTCGCCGCCGGCGTCAACTACAACATGCGCTTCTACCCGCTCAACTGGGAAGTCCGCTCCATGATCCGGAGCGGCGCGCTGGGCCGCATCCACTCCATCACCGGCAGCTACGTGCAGGACTGGCTCCTCTACCCAACCGACTACAACTGGCGCGTCCTCAGCGGCGAAGGCGGCAAACTGCGCGCCGTCGCCGACATAGGCACCCACTGGCTCGACCTCGTCCAGTTCATCACCGGCCTCTCCGTCACCGCCGTGCAGGCCGACCTCAAGACCGTGCACACCACCCGCCAGCGCCCCCTCGGTGAAGTCGAGACCTTCTCGGCCAAGGTGCAGGCGCCCGACGCCACCGAATCCATCGACATCGAGACCGAGGACAGCGGGGCGGCGCTTCTGCGCTTCTCCGACGGCGCCCACGGTTCACTCTGGGTCTCGCAGATGACCGCCGGCCGCAAGAACTGTCTCCGCTACGAGATCGCGGGCAGCGAAGCCTCGGTCGCCTGGAACAGCGAACAGCCCAACGAGCTCTGGATCGGCCACCGCAACCAGGCCAACCAGCAGCTGCTCCGCGACCCCGGCCTCGTCTCCGAAGCCGCCCGCGCCCACATCGCCTATCCCGGCGGTCACAACGAGGGCTACGACGACTCCTTCAAGCACTCCTTCAAGTCCTTCTACGACTACATCGCCGCCGGTGACTTCAGCGCCCCCGAGCCCTTCCCCACCTTCGCAGACGGGCATAAGGAGATCGTCCTCTGCGAGGCCATCCTGGAGAGTCACGAAGGGGAGCGGTGGGTGGAAATTAAGGGGACGGATGAATGGAACTAACATGCCGCTGCGCCTCTCGCCTGTTTCCGTCATCGTCAGCGTGTTCGCCATGGGAAACATAACATGAAGGCAAAACGGGAACTGCAAGAGCCGGTTCGGCAGCAGGGCAGGTTGAACAGGGGACAATGAGCACCTAAGAGGAACTGCGGATGGCCGACATAATCGAAAGGCGCAAAAGAGTGGCAGAATTTCTGTCAAGTAGGGCGAATATGCCAGAGGAAGAAATGGCTGATCTGCACTTTGATCATCCGGGATTCGTGGATGGCGAACATTTCACGGCTTATGTTGAAGAGGTTAAGCGGTTGAAACGAGAACAGCGGCACGAGGAAGCCATCGCGCTGCTGCTCAGGCTGATTTACGCGACCGAGGCCGAGTCGAGAGATCCGGGAGGGGCCGACCGCGTAGCCCCCTGGTTTTACGAACAGCTTGCTATCATCTATCGCAAGGAAAGACGACTTGCCGATGAAGTGGCGATCCTGGAACGGTATGAGGACCAGTGCAACCAGCTGGGAAGAAGCGCCGGCAGGCTTGCAGAGCGTCTGACAAAAGCAAGAGCAAAGAACGAGAAAGCAGCCAGGACATCGAAAGCAATCCCCAACCCTGTTGCAGGCTTCCTGATCGAAGGTGCGGAAGAGGGGACGAAAACGGATAAGCCGCCACTGGCAGGCGTTCGAAGCCTTGCCGAGTTCCTGGAAAAGGCAAAATCCATATTCCCAGAACTGATCGAATTCCGAATTGACCTGTCAGAAGGATTTTTTCCAAAATCCAGGGCCAAAAAACAGCAGCCGACCAGATGGGTCCAGCCGGGTGAAACGGTCAAGATAGGCGCCTTTGCGATTCAGCGCGGATTCTTCTACGTTGGCGGCCACTTGAAGAGTCCGGACCCTTTCGAATTGGATGATGACCCCTCACTGGTAGATCCCACTCTGGACGTTGACGCCGACGCAACCGAGTACGTCGGTGAACGACCGGAATACTGGTATGGTTATGGCAGTTTCACCCCCCAAGACCGCGCGGAATTTCTTGCCTGGCTGGCCAGCGACCGCAGTGACCCCGAAACATTCATAGATTATGTCCTTCTCTACTTTTGTGGCATCGAAAGACGACTATTGATCGATGATATGGATGGAACGGTTTCAGATGACGAACGAAAGGCCCTGATGCAAGAGCTAAGTCGGTTGAAAAGCGTCTATGGCGGCCATCGTTCCTTCAGAAGCTGCGTTTCCAGATTGTTTTCATATGTCTGGGCCATCAACTATCGGAAATTTGACGAGCCACCGGACGATGAACTGTTGTTTGCGAAAAGCAGCTTCAACTCGGCGCTCAAAGTTGCGCTCGCGGAAACCGCCCAAAGTGGAGAGCCTGTTCGGGCGGAGTTAGCCCTGGCCTGGATAAGAAGTCACCCGGACTTCACATTGCGCACCCCCGCGCGGCGCTGCCCGGAACTATACGATACGCTCTTCAAGATGCGTTACAACCAGGAATTCGGCGCCGGCTTGACCCTGAAACCGGGTAGAGCCAAGTTGAGACTCGAATACTTTCCGGCCAACCCGGCCCTGCAGTACTTGATTCCTGCTCCCGATCTTGATCTGCCTGATGTCAGTCGCATGAAAACGCCATTCAAAAAACTGATGATTCTGGCCGGGTCTTGCGCCGATGAACTGGATTCGTTCAGCCGGTTCCTTGGCAAAACCGGCAATTCACCCGAGTCTCTCCAAGCCCTCGCTCTCCTCCCCGATGACCTGGTCTCACTGCGGCCCTATTCGCAACTTGAACGGTTTAAGGTTTGGATGAAGACGAAGCTGTCCGATTCCGGCGGCACGGCCTCAGCACAGTCGATGGCTGACCGCACATTGGGAAAAGAGCGGCTTGATCAACACGACATAATCCATCTCGAAAGTTTGGTTTCGGTAGCGTCGCTGCTGAGCCAACTTGGCGAGGAGGCCCCCTCCGCAATCAATAGCAAAGAAGCTCAAATGCTGTCGAATGTTGCAGAGAAGGCCGGCTATGGCATCGCTCCGGATATCCGCTTCCATCATGCCAAGCCCGATATTGACGGCAAAATTGCGCTGTTTGCCGGTGGACACGGGCTGGATTTTGCGCCATCCAGCGAGTTCAACAAAGTTGTGATCATGCTACGCCTGGGCGCCCTGGTCGCTTTCGCTGACGAACACATCAGCGACTCTGAGGCAAGCGCCTTGAACGATGCAATTGCCCATAACAGTCGGCTTACGGAAACTGAGAAACGCTCGCTCTATGCCTACACGCTTTGGGGGCTGCATACACCTCCCGGCAAGACAGGGCTGAAGAAGGGTCTGGATGCGCTCAGCGCCAGCGAAAAGGTTGCCATCAGCCATGTGTTGGTCGGCGTAGCCCTGGCTGACGGCAAGATCGATCCCGCAGAAATCAGGCAACTTGAAAAGCTCTACACGCAGTTGGGTCTCGACAAAGGGATGGTCGCCCGCGATATTCACAGCATTGCTTCCAGCAGGTTGCCGCGCCCGGAGCGAAAGAGCGGAACCTCATCTGCAACCCCGTTCAAGGCACAGGACGGCTCTACCTCTGCCTTCTCATTAGACCATGAACTGTTGCGCCGGTACGAAGAGGAAACCAGAGAGGCCCAATCCGTCCTCGAGTCGATTCTCGTGGATGAAGATCCTCTTGAAGAATCTGACACTGAAACACCGATCGCAGCGCCGACCGGCAGCGGGTCAGTTCCCGGATTGGATACCCAATATCGACGCCTTTTTGACAAGCTCATTGCCAAAGAAGAATGGACGCATGAGGAGATGGAGAGGCTCTGCGATGGCCTGCAGTTGATGACCGACGGGGCCGTCGAAACGATCAACGACTGGGCGTTTGCTCATGTCGGCGCACCGCTGATTGAAGAAGGCAGCGCCGTCCACATTGATATTGAAATCGCCGAAGAGATTGCGGCCTTGCAGTCACAGGGGCAATAACGATGGCCAGCCGACGAACGCGCATCAGAGCCAGGGAGCGGGACGCAATCATCCAGTCACTCAAGGCCGGCGTCGCCCCTCGCGTCGGCATTCAGCACATACAGGTCGGGCGCGTAAACGAGATTGAATCGATCAACAGAGACGTTGACCGCATCGCGCAAGGAGGATCCGCGTTTCGACTGATTATCGGCGAATACGGTTCCGGCAAGACCTTTTTCTTGAACGTGGTCAGGTCCATCGCTCTCGAAAAACAGCTGGTGACGGTCAACGCGGACTTGGCGCCAAACAGACGGATTCACGCATCCGCAGGCCAGGCCCGAGCTCTCTACTCCGAACTTATGCGCAACATGGCGACCCGGAACAGGCCACAGGGCAACGCCCTGACCGCCGTTGTCGAGAAATTTGTAAATCTCGCCCTGCAGGAAGCCGACAAAAGGGGCGTCACCGTTTCTTCCATTATCGATGATCGTCTTTCATCGCTTGCCGAACATGTCGGCGGCTACGATTTCGCCAAGGTGATTGAAGCCTACTGGCACGGACATGAGACTGACAATGACGAACTGAAGTCAAACGCCGTCCGCTGGCTGCGCGCGGAATTCTCGACAAGAACCGATACGCGCAAGGCGCTTGGCGTGCGCGACTTCATTTCGGATACATCCTTTTACAGCAGTTTGAAGATCATGAGTCTGCTCGTGAGGCAGGCCGGGTATCGAGGTCTACTGGTCTGCCTGGACGAAATGGTAAATCTCTACAAACTCAGCAGCACACGGGCCCGCCTGTCGAACTACGAACAGATTTTGTGGATTCTCAACGACTGTCTTCAGGGCACTGCCGAACACATGGGGTTTCTGCTGGGCGGCACGCCCGAGTTTCTCCTTGACACGCGCAGAGGACTTTACAGCTATGAGGCGCTACAGTCTCGATTGGCTGAAAACAGTTTTGCGCAGAGAGCGGGTGTTGTCGATTACTCCTCTCCTACCCTTCGCTTGGCCAACCTGACACCAGAAGAGGTCTACATTCTCTTGCAAAACATCAGGCGCGTATTCGCGTCAGGCGATGAAACGCGATATCTTGTTCCGGATGAAGCTTTGGAGGCATTTCTGCGCCACTGCAGCAATACAATTGGTGACGCCTATTTCCGAACGCCCCGCAATACTATCAGAGAATTCGCTGACATGCTTTCGGTCTTGGAGCAGAATAGTGATCTGGACTGGAAAGACCTTATCGGTTCCGTTGCCATTCCGGACGACAACCCCAGCGATATGCCCGAGATAGAGGACTCTTCAGATACCTTGGCCGATTTCACTCTGTGACTATGAACGACGAATTCTCGCTCTTGCATCCCGCTGTTCAGAAATGGGTCTACAAACAGGGATGGCGGGACCTGCGGGCGATTCAAAAGCGCGCCACCAAACCGATTCTTTCCGGTAAAACAGATGTCGTAATCAGTGCGCCAACCGCCGGCGGAAAGACGGAGGCCGTCTTTCTTCCTGCCTGCAGTGCCACAGCCGGCGAGTCCGATGGTTTTGGTATTCTGTATATAAGCCCTTTGAAGGCTTTGATCAATGACCAGTATCGCCGGCTGGAGAGCCTCTGCGAAATGCTGGACATGAAGGTGACTCCCTGGCACGGCGACAGCCCCCAGTCCAAAAAGAGGGCTGCCAGGCAATTTCCCGAAGGCATTTTGCTCATAACGCCAGAATCGCTTGAGGCTCGACTCATTCGAGATGCCGGATGGGTGCGGGCAGCGTTTGAGTCACTAAAGTACGTCGTCATCGACGAGTACCATGCCTTTATAGGTTTCGAGCGTGGTCACCATCTCCAATCTCTGCTCACTCGATTGGAACATCTCCTCGGTCGTCAACGAACCCCTATCCCTAGACTAGCGCTAAGTGCCACTTTGGGAGATATGGATGGCGTCCTGCGTTTCTTGAGACCGGACAATGACTTCCCATGCAAGCTAATTGTCGATTCGGAAGGTCGGGGCGCCTTGAGAATGCAGGTGCGAGGTTACATCGATTACGCTTCCAGCGAAACGCGCGCGCTCAACGAATTAACAGCCCCAACGGATCAACGGGTTGCCAGAGATCTATTTGAGGTCCTGCGGGGCGACTCTCATCTCGTCTTCGCGAACAGTCGCGGGAGAACTGAACTTTATGCAGCGCTGCTAAGCGATTTATGCGAAAAGGATTTCCTGCCCAACGAATTCTTCCCCCACCACGGTTCGCTTTCCAAAGAGCTTCGCGGCGCTCTGGAACGTCGTCTGCAAAAAGAGAAGTTGCCCACAACCGCTGTCTGTACCATGACTTTGGAGCTGGGCATCGATATCGGCAAGGTCAACTCGATTGCGCAAGTCACTGCGCCGCACTCTGTGGCAAGCCTCCGGCAGCGGCTGGGGCGCTCCGGTCGCCGTGGCGATCCTGCGATTCTGCGCATGTTCATTGCCGAGAGGGAGTTGACTGCGAACGCAAGCCTTTCCGACAAACTGCGCATAGAACTGCTCCAGTGCGTAGCGATGATCCACCTTCTGCTCAGAAAATGGTACGAGCCGGCAGACACTCGTCTGTTTCACTTTTCGACCCTCTTACACCAGATTCTCGCGATCATCGCCCAATGGGGAGGCGTGGGAGCAGACCAACTATGGTCGCTGCTGTGCAGATTTGGCCCTTTCGAAAAGGTTACAGTAGAGCATTTCAAGACCCTGCTTACTGATATGGGCCAAAGGCGTCTGATAACGCAACTGTCCAGCGGTGAATTGGTCCTGGCAGAACAGGGTGAAAATCTGGTGAACCACTTTTCTTTCTATTCGGTTTTCCATGCATCGCAGGATTATCGAATCGTCGTCAAGGAAGGCGGGAAGACGCTGGGGACTCTGCCTGTGGATTCCCCGGTAGCGCAGGAGCAACATATTGTATTTGGAGGCAGGCGTTGGAAAGTTATGGATATCGATGTTGAAAGAAAAGTGATTTATGTGTCTCCTGCAGCGGGAGGCAAGCCACCTGTATTCCACGGCAGTGGTATGTCTGTTCACGAGCGTGTTCGTCAGGAAATGTTGAAACTCTACTTGGAGGGAGATTACCGGGTTGATGTCAGAGGGACTAAGATTGATTTCATGGATGATACTGCGAGGAAGCTGTTTCAGGAAGGACTGACTACATTCCGCGATCTGAAGTTGGAAAGCAGGCGCATAGTCAGCAATGGAAAATATGTTTACCTGATTCCCTGGACGGGGGATCAGATCGTGAATACATTGACTATGCTGATGGTAAGAGCCGGTTACACAGCGAGTAATTTTGCAGGAATTATCGAAATCCACGATGCTTCTCATGCGGCAGTCTCCAAGCGCTTAAAGGCTTTTGTTGAGGATAGACGTGTAAGCAATACTGATCTGGCCAGACTGGTAAAGGACAAACACACGGAGAAATACGATCATCTGTTGCCCGAAGGTCTTCTGGATGAAGGATATGGAGCCAAAGCATTTGATGTAAGTGGCACAAAGGAGTGGCTCGTAATGGCCAATCGGATGAACCTTCTACAGCCAGGTTGAAATCTCAGTTTGATGATTCTTGATGTGTGGAAGTACTCCCATGCAAAGTAAAGCCAGAAAGGAGCAACCACCCAAATGATGCAACTAGGCTACGCCAGCGCTATCCTGCCTGACCTCTCCCTCGAAGAGGTCGTCCAATTTACCGCCGACAACGGCTTCAGCACCGTCGAGCTCATGTGCTGGCCCGCCGGCAAGGCCGAGCGCCGCTACGCCGGCGTCACCCACATCGACGTCGTCGGCTTTACCGCAGCAGACGCCGCCCGCGTCAACGAGCTCGCCGCCTCCGCCGGCATCACCATCAGCGGCCTCGGCTACTACCCCAACCCCCTGACCCCGGACCAGGACGAAGCCCAGGTCGCCATCGACCACATCAAACGAGTCATCGAGGCCTCCGCACTCCTGGGCATCGGCATCATGAACAGCTTCGTCGGCCGCGACTGGACCAGGTCCGTCGACGACAACTGGCCCCGCTTCCTCGAAGTCTGGACGCCCCTGATCCGCTTCGCCGAAGACCACAACGTCAAGATCGGCATCGAAAACTGTCCCATGGCCTTTACCAACGACGAATGGCCCGGCGGCAAAAACCTGGCCCACACGCCCGCCATCTGGCGGCGTATGTTCGCCGACATCCCCAGCGACAACTTCGGCCTCAACTACGACCCCTCCCACATGATCTGGCAGCACATGGACTACCTCAAGCCGATCAGGGACTTCACCGACAAGCTCTTCCACGTCCACGCCAAGGACGTGCGCCTCGACAAGCACCGTCTTGACGAAGTCGGCATCATGGCCACCCCGCTTGAGTTCCACGTGCCCAAACTGCCCGGCCTGGGCGACATCGATTGGGGCCAGTTCTTCTCCGTCCTCAGCGACGTCGGCTACGACGGCCCCGTCTGCATCGAAGTCGAGGACCGCGCTTACGAAGACTCGCTCGAAAGCCGCAAAGCCTCCCTCGTCCAGAGCGGGCGCTATCTCAAGAACTTCATGCCCTGACCGCGCCAACCAATCGAACCCTCGGAAACCGTCCATGTCTCTCGAATCCGACATCCGCGATATCACGGCAGACAGCGGCGCCGAAATGGCCGTCTCCGCCCTTCACCTCGAGTCCGGGCAGCGTTTCGACGTAGACGCCGAGCGCGTGTATCCGCTCTGCAGCGTCCTCAAAATCCCCGTCCTCGTCGAAGCCTTCCGCCAGATCGAAGAGGGCCTCTTCACCCTTGACGATCGCTGGCAGCTGACCACCGCAGAAAAGAACCTGCCCAGCGGCATCCTCGTCTTCTTCGACGACGGCCTTGCGCCCACCGTCCGCGACCTGCTGACGCTCATGATCATCATCAGCGACAACACCGCCACCGACATGGTCATGCACCGCCTCGGTGAAGGCAGCGTCACCCGTGCCATGCACGATCTGGGCCTCACCGACATCCACGTGCCTCTGACCATCCGCGAGCTGTTCGACGACCTCCTCCCCTCCTCCGACCCGACCCAGGACATGCTGGCCCTCGCCGCCGGGCCGCGCAACCGGGAGGGCGTCTGCTACAGCCTCGGCCCCGACAACGACACGGGCACGCCCGCCGCCCTCACCGAGCTCCTGGCCCGCATCTGGCGCGGAGAGACAGTCAGCCGCGCCGCCTGCGACGCCATGCTCGACATCCTCCTCAAGCAGCAGCTCAACGACCGCCTGCCGCGCTACCTGCCGCCCGGCACGCCCTGCGCCCACAAAACCGGCACCCTCCCCGGCATCCGCAACGACAGCGGCATCATCTACGCCGGCGAAAACGCCCACGTGGCCGTCACCGCCTTCTCCCTCTGGGACGACGAAGCCGTCTCCGACGACCCCATTGCCCGTAGCGAGCAGCCCATCGCCATCGACTCAGCCTTCGGACGCATCGGCCGGCTCCTGTACGACACATTCTCTGACGCTTGACCACATCCATGCCTGATTCGTCAACCCTGATCCGCAACGCCCGCATCATCGACGGCGCCGGCAACCCCTGGCAGCACGGCGACCTGCTCCTCTCCGGCGACCGCATTGAAGCAATCGCCCCGCCCGGCAGCATTTCCGCCGCCAACCGCGCCGAAACTGTCGACGCTTCCGGCCTTGTCGCCTGCCCCGGTTTCATCGACATCCAGAGCCACTCGATCCTCTCGCTCATGATCGACGGCCGCTGCCTCTCCAAAATCACCCAGGGCGTGACTACCGAGATCATGGGCGAAGCCTGGACGCCGGCGCCCGTTGCCGGCCGCCACACCGATCCCATGGCCAACTCGATCCTGCCCATGCCGATCAGCGGCGAATGGCGCCGGAGAATCCGCGGCTGGACACGTTTCGGCGACTGGCTGCAGGCCGTCGCAGATGCCGGCGTTTCACCCAACATCGGCTCCTTTCTCGGCGGTGGTACGCTGCGCCACGTCGGCAAGGGCATGGAGATGGGCCGGCCCTCCGCCGGCGAACTCGATCTCATGCGGCGCACCATGGCGGAGGCCATGGAAGACGGCGCCTTCGGCGTCTCCTATGCCCTGATCTACCCCCCGGACGCCTACACCGACACTGAAGAGCTGATCGAAATCTGCAAGGTCGTCAGCCGTTATAACGGTCTTTACATTACCCACATGCGTTCGGAAGGGGCGCAGCTCTTCGAAGGGCTAGAAGAAGCATTGACCATAGGCCGTCGCGCCGACCTGCCCGTCGAGATCTATCACCTCAAGGCCTCCGGGACTGCCAACTGGCACAAGATGCCTTCCGCCATCGCCCGAATCGAAGAGGCCCGCGCCCAGGGCCTCGACGTCACCGCCGATATGTATCCCTACGCCGCCTCCGGCACCGGCCTCTCTTCGCTGCTGCCGACCTGGACCGCGGCCGATGGGAGCTTCTTCGAGAATCTGGAGGATCCGGCTATGCGGGCGCGCATCAGGAAGGAGCTGTTGGAAGATTCGGACAGCAATGGCCAGCCGTCAACGCGCGGAGGCGCCGCTGGCGTGTTGCCTGTCGGTTTCCACAGAGAAGAAAACCAGCACTACGTCGGCATGAATCTTGCGCAGATCGCCGCCGAGAGGGGCCAGGACTGGCTCGACTGCACCATCGACCTCCTGCGCTCCGAAGGCCAGCGCATCGGCGCCATCTTCCTCTCCATCAGCGAAGACAACCTGCGCACCCAGTTGCCGCTGCCCTGGATCAAGGTCGCCACCGACGCCGCCGGCGTCGATCCGGCCTGGGCCGCCGAGCTTGGGCCGACCCATCCACGCGCCTATGGCACCTACCCCCGCGTTCTCGGCCACTATGTGCGTGAGCGGCGCCTGCTAACCCTCGAAGACGCCGTCCGCAAAATGACCGGCGCGGTTGCAGACCGCCTCGGTCTGCGCAAGCGCGGGCACCTGCGTGCAGGTTTCTACGCAGATTTAGTGCTCTTCGATCCGCACACCATCAGCGACCGCGCAACCTTTGCCGAATCCCATCTGCTATCGGTCGGAGTGCAGGATGTATGGGTAAACGGCCAGCGCGTTCTACGCGACGGAGAGCACACCGGTGCCGTTCCGGGCCGGTTCGTCAGAAGAGATTAAATGTTTCCGGGGTTTCGACCTGCAGAATCTACAGTCGGGAAAAGGAGGGTACGAAAAAACGAGGGATTACCAAAGGAATTCGCCGTCCCCTTTCGTAGCGCCAATGCGCTTCAACTCTTCATCCAACCGCAAACGACGCAACTCCATCCGCCAAATGGGGAGTGAGATGTTCAAGTTGGCGATCCGCTTGTTCAGCTCCTCGATTTGCGTTTCCCAGTCGGAAATACTGCGGCGCCAGGATCGTGCAAAAGCCTCACTCTCGTTCCCAGCGGCCTCTGCGCCCGCACGCGTCAATTCCCATCGACGCTCCATCTCCGTTCGCAGCAGTTCGATTTCCGCCAAAAGCGCCTTGCGATCGCCGATCCAGGTCGGCGTCAGATCGTTGTCTTTGAGCAGCTTATTGGCCATCCGCATATCGTCTGGCTCGTTGGGATTCCTGTTCAGACGCAGAGGCCGGCCTTTGCCCGGGAGGTTTTCAAAGGCGCCGTTTGCAGCCGCTTCGTCGAGCTGTTCCGTAATCAGGTCCTGCCACTCATTCAGGCCCCGTCGCCGCCGGGACTTCGGGCGCCTGCTCGCTGACCTGGGCAGGCTGTCCTTTTTCTTGGGTCCGTCAACCTGGTTTGCCATGTCTCACCACCGTAATGGTCGATATTACGTGAATTTTATCACAACCGGTCCCGTCCTCTGAAAGCGTGAATGCGGCTGATCATGAAACAGCAGGAGGAAAGCATGCAAACGTCACCAAGCCCGATCAGGAAAGTGTCGCCGAACGGCCTCCTGTGGAATAATAGTTGCCAGTACAGCTCAGGTGGCGCCGGCCGCTTCCGTTCGGAGAAACACACTGTGAGCACGAAGTTATGGGGGGGACGATTCAGCGGCGCGCTCGATCCGCTGATGGAAGAGTTCAACGCGTCGATCGATTTCGACCGGCGCCTGTGGCTGGCCGACATCCGCGGCAGCCAGGCTTACGCCCGCGCGCTGGCCGCGGCCGGTCTCCTGACTGAGAAGGAGGCGGAGCAGATCGTCTCCGGCCTTGAGCGTGTCGCCGCTGAATGGCGCGCCGGACAGTTTGAAATAAGGGCCGGCGACGAGGACATCCACACGGCAAACGAGCGCCGCCTGACAGAGCTGATCGGCCCCGTCGCCGGCAAACTTCATACCGGACGCAGCCGCAACGACCAGGTCGCGACCGACCTCCGGCTCTGGCTGCGCGAAGAGCTGACAACCTCGGAACAGCAGCTACGCACCCTCATCGGCGTCTCCGTAGAGCGCGCCGCAACCGAAATCGATCTCCTCATGCCGGGCTATACTCACCTCCAGCCGGCCCAGCCCACCCGCTGGAGCCACTGGCTCCTCAGCCATGCATGGGCCTGGCAGCGCGATGCTCTTCGCCTCCAGGACCTCCAGAAGCGCGTCAACCTGATGCCGCTTGGCAATGGCGCCCTCGCAGGCAATCCCTTCCCGATCGACCGCGACCGGCTCGCGCAAGACCTGGGTTTTTCCGCCCCCACCCCCAACAGCCTCGACGGCGTCAGCGATCGCGATTTTGTCGCGGAAGCGCTGTTCTGGGCAACGATGACCATGCTGCATATCAGCCGCTGGGCCGAGGACCTGATCATCTACAGCAGCCGCGAATTCGGCTTCGTCACGCTCGCCGACGCCTACAGCACCGGCAGCAGCCTCATGCCCCAAAAGAAAAACCCTGACTCGCTCGAACTCCTGCGCGGCAAGGCCGGTCGTGTCTTCGGCAACATGAGCGGGCTGCTGATGACCCTGAAAGGTCTTCCCAGCACCTACAACAAGGACCTTCAGGAGGACAAAGAGCCGCTCTTTGACGCGATTGACACTCTGACCGGCGCCCTGCCAATCGCCGCCGGCGCGCTCGCCACCCTCACCGTCAACCGCGAAAACATGGCCCGCGCCCTCGTTCCTGAAATGCTGGCCACCGACCTGGCCGAATATCTCGTGCGCAAAGGCGTCCCGTTCCGCGAGACGCACCACGCCGCCGGCGCAGCCGTGGCCCTCACCGAATCCCAGGGCATTCCCCTTACCGAACTGACGCTGGAAGCGCTTCGCACCTTGCACCCCGCCTTCGAAGAGGACGTCGTCTCAATCTGGAGCTACGAACGGAGCGTGGAGCAGCGCGACGCGCGCGGCGGAAGCAGCCGCCGCGCCGTGCAGGAGCAAATCGACGAACTGCTCCTTTGGCTCGGCCAGCCTGCTCCCGTGTAGCGCCGCAGGTTTCTATCGCGCCCTGCAGCAAGCAGCAGGCGTCTACATCCGTCTATAGACCCTTGAATGGCGGCAGGTGCGTTAGCCTCAACTGTCCCCTTATCCCATGTGGATGCCGGCCCGCTTCGACCCCACTGGCAGAATAGTTGGCCACCCGGAAGATTTGATCGCGACCGCCTCCCTGTGTTATATTCATCCTGTAGAATCAGCCCAACACGTAGATCAACTTCAAAGCTGCGAATCTTCAGCCAGTGACTGCTCGCATTGACCCGCAGAAGGTGGCTCCCTCTTCTGCCGTAGACGAGGATTTTTCGGGAGACGACTGACGGTGTCGTCACGCCAGATCCGGGCCATGCCTGCCTTAAATTCTGATGTTGACAAGGAGCCCGACTGTTGTTAGAATGCCTCATCCAATACCGCCCTATCCACCGCACTGACAATGCAATAGGAAAAAGCGAGACATGGCCAACCTGATTGAAGTCCGCAACCTCCAGACACAGTTCTTCACCCAGGATGGAATCGTCCACGCGGTGAACGGCATCACCTATGATGTCGCTGAGGGAGAGACGGTCGCAATCGTTGGCGAGTCGGGTAGTGGCAAGAGCGTCGGCGTCATGTCACTCATTCGACTGATTCCCGAGCCTCCGGGAAAAATCGTCAACGGTGAGGTGAATTTCGACGGCCAGGACCTGTTGAAACTGAATGAAGAAGAGTTACGGCAGATCCGCGGCAATCGCATCGCGATGATTTTCCAGGACCCGATGACGTCCCTCAACCCGGTCCTCACCATCGGCCGCCAGATTACCGAAGCCCTGGAGTTGCATCTCAACATGAACCGCGAGGAAAGCCGCGCCAGGGCCATCGAACTGCTGGAGCTGGTAGGCATCCCCGACGCCGGCGCCAGGCTGGACGACTACCCCCATCAGTTCTCCGGCGGCATGCGCCAGCGCGTCATGATCGCCATGGGCCTCAGTTGCAATCCGCAGTTGCTCATCGCCGACGAGCCCACAACCGCCCTCGACGTCACCATCCAGGCCCAGATCGTCGACCTGGTTACGCGCCTGCAAAGCGAACTCGGCATGGCGATCATCTGGATTACACATGATCTGGGCGTAGTGGCCGGATTAGCCGACCGTGTCCTGGTCATGTATGCCGGCTTTATCGTCGAAGAGGGACCGGTCGACGTGATCTACGGCCAACCCAGGCATCCCTACACCCTCGGCTTGCTGCGCTCGATTCCTCGCCTGGACTTGGGCAGGCAAAAGAGACTCATCCCTATCGAGGGTTTGCCGCCCGACCTGCTCGACCCACCCCAGAGCTGCCCCTTTGCACCCCGCTGCCCCTTCGTAATCGACAAGTGCCTGGAAGAAAATCCGCCGTTGATGGCGATCAGCGCTGTCCGCAGCTCAGCCTGCTGGGTCGATCTCTCTGACGTTGAAATCTATGACACGAGCGCCGACGAACAGGTGGAGGCCGTCGCATGACCACACAGAACTCCAATAGCGCAGACGTTTCGACTGCACAAGAAACGACCCATGACGAAGTGCTGCTGAGTGTAAATAACCTGAAAATGCACTTCCCCATCACCCGCGGCATCATCCTGCAGCGGCAGGTGGGCAGCATTAAGGCCGTGGATGGCATCACCTTCGATCTGATGCGCGGCGAAACCCTTGGCCTCGTCGGAGAATCCGGCTGCGGCAAATCCACCACCGGGCGCGCTATCCTCCAGCTCTACGAACCGACGGACGGAGCGGTCGTTTTTGAAGGCCAGGACCTGACCGATATCAACAGCGGTGAACTGCGCCGCATGCGCCGCCGCATGCAGATGATCTTTCAGGATCCCTACGCCTCCCTCAACCCCCGCATGACAGTCGGCAGCATCGTCGGCGAACCGCTGGAAGTGCACAAGATCGGCGGCAGCCGCCGCGAACAGCAACAGCGTGTGCAGGAGCTTCTCGAAATCGTCGGGCTCAATCCCTACTTCATCAACCGCTACCCGCACGAGTTCTCCGGCGGCCAGCGGCAGCGCATCGGCGTGGCCCGCGCCCTTGCAGTCAACCCCTCATTTATCGTCTGCGACGAACCGATTTCAGCCTTGGACGTCTCGATTCAGGCACAGGTGATCAATCTTCTCGAAGACTTGCAGAGCGAGATGGGCCTGACCTACCTCTTCATCGCCCACGATCTCTCCGTCGTCCGCCACATCTCCGACCGCATCGCCGTGATGTACCTGGGCAAAATCGTCGAGCTGGCCGACCGCGAGGTGCTGTACGAAAACCCGCTCCACCCCTACACCCAGGCCCTCCTTTCCGCCGTGCCGATTCCTGACCCACAGGTCGAAAAGAAGAGGCAACGCATTATTCTGGAAGGCGATGTCCCCAGCCCTGCAGAACCGCCAACCGGCTGCAACTTCAACACGCGCTGCCCACAGGTGATGGACATCTGCCGCCAGTATGAGCCTTCCTTTACAGACGTGGGCGAAGGGCACCGGGTTGCCTGCTTCCTCTACGACGAGGTCGAGGCCCTGAACGAAGCGGGCCAGCCGGTCGCAGTCGCCGCCTGACCCGTTTGAGCAGGGCGCACCATACCTCCTCCCCCTGCCCATATCTGATTCCTTGCCGCAGTACAAACGCCTGCGGGGTGTAGCTCTCGCCGTCCGCTTCTGGCATCCTGGCGCTGGCAGCCACCTTCTGCCCCAGTCGCAGCTTGCAGGACGCCTTCGCCGTCACCTGCGCAACCGGCGTTACGGCCCGACCGCCTCGCCCTCCAGAAAGCAGAAAATACTTTCCGTAACACCCTTGGCCGCCAGCTCCGGCTTCTGCGTCAGCAGTCTGCCGTCGCCGCCCAGAAAGCCAAGCTCCAGGATCGCCGTCGGCGTTGTCGGCAGCACCTTGCGAAACGCGTGGTAGTAGGTCATGTCGTGCGTAATCGAATTGGTGTGTAACGGCAGGCCCGTTTGCGCCGCGTACTCCGTGTTGATGCAGGCGACCAACCTCCTGTCAGTTGTAGGAATCGCGCTGTTCAACGGGTAGGCCGCCTTGAAGCCGCTGGCGGCGATACAGCTGTCCGCGTGCAGGCTCAAGAGAAGCTCGGCGTCCAGTCTTTCCAACCTTTCGTCATATTCCTCCAACACCAGGACATCCAGACCCGCATCCTCCAACGCCTCCCGCACCAGTTCGGCAATGCGCGCCACGACCTCGGCCTCCACCAAAGTGGGGGCGTTGCTCGGCCCGCAGATAGCGCCGGAGTCGAACCCGGCATGACCGCTGATCAGGGCGACCGTTTCTCGTACAGGTGTTGGCGTGATCAGTGTGAGGCGTTGAATTGGGCTCGGAAGCAGGTAGTTGACGCCCGTCGCGGCGAGATAGACGATTCCTGCAAAGAGGATGACGCTGATAATGAGGAACACCCGCTGCAGCCTGCGTATCAGAACAGTTCGCATCATCGAATGTATGGTCGCTGTAAATGCATGGCGCCGTCCATTTTAGCGTTCGTCAAAACTGCACAGGCCCCCGCGCCCGCCGTCTCCGCGCGCCTCAGGGGTCCCCTTCGCATTGTACCCTTTGGGATCGGGTTGTCAATACATTACTTGATGAGACGTTCAGTGAATTGGGTGGATTTTGAGAGAACAGTTTCGCATGTGTAAAATACACACTGACCATGAGCGAAAACGCCTCCTTCCTCGACTCCCCAACCGCGTCTCCAGAAAGCGGAACAGCCGGCCAGGTACCCGGCCTTCCGTCCTTGCAGTCACTGGGCGCCATCTTGCGAGATCGCCGGGAAAGCGCCGGCATCCCGCTGTCCGAAGTCGAACACGCGACCCGCATCCGGCAGAAATATCTCGCCGCTATCGAGGCCGACGAGTGGCATCTCCTGCCGGGTGAGGTTGTCGGCCGCGGCTTCCTCCGCAACTACGCCTACTATCTCAATCTCGACCCCAATCAGATGATCGACCGCCGGCGGGCTATGGCCGATAACAGCCTCTCCCGCACGCTGGCAAGTACCAGTACCGGTGTCAGGCTGCCGCCGGTCCGCCCCGTGGACTACAGGCCCCAAGACGTCGACCTCGAACATACCGCCTTCTCTACCCGTATGTCCGAGTTCTTCGAATCGGTACGCGACTGGCTCGTGCCAATCATGGCGGCCGTCCTGATCGTATTGGTTGTGCTTGTTCTCTTCTGGGGCTTCAGAACGATGGGTGGAGAAGTCGGAGACGCTATTTCGACGATTCAGGACAGGATCTCCTCAACGATCGATGGGAACGGCGCCCGGCAAAACGGGCAAACGGGCGGCTCCGACGGCGCGGGCGGCAGCGGCGAAGCTTCTTCAGGCGCCACCCCGGTCCCGACTGCGGTCATCCCTTCGCCCACCGCCACACCGACCCTGACCCCGATCCCGACCGCCACCAATACACCGCTGCCGCCTCCGACTGAGACCCCCGTACCTGCTCCCACCGCCACCGCGACACCCACTGCAACGCCCACCGAGGAGCCGCCGCAGGAAGCGCCGCCCCCGCAGCAGCAGGAACCGGCCCCGCCGGCCATCGTTCCGGTAACCTGCTCTGACAGCCGCCTGGCTATCTTCTCACCCGGCATCAATCAGACCGTCAGCGGCCTGGTCCCGATCACAGGCCGGGCCACCCACGAGCAGTTCAGCTTCTACAAGCTGGAGTTCGCTTCCGGCGCCAACGCCTCCCAGGGCTTCACCTGGTTCGATGGCAGCGACAGATCAGGGGACGGCGGCGCCAAAGGGCCCCCCGTTGAAAGCGGTACCCTCGGCCACTTCAACAGCGCCGGTGTGGCCAACGGCGCCTACACCATCCGCCTCACCGTCGTCGACACGAGCAGCAACTACCCCACCCCTTGCCAGGTCTCGATCAACGTTCAAAACTGACCGGACAGTCATCCCCTGTTTCCGTTGCGGGCTACTCCGTCACCGTCGGAATGCGACCGCGCCGGCAGCAACCGGATAAAGGTGACGTGCGGCGGCGCGCCGAACCGGATCGGGACACTCTCTCCCAGCCCGCGATGGACATAGACCTGGGTCCTCCCCCGCCGCGAGTAGCCGGAAGCTTCACTGCGGGACAGCTGCTCCGTCTGCGTATAGGTGGGCCCAATCAGCGGCAGCACGATCTGCCCGCCATGGGTGTGGCCGGCCAGAATCAGGTCCGCACGGCCGGCCGCCGCAGCCTCGATGATGTCCGGATTGTGTGACAGCAGCACCGTGGGCGCGTCCTTGGGCACGCCCTCCAGGCCTTTTGGCAGGTCCGGCCGCCCTTCCATCAGGTCCTCGATACCGACCAGGTAGACGCCCGTCTCCCCCAAGCGTACCGACCGGTTGTCCAGGAACTGCATGCCCCGCGCCTCCAGTTCGCGGCGCAAGCGGCCAATGTCATTGGCCCCGGCCGGTTCACCGTCAAAGCGGTTCTGAAACAGAAATCGTCCAAAAAGAAGAAGATCGCGAAGCCCCGCCATACCGTCTTCTGCTGTTTCAGCAGCTGAGCGAGCCCCGCTGCCTGCACCCTGCTCCGACGCCCGGGCACGGAAAAGGCGCCATGAGTACAGGGGCGCCCTTCTCAAGTTATAGAAGACATGGTCATGGTTGCCCGACACGGCAAAGGCCCCCAGACGCGGCTTGGGGATGCTGTCGATCAGCGCCAGAACATTGTCCAGTCCGCTGTCTTTGTGCAGGAAATCGCCCGTATGAATCAGCACATCGATCTTCTCGCCCTCGGTCGCGCGGCGAACCTGCGCGATCTTTGCGTGCTCGCGGCGGTCCGCTCCCCGGAAATGCGTATCCGACAGATGCAGTATGTTCAACCCCTCTTTCGGCAGGCCCGCTTTGTCTCGCAGCAGCCGTACCGCAAGCCGTTCAGCTCGCACGTCAAACGGTTCATAGAGGAGCGCGTAGCCTCCAAGCGCGGCGCCCAGCCCGGCCACAGCCCCCAACCCGGCCCACAATGCAGTCAGGCGTCGACTTCCATCCCGGTCCGCTGAACCCGACTCGACAGCCGCGCCCCGAGCGTTTTTCAACCCTTTCCCGGCATCTCCGCCTTTTTCTTCACATGCAGTCATTCCTGCCTCTGATCTCCTGGCATCCGCATCCGCTGACACCGTGCACACGCAACGCACGAAAAGCCAATCGTACCGGAGGAGACGCCCTTTGGCAACCTTCCCGCCACTCCGGTGGGGGCACGCCTTGTGCCTGCCCTCACTCCTCTCCACTCTCTCTCCTCGCCTGCCCTGCCGACGGTTCTCAATCGCCTTGTGGACGGGCCTTCAAATGTTGTATAATCCCAGCGCAACCCCAGCCTGACACGCCAATCTCTCATCACAGTCGAATCAACTCAGCAGTTAGCAAGGAGACGATCAATGAACCAGCACCTCAGCCGACGACGATTCCTGCACTTCTCCGGCGCCGCCCTCGGCACGGCAGCTCTTGCCGCCTGTCAGCCGGCCGCGCCGGCGGCGACTGGCGAGATGAGTGAAGAACAACCGGCCGCCGAACGGGTCCAGATCGAGTTCCTCGGCATGCCCGGCAGCCCCGATCTCATTCCCGAGGAGCAGGAGCTCTTCCACGACGAAAATCCGAACATCGAGTGGGTTCTGGTGCAGCAGGCCCAGGGCACATCCCGCCTTGAGCAGCTCATGGCCCTGGTCGTGGCCGGCACACCGCCCGACACCTCCCGCGTCGAGAGCGACGTCTACCGTACCTTCGCCCACTTGGGACTCCTCCTCCCGATCACCTCCTACATCGAAGCCGATCCCGAATTCTCCGCCCCCGACTACTGGATCCAGCCCCAGGAAGACGACCGCCAGGTCTACCAGGGCGAAAGCTACGGCATCGGCTCCTGCTGGGTCGCGCCCCACTTCTACTACAACGTCTCCCTCTTTGAGGAACTCGGCGTGGAACCCCCCAGCAACGACCCTGAAGAGGCCTGGGGCTGGGACGACTTCCTCGCCATCGCCACCGAACTGACCGTCGACGTCAACGGCAACCACCCCGGCGACGCCGACTTCGACGCCGACAATATGGAACGCTGGGGCGTCAACTGGCCCACCTGGTGGATCCCTCTTCATGCCGCCGTCCAGTCCAACGGCTCAGACTGGATCGACGCCGAATCCGAAAAAATCGTCCTCAACAGCCCCGAAGCAGTTCAGGCGCTGCAGAACATCGCAGACCTCCGCATCGCCCACGGCGTAATGCCCCGCACCGAGGCCCTGCAGGCCCTCGGCATGGGCGGCACCCAGCTCCTCGAAACCAAAAAGGTCGCCCTCCAGGTGGACGGCTCCTGGGCCCTCTCCTGGAGCTGGAGCATCGAAGGCGGCATCGGCACCGCCGTCCTGCCCGCGATGCAGCGCCCCGGCACCGACATGCAGGCCCATCTCGTCACCGTCGTCAAAGACGCCGAGAACCCGGACGAGGCCTGGGAGCTGATCCGCTTCCTCTCCTCACCCTGGTACCAGGAGCGCTACTGCCGCTCCGGCCTCTGGCTGCCCAGCCAGAATGCGCTCATGACCGAAGAGTCGATCGCCGACTGGTGTGTGGCGCCCGAGCATCCGCCCGGCTACGAACTGATCGTCACCGAGTACGCGCCTAACTACGGCCACTACCTCACCATGCCGGTCGGATACGTAAAGGCCGCCGAAACTGCCCTCAACCCGGTCTTCAGTCAGATCTTCAACGGCGAAGCGCGGGCGGAGGACGTACTGCCCGCGGCCGTAGCCGAAGCCAACCAGATCATGGAGACCGAACAGGCGCGCCCAACGTCCTAGCCGGCGCCCTTCCTCGGCAAGTTCAGTGGAAATGGGGCAGAACAGCGCAGGCGTCCTTCACGCCTCCCAGCCGCCTTCCTGCCCCGTACGATATGCAGCAGAGCTGGCTGCAGGCAGCCCCGTTACGCCCCCAGGGGCGCCTGTAGCTGGCTTCGCGGAGTGTCCTCATGGCAGTAGAAGCGCACAGAACAAGATTGCCCTGGCCCCGCACCCGCCGCGCGCGCCGCACACTCACAGGCTATTTCTTCATCTCCCCCTTTATCCTTGGCTTCTTCCTCTTCTTTGTCGGCCCCGCCCTCGTCGCCGCCTGGCTCACCATGTTCGACTGGAACATGATCCGCCCCCCCTTCTTCATCGGCCTCGGCAACTTCAAAAAAATGTTCGCCGACGACCTCTTCTACCAGTCCCTCAAGGTGACCGCCTACTTCTCCCTCGTCTCCGTGCCCGTCGGTCTGGTTCTGAGCTTCTTCCTCGCCCTCCTCATGAACTTCAAGACCCGCAGCATCGCCGTTTTCCGTACCATCTACTACCTGCCCAGCATCGTCCCCGCCGTCGCCAACGCTGTCCTGTGGAGCTTCGTTCTCAATACCGAATTCGGCCTTCTCAACGCCCTCCTGGACGCCATCGGCCTCCCCAAAATCGCCTGGCTCCAGGAGCCCGACTGGGCCATGCCCGCCATTATCCTCATGAGCCTCTGGGCCCTCGGCGCCACCATGGTCATCTACCTCGCCGGCCTCCAGGGCATCCCCCAGTCCCTCTACGAGGCCGCCGAAATCGACGGCGCCGGCCGCTGGGCCAGCCTCATCAATGTGACCATCCCGCTCATGTCGCCCGTGATATTTTTCAACCTCATCATCGGCATCATCGGCTCCTTCCAGATATTCACCGCCGGCTTCCTCATTACCGGCGGCGGCCCGCAGCACGCCACTCTCTTCTATGTCCTTTACATCTATCGCAACGGCCTGCAGTATTTCGATATGGGCTACGCCTCCCTGCTAGCGTGGGTCCTCTTCTTCCTCATCTTTGCATTCACCCTGCTCGTCTTCAAATACGTCGGCCGCTATGTCTACTACGAAGACGTCGGCAGCTAACAGTCCGCGTTCGCCGTCCGCCAGAACCAGACGGGCCGTACTCCGAACCGAAAGCGGCGCAACAAGCAATGGAACCCTGATGAGCGCATCAACACGTACAACCGCAACTCAGCTCCTGGACAACGAACGCTTCTGGCGGACCTTCGTCTGGACCACTCTGCTCGTCGGCGCCGTTGTTATGATCCTGCCCTTTCTCTGGCTGCTGTCCAGCTCCCTCAAAACGGAGCTGGGCGTCTTTCGCTATCCGCCCGAATGGATCCCCGATCCCCCGCAGTTCAGCAACTATATTGACGCCTGGACAACCAGACCTTTCGGCCTCTATCTCCGCAACACGATAGTAATCCTGCTGTTGAACGAGATCGCAGTCCTTGTCTCGGCCTCTTTCTGCGCCTACGGCTTCGCCCGCATCGACTTTCCCGGCCGCAACGTCTGGTTCGCCATCCTGCTCGCCACCGTCATGCTGCCCGGCATCGTCACCATGATCCCCCAGTTCGTCATCTTCAGCCGCATCGGCTGGGTCAACACCATTTTGCCCCTCACCGTGCCCTTCTTCTTCGGCGGCGGCGCCTTCAACATCTTCCTCCTGCGCCAGTTCTTCCGCACGCTCCCCGCCGAGCTCGCCGACGCCGCCTACATCGACGGCGCCAGCGAAATCACCATCTACTGGCGCATCATGCTCCCCCTCGCCAAACCTGCCCTCGCCACCATCGCGATCTTCACCTTCATCGGCACCTGGAACGACTTCATGGGCCCCCTCCTCTACCTCGCCAAAGACCCCAACAAATTCACAGTCGCCCTCGGCCTCGCCATGTTCCGCACCGCCTTCGCCGGCCGCACCCGCTGGGACCTCCTCATGGCCGCCTCCACCATGATGATCATTCCCGTCATCTTCGTCTTCTTCGTCGCCCAACGCTACTTCATCCAGGGCATCGCCATCAGCGGCCTGAAGGGTTAGCCCTAACTCCTCATCACTCTCTCTTCGCCTTTCTGGGGCGCTCGGGCCTTCGGTCCTCCCTTGTGCGGGGGGATTCCCCCCGCAACGCCCCCCTCTTGCCAGCCACCGTGCTCATTCTTCCCCAGCAACGTGTCTAGCCAACCCTGTCTGCCCCCCCACTCCGCAAACACCCGTAGGGGCACCCCTTGTGGGCGCCCTCGCCAGCGACCGCGTTCATTCTTTCCCAGCAACATGTCAGGCCAACAGCGTCTGCCCTCCCACTTGATGTCTCAACCTGCCGTCCATCCGCTTGCCCCCAACACCCCAGGCAGGGGCAGGCCTTGTGCCTCCCCTAGCAGACGATTTGGGATCAAGACAAGAAAACAAGAAACAAGATCAGCGCCAACGCGGCAGCGACGGACGCTATAGGGATCTGAGGAGTTGGGGCTTTTCCATAATCGCCCCTCTGCGCTCTTGAACACCTGCCAGCGTAAGCCAGGCTCGAGAGCAACCTATCACCTTGGACGATGCCTGACATCCATCTCTACTTCAGCATGGACATCCTGCTTTTCAAGTTGCGAACGCACGGACTGGATAAGCTGATCAGAAAGTCAATGACGAGGCTTCTGAAAGTTGTGGGTTAACTTGGAGGTCTCGCGGGGTTGGGACAGTTGGGCCTGGAGATGTAGAAGAGTATTCGAGGATCCTTGCCGTGAGGATCAGACGTTATTGATCGGGGCGCACTGCCTTCTGTTTCTTATGCCCATTGCCCCTCTCGCCCTTAAGGAAATATCGGCAAGATGGCTCGTAGGGGTTCAAGAATGGAACCACAATAATTCCGGTCCCCCAATAGGTGAGGAAAGAGTATATCAGCCAGGAGGGACCGCTTAAGCGAGGGCCAAGCTCAGGCCTAGCGAGTTGTATCAGGTGAATGATCAGATACGCGATGCCTACGGCAACACCGTGACTCAGCACAGAAAAAATGTAAATCTTATACTTCTCTTTCACGATCCGTCCCTTGTCCCAGGAACTGTTCATGTCATGTCAACACTAACACTCTCGATCCTGGCTCGCGTTAAGTACTGGGCCTCAGTCTCCGCTGCTATGGGCTCTGTAGCTACAGTTTGGTGCTACGCCAGTTCCGTCGGGTATACTTCTACGCGGTCCCGGACCAAACCACGTCATGAAAGTGGGCGTAACAGATCCAGCCGAGCTTGACAGAACACAAGTTTATATTATAATACGTAGTCGCTGCAGAAAACACCTCCAAAGTTGGGTTTTACAGTCACTTCCCAAGTAAATTGGGCTATTATTGAAAAGACGCCCCATATCATGATGCAAATGCCTCGTGCTCTGATTTTCACCTGCTTGACTACTCGCAAGTTTATGCTCTAGTTGCATTTGGATTTGAAAGCGCAGCGGCTGCGCGTCGGGGGATTGGGAGGTACTGTGGCTACTCAAGTCATTCTACCCAAGCTTACATACGAAATGGAGGAGGGCCGCATCGTAGAGTGGCTTTGCGAAGAAGGGAATGCGGTTGCCGCCGGTCAAGCGCTCTTCGTTGTGGAAACCGACAAGGCCTCCATCGAGGTGCAGGCAGAGGAGGCCGGTATACTCCTGAGAGTGCTGGTGCCTACCGACGCGACTGTCCCTGTTGGCGCCGCCGTCGCGTGGATCGGCGCCCCCGGCGACGCCATCCCCGATGCCGAGGCGTTGCACCCGCCCAAGGAGCAAGAAGCAGTCAGCTCTCCCCGGGACATTACTGTCACCTCTAGAGATCCGGAGGCAGTGGCTGCGTCCCCCGTGGCCAAGCGCCTGGCACGCGAATTCGGTATTGACTTGGAGGATGTGCAAAAGCATGTTGGGCAAAAGCGAATACGCGAGGCGGACGTAAGGGCGTACGCTGATGCCCGCGGCACGGCAATGGGCACAGACGGGCCAGAAGCTGCCGGTGACGCTGAATTCGAGCTGATTAAGCCTACGCCATTACAGCGTGCTATGGCCTCACACCTGAGTCAGGCCGCGGCTATACCACAGGCTGCCGCCGCCTGTGAGGTGAATCTAACTAGCCTGGAACTTTTGAGAAACGAGCTTTCGGCCGACTGGGAAGCATCCCACGGGTTCCGCCTGTCCTTTACCCACATGCTGGCACTATTGGTCGCCCTTGCGCTGGAAAGCTGCCCCACATTGAACGCGACCTGGACGGATAAAGGTATTCGTCTTTACCGCACGATCAACTTGGGTGTGGCGATGGCTTCTGACCGGGGACTGGTCGTACCTGTCGTGCGGGGCGCCAACCAACTCTCGCTGGCAGAGATAGCCAGTGAGATCGTCCGTTTGCGGCGAGCCACAATGGGTAACCGACTGCGCCCTCAAGACCTGGAGGGCGGGACGTTCACGATAACCAATGTGGGCATGCTTGGCATCACGTTGTCGATCCCGCTGCTTAACCCACCCCAGAGTGGTATTTTGGCCATTGGTGCAAAGCGAGCCCAGTTGGTGCTGAAAGATGGTCAACCGGGGACCATTCCTGTGACTCTGATCACCGTGACCTTTGACCACCGTGTGGTGGACGGGGTGGCTGCGGCGGCGTTCCTGCAGCGGCTCAAAGAGCTAATGGAGAGTCCTCGGTCCGTTCTTGGCTAACGACGAAGGCTGACCGCAGCATCGCGACCATAAGGAGCTGTGACTATGACAATAAGCGAGGAATTGATGTTGCAGATGTACCGATATATGGTATTGGGCCGCTTGTTCGAGCAAAGTGCCGAGCAGCTTACTCACAAGGGGCTCATACCGGGCGCCTTTCACACGGGAATAGGCGAGGAAGCTACCCATGTCGGCGCCTGCTTGGCATTGACCCACAAGGATTATATCATCCCCACCCACCGCGGACACGTGGCCGACATCATTAAGGGCGCCGATCCCGGGCGGTTGATGGCCGAGATTTTGGGCCGGGCAACGGGTTACTGTGGTGGTCGTGGTGGGAGCGTTCACATAGCAGATGCCGCTTCCAACAACCTCGGCGTGCAGGCGGTCCTTTCGGCCGCCTATCCGGTTGCGGTCGGTGCAGCGCTCACGCAGAAGCGTGCCAATACCGGGCGTATCGTCCTGGCCATGTTTGGTGATGGTGCTTCACTAATGGGCACGTTTCATGAGGCCCTGAACTTATCTGCAATCTGGCATCTCCCTGTCGTGTGGGTATGTGTCAACAACCAGTATGCTATGTCGACGAGCTTTGCCGAGGCATCGGCCATAGCGAACGTGGCAGACCGGGCCTGCGCCTATAACATGCCTGGCCACGTTGTTGATGGCAATGATGTCATGGCTGTGTACGAAACCGTGCGCGAGGCGCGCGAGCGTGCGTTGGCCGGTGGGGGGCCCACCCTAATCGAATGCAAGACTTATAGGCAGGGAGGACACTCGACTTTCGATACAAATCCCTACAGGCCTCAGGAGGAGCTCGACGCGTGGTCAAAACGCGATCCGATCACCCAGTTCGAGCAAAGGTTACGCGAGCGAGGTATTTTGGATGAAAAGCGCATAACACAAATAGCAGACGGGGTCCGGCAGCAGGTAGATGAGGCAGAGGAATTTGCGTTGAGTAGTCCTGAGCCTCCGCCTGAAGCGGGCGTGGAGTTCGTCTTCCGCTCAAGTGAGGTGGAATAGCTATGACTACCCGTGAGATTACCTTCAGAGATGCCCTTAACGAGGCGCTGCAAGAAGAGATGGGGCGCGAAGAGGGCGTTTTCATCATCGGTCAAGACATTTACGGCGGTCCGGGTGGATACCAGGGCGCCTTCAAAGTCACCAAGGGCCTGGCGAAGGATTTTAGAGATCGTCTCCTGGACACGCCCATGATAGAGCAGACCATTGTCGGCGCCGCAGTAGGGGCGGCGATGACCGGCTCACGCCCCGTGGCTGAAATCATGTTCGAAGACTTTATCACCCTGGCCATGGATCTGTTGGTCAATACAGCCGCCAAGACACATTACATGACCGCGGGCCAGTACTGCGTGCCTATTGTCGTGCGCGCTGCTTGCGGCGCGGTGGGTGTCGGTCCGCAGCATTCCCAGACCTGGACCAGCTGGTTCATGCACATTCCAGGGCTTTACGTTGTCCTTCCTTCGACACCGTACGATGCAAAAGGTCTTCTCAAAACCGCGATCCGGGATGACAATCCCGTTCTGTTCCTTGAGCACAAGAAGCTCTACAACGTCAAGGGCAGGGTACCAGAGGAAGAGTACGAGATTCCCTTCGGCGAGGCGAGGGTCCTGTGCCCTGGCGACGACGTGACCGTCGTGGCAATTGGGTACATGGCTGGCCTGGCCACCCAGGTGGCGGGAACACTGCGCGACCAAGGACTTTCGGTCGAGGTGATTGACCCGCGTACACTGGCCCCATTGGACTTGGAGACGATATTCCAATCGGTTCGCAAAACTCACAAGGTCGTCGTCGTGGCTGAAGATTGTAAGACCGCGGGCCCGACGGCGGAGATAGCGGCTCTCGTCAGTGAAGCCTGTTTCGAGTACCTGGACGCGCCGGTCGGCCGCGTTGGAGCCAGGGATGCGCCCATCGCACACAACGTAGGCATGTCCGAATACATCCTGCCTGATGCCGCCGATATCCACGAGGCCGTCCAAAGAGTAATTGCCTGGTAGGTGTAGCCGTAAGGCAGGGGAACTTCATATCTCATACCTCCCGAGGATCTACGCGTACCCCGCCTGATCCAGCCGGCGACCTCTAGACCATCGCCCTAGGATAAGCCGGACCTTCCGTCCTGGCCGCCTCGTAGGTGGCCATCGCCACCTGGATCGTCTTCTTGGCGAACTCGGCGTCGAGGTCGGGCTGTCTATCCTCGATGATGCTGTCAATGAAGTCGCTGGCAGCTCCGTTGAACCCCTCGATGAAGTCCGAGGGAACCTCGATGCCTTCCGTCTCGGTCCCTTTTATCAGCAGGACTGGGGGAAAATCCAGCAGTTCAGCAATGCACCGCGTCACGTGGATGGAGCCCTTAGAGCCGTGTATCTCCATGTAGTCGTCGCCCGCGAAGTACTTCGTGCGAATCGTCATGTGCGGCGCGTAGACGTAGTCGCACATCCCCAAACAGTCCATTCCTTCGAACTTCCAGATGAGCGCCGACGGCATCTCCATGAAGTGCTCCTGGGTCTTGCCGACAATCCCGAAGACCTTCTCGATATCTCCGACCCACTTCATGGCGGTCGCGAATTTGTGCACACCGTCTTCAAACACGATGCCCAAGGGGCTCAGCGTGGGATCGTTGCGCCAGACGAACGCTTCAGGGTCTGTGTCCACCACGCTCCCCTCAGCCTGTCCACCGATTACGGTGTGAAACCGGACCAGAGACGGCTCGCCTATGGCTCCGGCGTCGAGAAGCTCCTTGGCCTTGAGGATGGGTGGGTAATAGATGCAGTTCTCGGTCATCCGGAACTTCGTCTTGGCCCTCCTGGCCGCCGCTACCATCAAGTCCGCCTCCGCGACAGACGTGCACATCGGCTTCTGGCAGGACACGTGCTTGCCGGCGTTCAGACCGTCGACCGTCATGATCGCGTGGTGTTGAGGTGGCGTCAGTAGCTCGACGGCATCGACATTGGGGTCGTTGAGGACCTGCTCGTAGTCCGTGTAGATCCTTGGCGAGATGCCCCACTGCTTCGCCCGAGCTTCGGCCCGGCCGGGGGCATTGTCGCACAGCGCGACGACCTCGCAGTTAGGGTGCTGCAGGTAACCGGGGACGTTGAGCTGCGAGATGTTTCCGCATCCTACGATCGCGATTCTCACCTTGTCCATGGCGCCTACCTTTCTATCTAGCCGGTATTTCCCAGCCGGCGATCTCTAGACCATCGCCCTGGGATAAGCCGGACCTTCCGTCCTGGCCGCCTCGTAGGTGGCCATTGCCACCTGGATCGTCTTCTTGGCGAACTCGGCGTCGAGGTCGGGCTGTCTATCCTCGATGATGCTGTCAATGAAGTCGCTGGCAGCTCCGTTGAACCCCTCGATGAAGTCCGAGGGAACCTCGATGCCTTCCGTCTCGGTCCCTTTTATCAGCAGGACTGGGGGAAAATCCAGCAGTTCAGCAATGCACCGCGTCACGTGGATGGAGCCCTTAGAGCCGTGTATCTCCATGTAGTCGTCGCCCGCGAAGTACTTCGTGCGAATCGTCATGTGCGGCGCGTAGACGTAGTCGCACATCCCCAAACAGTCCATTCCTTCGAACTTCCAGATGAGCGCCGACGGCATCTCCATGAAGTGCTCCTGGGTCTTGCCGACAATCCCGAAGACCTTCTCGATATCTCCGACCCACTTCATGGCGGTCGCGAATTTGTGCACACCGTCTTCAAACACGATGCCCAAGGGGCTCAGCGTGGGATCGTTGCGCCAGACGAACGCTTCAGGGTCTGTGTCCACCACGCTCCCCTCAGCCTGTCCACCGATTACGGTGTGAAACCGGACCAGAGACGGCTCGCCTATGGCTCCGGCGTCGAGAAGCTCCTTGGCCTTGAGGATGGGTGGGTAATAGATGCAGTTCTCGGTCATCCGGAACTTCGTCTTGGCCCTCCTGGCCGCCGCTACCATCAAGTCCGCCTCCGCGACAGACGTGCACATCGGCTTCTGGCAGGACACGTGCTTGCCGGCGTTCAGACCGTCGACCGTCATGATCGCGTGGTGTTGAGGTGGCGTCAGTAGCTCGACGGCATCGACATTGGGGTCGTTGAGGACCTGCTCGTAGTCCGTGTAGATCCTTGGCGAGATGCCCCACTGCTTCGCCCGAGCTTCGGCCCGGCCGGGGGCATTGTCGCACAGCGCGACGACCTCGCAGTTAGGGTGCTGCAGGTAACCGGGGACGTTGAGCTGCGAGATGTTTCCGCATCCTACGATCGCGATTTTCACCTTGTCCATGGCGCCTACCTTTCTATCTGGCTTGTACTTCCCAGATTTAATTGATTTTCCTGAACATGCGCCCTCAACGGGTCAGAATGTCCGCAGATCACCGGGTTAAAATGTCCCCGACGAACGGATAAGGCAATGGGCATTACGGCTGAGAGAATGGGTCCTCAACCAGGGGCCATATGTTGCGATTAATATGCTTAAAGGGGAACTTGGTCAGGTCAGGGTTTATCGCTCCGGGCGTTGCCAGGTAGAGCACCTCAGCGGCTAGCGGGGCAAAGGCTGCATAGAAGTGCTGGCTCCCCTTGACCACCAGGATGTGCTTCTGCCGCGGGTCGATCCCCACCGTGCTAAAGCATTCCGGGCTAAAGACCTGCTCGCGGATCGAGTTGAGAACGATGTCGATGCCCTTTACGTGTACGGCTACCGTATCGCCCAACCGCACTGTCGCTCTGCCATCCTCAGGACCGAAGGACTGGGTGGCGTTGGGCTTCACCCCAGTCACCTTCACGCTTAGGTCTAGCGGGTCACCGGACATCGGCCCCAGCTTCCCGCCGAGCCGCAGATCGAGTTGCGCGCCCACCCCGGCCTCCATGGCTAGCGACACCGCAATCGGGTCCCATATGCAGGCCAGCGCTGCCTCCCCGATGCCGCGCTCCAACAGGGCCTTCAAGACGAAGGTGGAGTCACTGGGTGCGCCGCCACCGGCATTGTCCGCAGTATCGGCCATCACAACTGGAGAACGCTCGATCTCCAACGCTCGATTCAATCCCTCGTCGATGCTCAGAAAGTTGGGACGCAGTGCTTCGCGCATCTCAAAAAGCTCACGTCCCAGTTCCTGGGCCAGGCGCTCCCCGTACTCAGGACGGCCGTCGGTAACGACCAGGATCTTGGTACCCATGTCCGGCACGTCGCCCCAGGGGAAACCGTGCGCCACTGAGATCGACAGCACCCCATCCCTCCCCTCTAACCCCTTGATCCGGTCCACATAGCTCCGCATGGGCTCCCTGGTCGTGTGGTAGATGCCAATCATGCGGCAGTCAAACACAGATATCGCAGGCCTGATCTTGCCCTCGGCGGCGCTGGCGATTATATCGAATAACTCCTCGGCACGCTCGGCAGCGTCGATGTGCGGGTATTCTTTGAAAGTGATTAGTGCCGTGGCGTTGTTCACCATCTTTTGCGATAGGTGGCAATGCGGGTCAAGCTCCACGCCAATCGGCACATCCGGTCCGACAATCTCCCGGACCCGTGCTATCAGGTCCCCTTCGCAGTCGTCGTAACCATCAGCGACCATGGCGCCATGCAGGTTGAGCAGTACCATATCCACCGGCAACGCGGCGCGCAGATCATCCAGGATCTCGTCCCGGAACGATTCACACACCGCACGTACGGTCAGGCCAGCGGGCTGGGCGAAAGTGGCGAGACTCTCTACGACTGACCAGCCACGTAGTTGTGCCCGCTCTCGAGCAATCGCCAATGGTCGGGAATATACGGACGGCTCATCTCCGTGATCCCCGCCGCGCACCAGAAACGTCTCGGCGAAATTGGCATGGCCGGTGGGAATTGGCGAGAATGTGTTGGTTTCGGTTCCTAGAAAGGTAGTAAACAGTTTCATGACCCGTCGCCTCCTTTCATCATTCATTCTTCACCCCGGCACCCACGCTCGCGGCGCAATGCCGTCGATATGGGTTTTGACATCGACCACCGCCGGTTTGCCCGATGCAAATGCCTGATCGAGCGCACCCGAGAGTTCGCTCGGCTTGTTGACCGTAATGCCGAAACAGCCCATTGATTCGGCCACGTCGGCAAAATGGGTGTCTGGGAAGAGCCACAGTTTATCCGAGCCGGGGGATTGACCGCCGTAGACCCGCTCCATGCCGTGCTTTTCCTGGTTCAGCGAGTGGTTGTTGTTGACTAGGGTAACCGTGTTGATCCCATTGTTCAGGGCGGTATCCAATTCCGAAAGATGATACCAGATGCCGCCATCGCCGGTGAAACAGAGCACAGGTCGGTCGGGTTGGGCACATTTGGCGCCCATCGCCGCCGGCAGAGCCCAGCCTAGCGAACCCGCGCAGCGAATGTAGCTCTGGTCGGGATGTTGCAGATCGATCATGGTGCCGGTCCAGATGCCTGCATGGCCCGTGTCGGAGACGAGAATGACGTCGGAGGGCAGATAGTCGGTCAGTTCCTTGCAGAGGCGTTCTGGCCGCATGGGCTCGACCTCCGAGTTAGCCAGGTCGCGAACGCTCTCTTTCCACCTCCGGACCAGCTCTTGTACCCTACCGGTCCACTCTGTTCGCGCCGGGACGGTTTCGGCCTGCACAAGCATTCTACGCAGAGAGTTTCTGACGTCGCCGTGCATGCCCACCTGGATTGGGTAGTTGCGACCCAGTTCCTCCGGGTTGATATCGAGCTGGATGATGGGCGTGCCTCGAGGCGGAATCTGGTATTCGTAGGTCACCTGACCGCCGGTGTGGCTGCCGACAAAAAAGACCAGATCGGCCTCGCACAGGACTTGGTTAGCGCAAGCGCGGGAGTACAAACCAGGGACACCCACCGCCAGCGGGTGGTCAGCGGGAAACATAGCTTTGGCATTCAGCGAGGTGGCTACCGGAATAGAAAGCTTCTCGGCCAAGGCGAGAAGCTCTGCCTTGGCACCCGACGCGGTCACACCACCGCCGGCCACGATGACGGGCCGTTTGGCCCGGATGAGTAGCTGCAGCGCGGCAGTCACTTTTTCCGTTTCGGCTTCAGGTCGGAACGGGGGTATCTGGATAAAGGTTTCTTCAACGATGACCTCTGCGTCGGCTTCCTGATCGACGACCGCCTGCCCGGCATGCCCCTCCAGATCCAGGTGAACCGGTCCAGGTGTGCCCGAGGTGGATGAGCGGAAGGCCTGACGCAAATAGATGGGCAGTTGATCGGGATTGGTGACCAAGGCACTGTATTTAGTGACGGCCGAAAACGGATTCACGTGATCAACTTCCTGATAGGCGTGACGCTGTTGGTTGCTCTGGAACACCCTTCCGGTCAGGGCAATGACGGGCGAACAAGCCAGGTAGGCATCCTGCAGCCCTGCCGCCAGATTAACCGCACCCACCGACTGGGCCATACAGAGGCCGGGACCGCGCTTCACACGGGCGTAGGCATCGGCCATATACGCGGCGGCCTTCTCGCCATGGGTCTGGATCCGCTTAATTCCCAGCTTTTCCATTTCCATCAAGGCTCTGGCAGCGATATTGGTCACAAAAAAGACGTGCTTTATCCCGTATCCGTCGATTGTTTCGGCAATGAATCGAGCTCCGGTCATTCTAGTCATTTTTCCTCATTGTCAAAGAGAGCTGGGGACGGATCCTGTTGCTCCGTTATATCCCTGTTGCGGCAAGACGCGCCCTGGACTGATCAACTGGGTTAGCTGAACCTCGGTATGACCTCCTCGGCAAATAGTACGGCGCTGTCTGTCCTGGGGAAGTCCGCAAATTGTAGGATAATGTGCTGGACGCCAAGATCCGCGAATTCCTTTAGTTGCGCACTCACCTCATCCGGGGTACCCACAACCGAACCCCAGCCTATCGGGTAACCGAAACCGGGATCGTAGTGCAAGCTTGCTTCTGCGATTTGCTGAGCCTCCTCGCTTGTCGGAGCCACCGCAACGCAAGCCGACGCCCACGTCTTGACAATTGAGTCATAGTCGCGTCCCACGGCCTCACAGTGCCCGCGCAGTAGGTCCAGCCGTTCACTGTAGCCTTCCAGCGGGCTGTGCCAGTTCCACCAATCGGCGTATTGGGCCGCATAGCGTAGTGTCAGTTTTGGGCCACCACCGCCGATGCACAGGGGGATAGGCGGGTCCGGTTTGGGCTCGCAGATCGCGTCTTGCACGTGGTAAAAGCGCCCTTGAAAAGTGGTACTTGGCTGGGTCCACATCAGGCGGAGGATCTGGGCTGCCTCCCCCATCCGATGAATGCGCGTTGCATCGGATGGAAAGTCATAGCCGTAGGCGAGGTGTTCGTCTTCTACCCCCCCTGCGCCGAGCCCTAGGATGAATCGCCCACCCGCAAGCGTTTGCAACGTAGCCGCCATCTTGGCCAGCAAAGCGGGCTGGCGAAACGACTGGTTCACTACCATACTGCCAAAGAGCAATTCAGGGTATCTGCCCGCCAGGTGGGCTAGCATGGTCCAACACTCCAAGAGGTCCCTCATTGGATCCAGCGCCTCATGCCATGCCACAAAAAAATGGTCTCCCACCCAGGCTGATGCAAATCGCCCATGGATGGCGTCCAGATATGTGTATATCTGATCTCTGAAAATGCCCCCACGGCTTCCATCGAGCGGAAAAGTCGGGACCCTCCAGCCAAATTTGACGCTACCCTTCATCTCTGCACCTCCTGTCAAGAACGGGTCAGAATGTCCATAGATAATCTCCCTTGGATGGGACTTCATCCCCTGGACAATTAAGATTAAGAAAAAATTCGGTAATGGTCAGCCGGAGGGCGCGAGGCTTAAGCCGCTGCGCTTCTAAAGCCGTCGCGCTGAAAGGGCGACGGACGCGCCGGTGGTAAGACAACGGACAAGCGCCCTGAAAACGGCCCGAAACGGTTGATTCTCCAGCCCGAACGGGCTTTGCTCTCTCAGCACGGCGGCTTCAGCCCCGTGCTGCCCGCTGGGACTCTATCACCGAATAAATTGTTTAAAGGAAACTACCAAGGCATTGAATATCTAGTGCCCAAACGCTCTTGGATGTAGTAGAGAAAGAGATAAGAGCGAGCACATACAGTTTGACCGAGAGCAACTTAAGCGACTAGACCAAGAGAGCCTGATTGAGCTGATTCTGGTTATGCAGCAGCAGATGGCGACACAACAGGCGTTGAACCAGCAGATGCAGGATCAACTGGCGAAAGACAGTCACAACGGCGGCAAGCCGCCGAGCAGCGATGGTTCGAAGAAAGGCAAACGCAAGAGTCTGCTATGACTTCCGCATCCCCTTTGAAAACAACCAGGTCGAACGCGATGTACGCATGATTAAAGTCCAACAGAAAGTCTCCGGCTGCTTTCGTACTTCCGGCTGCTTCTGTACTGAAGACGGAGCACACATCTTCTGTGCTCTACGTGCCTATATCTCTACCGCTCGTAAACATGGCCTCAACGCCATTGATGCCACCTAAAACGCTTTCCTTGACCAACCCTTCATCCCTGACACCAACCTGGCTTGGTAGTTACATTTAGAGTTCCTAAGCCAAGAGGCCTTCCCGGCTTCTCCCGTAATCCTGATTGCGGTGATCGTCTGGTCGCTGGTGTACACCCGGCGGCGGCAGGTGCGCTGACCTGCGCTTTTCTATACCGCCTGGGGCGCATCGACGTAGGTCGGCACGCCCTCCTCGGCAAAGATGCGGTCGATCTCGGCCCGCTCTTCGTCCGTAAGCTTCCAATCGACAGCAGCCGCGTTCTCCTCGAGTTCCGACCGGTTGCGTATGCCGACCAGCGCCACCGACAGCGCAGGGTGGCCCAGCACCCACGCGATAGCCAGTTGCGCCACGGACCTCCCAGCACGCCCGGCGAGCGTTTTCAATCGCTCGGTACAGCGCAGCTCCTTGAGAAAGTGTTCCTGCTTAAAGAGCGGCAGATTGAACGCGTCGCCTGCTGAGCGCCAGTCCCCTTCCTCAAACGTCGTGTCCGGCGTAAACGCGCCGGTGAGCAAGCCAAATCCCAGCGTGCCGTAGGCCATAAACCCGATCCCCTGCTCCAGGCAGTAGGGCAGCACCTGCGCCTCCATGCGCCGGTCGAACAGGTGATATCCGACCTGGTTGGCCGCCAGGTGGCCGTGTCGCTCGCACTCTTCCATCATCTCCACCGTAAAGTTGGAAACCCCATAGTGACGGATCTTGCCCGCCGTTTTCAACTCTTCCAGCGCGCCCATCGTCTCGGCGAACGAGGTGTCGTGGTCTGGCCAGTGGATCAGCAGCAGGTCGATCCAGTCGGTATTCAGGCGCTGGAGGCAGCCTTCGGTTCTGGCCAGCACCCACTTACGCGTCGAGTCCCGCGCGGGGGTGCCGTCGACTTTGAAGCCCACCTTGGTCACCAGGACGACCTCCTTGCGCCGGGCGCCCAGCGCACGGCCCAAGATCTCTTCCGAGTGGTAGGGGCCGTAGGCTTCTGCAGTGTCGAACAGCGTGATACCGTTGTCGATCGCGGCGCCGACGGCCGCGCTGGCCTCATCTACATCGATGTGGCCGTATTCGGTCGTGCTCATCTCCCACGTGCCGAACCCCAGCGCCGAACTGACCAGATCGGTGTCGCCAAATCGCCGTTGCTCCATCATATATGTTCTGTTCTTGTGCGTGACAGCGGCGCGTACGCCCCGCGCGCATTTATGGGAGAAGCCGGCTTGAGCACTGGAAGGCAAAGTATTCGCCCCTCAGCCTAGGCTGAGGGGCGATTATCCTGGCTAAAGCCTAAGGGGCCTTCCCGGCTTCTTCCGTAAGTCGTATCGTTCTGGCCTACTCCTCCTCAATGTACCATAAATGGATCTCGCGCCAGAGCCTATTGGTGTCAACCGCGTCGAGCGACTGGCCTTTGACCTTGGCGTTGAAGATGGCGGGCCAATGGGTGAAAAACAGTTCTATCACCGGCGCCTCGTCCATAATCATCGCCTGGATCTCGTTGTAGATGGGCTGGCGCTGCTCCACAGAGGCGTAGGAGAGTCCCTCCTCGATCAGCGCGTCCAGTTTCGGGTTTGAGATGCAGGGGAAGTTGTTGGCGCCTTCCGAGTGCATCATCCAGTGGGGATCCGGGTCTATAGCGCCGTGTTCAAAGGCGATCATAGCGGCATCCATCTCGCACTTGCGCATACCATCCAGGATAGCCGCCACGGGCGTCTCCACGAGGAAGATCTCGACGCCTATGTCGGCCCACAACTGCTGCGCTAACTCGATGACCGGGATAAACTGCTGGTTACCGGCGCCCACATGGACATTGAAAGAGAGCCTCTCACCCTCCTTCTCGCGTACCCCGTCGCCATCCTCGTCCACCCAACCTGCCTCGTCCAGCAGCTCCATGGCCTTTTCCGGGTCGAACTCATACCGTGGGATGTCCGGGTTGTAGTAGTCCGGGTATATGGGGGACAGGTTAGAATGGGCTACCTGAGCCTGGCCGAACCAGAGGTCGTCGATGATCCTTTGGCGGTCCAGGCCCCAGTACAATGCCTGGCGCACCCGCTTGTCCGACAACTGCGGTATGGTGTTGTTGAGCGGAATGAGAAAGGGCCCCGCCCCAGCTTGTGAAATGCTCGTAAACCTCGGGTCGTTGGCCAGACGCACGTTGTCCTCCATCAGCAATGGCCAGGCGGTCCCGTCGGCGTCGCCCGACTCAAGGGCGATGGTGCGCACCGAAGCCTCGGGCACGACGTCTACCCGCAAAAAGTCGAGATAGGGCCGCCCGCGGAAGTGGTCGTCGAACGCCTCCAGCAGCGTGAACTGCGACGGGTGCCACTCCACGAGCTTAAAGGAGCCGGTACCGATGGGGGCCGTCGCGTACACTTCCTCGCCCACCTCCGCGTGATAGTCCGATTGTACAATGCGCAGGATTGCCCCTAATACGAGAAAGGCGGCATCTACCTGCACCATGTTGATGACGGCGGTATAGTCATCCACACACTCGACGGAATCAATTTTTGACAAGACGCCAACCACTGGCGCCGCGTTTTCCGGGTCACGGTAGAAGTCGTACGTATACTTGACGTCCTTGCACGTGAAATCAGCGCCATTGTGAAACTTGACGCCCTCACGCAGCGGGAAAGTGTAGGTCAGGCCGTCTTCGGAGATATCGTAGGACTCGGCCAGCACCGGCACGACCGCATTTGAAGCGTCTATCTCCACCAGCCCGTTGTGGATTTGCATGAGCGCCGGCCGGATGGCGCTTGGGATGGCGCCGAGTCCAGGGCTGAGGCTGAAGGCGTCGTGGTGGCCCATCAGACGGAGTGTGCCACCCTGAGGTGGCCCCGTGGACGCCGCCTCTTCCTCGACCATCCCTTCTTCAGCGACCGTCGGCTGCTGAACGACGCAGGCCGCCAACATCAGAACGCTAATAGCCAGCAACACCAACGACTTTCGCCAAATTGTGTTAGACATCTGTCATTCCTCCTATGGATGAATGTCTTTGCCCCCTAAAGAGGCAATTGTCCAAAACTTTGTGAGCACGCTTCTTGAACGATCTCTCAACCGGTCACCTCCTTGGCTCAATCTATGATTTCCCGCTGCTGAATAGCTTGAGGGTTGGAGTTTCAACTCTTTTTCGTCTATCTTCACCCCCCCTCTGCGGCTGAGCACGTGACAACTGGTGACGCAATCGTTTTCTGATTTAGCGCCGTCGTTACATCAGATTACCCTTCTACCTGGATGAATACCTGATCGCCGCGCAGCTCAACAGGGTATGTTCTTAAGTCTTCAGTGACGGGTGCAGACAATGCTTTGCCTGTTTCGATATCGAAACGCCCTAGATGCAGTGGGCATTCGATACAGCCATCGAAGACAAAACCCGCGGCTAATTCGGTTTCTTCATGGGTGCATAAACCATCGCTGGCAAAGAATGCGTGAGGCCCCAAACGATAAATGGCGTACGTGTGGCCATTGTAGTCAAAGCCAAGCACGTCTTCCACTTCGATATCTGAAACGTTACAGACCTCGATCCAACTGCTTTCTTTGGCATCTGCGTTTACAGCCGTTACTGTGCGGATCTCTTCAAACGATGTGTCCGCATACTCAGCGGGTACACTGGTGCCGTCTCTCACGTAGGCTACCGGTTCGTCGCTTAACGCGCTGCTTGACGTGACAACGCCGCCTATGGGGATATCGAACGCTTCAACCGTTGTGCCGGCGTCAGGAATAGGGCGTTTTATGTAATAATTCGGGTCTTTGGTCGCTTGCTTGTACAAGGCCGGGATCATCTCCTTGTAGGCTTGCCACAGGCTCCGATACGGCGGCGGTGTCTGTGATTTCATCAACTCGTGCAAGTCAGCCAAAGCATGGTAGGGAACCATGGGTATGACGTGGTGTTCTATATGATAATTCATGTTCATATACAGATAGCGGAACACCGGATTCAGATAGATCGTGCGCGTATTTTCGCGGTGGTCATACGTATCTTCACCCAAACCGGCGTGTTGCGTTACGGCGAGCATTTGCTCCACAAATGCACCGTAAAAGCGCGGAAGCCACACGAACATCATCGGCAGAAAGCTGCCGACCGCAACCGCCCACACTGCAAAAGCCGCCACAATAGCTAGATAAATCCGGCTCGTCCAGATCACTTTGGGTAGCTCAGAGGCGGGTACAAAGCTACGGACATCGTCGCCGATTTGCCCGGCCGCATGTCTGATCACACGTTGTACTTCTAGAACGCCCCGCAGAAAGAAAAAGTCCATCGCAAAGATGAGCAGATCGGCTGGCCGTTGAACCTGGATTTCGGGGTCATAACCCACGAGATAGGTGTTGGTATGATGGCGGGCATGGCTCCAACGCCAGAGGTTAGCTTCACGTATGGTCATGAAGGAGCTGATGTGGTAAAAGAGCTCGTTTAGCCAGCGGGTGCGAAACACGGTGCCATGGCCACACTCGTGCCATCGCGCGTCGGATGAGGAGTAGAGCGTTCCATATATGAAAAAGGCGAGAATCGCCCACCAGGTGCCCCAGGAGATCCAGGCCAGGTAGCCGCTCACCCCAAGCAGGATGATCCACAGGCCAAAATCGAGGAGACCGTAGCGGTTGGTGCGCTGCATCAGTGCTTTGAGTTGGTCGCGGGGGATATCGGGTGACCACCACGCTTGTTCGACCTTCTCTTCGATGGCGTCATCGTCGAGGGGGATATCCGTTTTGTATGTGCTGATCAGACGATAGTCCCGTTCGGGGAAGTTGCGTATCGCCAATTTTTCTCCTTCGCACGATCAAAATCGGATCCGTACAACATGTGGAATCAGATTCCGCATCCATCATACAATATATAATCTTACCTGTCAAAACGCGATACGCCGCCCCCTAGACGTCTCCAATGATAGAGAAACGGCGTGCAAGAAGGAACGACGACCATCCGTGCTTGGCTCTTTCCGGGCAGCATATGGGTGATGGTCAAGACTGTGAAGAAACGGTTGTGCCCAGGTTTGGGCTCCCAGATTTCGGCGAGTTCGAGGATGCGTCCAGAGCGACGGCACTGAGGAGGGTCGCAACCAGAACTCTTCCTGTGCTGGAGTGTGGTGGGTAGTGATACCAGGTCGAAAAGAGGGGCTTGAAGGCGAAGGGCTTCGAGGGCGGTGCGGGCGATTGAATACTACATCGGAGGGCGCTGCCAGCCGCCAAACAGCTTCTCCAGATGCTTGACGGCTGCCAGCGCCACGTCCTCACGCCACGGACGCGCCACCACCTGGGCGCCGATGGGCAACCCCTCGGGAGACGTGCTAACGCGGACGACGGCTGCCGGCCAGCCGGTCAAGTTGTAGGTGGCGGTGTAGGCAAACACGGGCAACTGGATACTCGACGCTCCGTGAGGTGGAGCCGGAAAGGGGAGTACCGGGCAGACCACGACATCGTACGCTTCCATAAAGGAGAGCATTTCACTTCGAAACTGGTCAATCTGGAAAACCAAGCCACTCAAAGTGTCGGACGTCACTTTCGATTCTTGGCCCATAGCTATCAGGTTCGCGATCCCCGGATGTGGTTCCTTGGTGCCGTACAGGTCGAGGAGTCGCTTGAAACCTGCACCTCCATCTCCTAACTGGCAGCCAAGCAGGAGGTCCATCGTTTTCTCCATGCCGGGTGGCCGCGCTTCTTCTACGGCTGCCCCGGCTTTTTCCAAAGCGGATGCGGCTGCTTCCACGGCGGCCATAATTTCCGGCGTGGGCGTTACGATGCCATTGTCCGTGTAAAAGGCAGCGCGCAGATCGGTGAGGTTCACTTGGTTCGGGTCAGCCAATGGCATGGGAACGATCGCCGGGTCGCGCCAGTCAACGCCAGCGATGATGGGCAGGAGCGTGATCAAGTCTTCGACGTAACGCGCCATAGGACCGATCTGCGTAAAAGACTCATCAAGGCCTGCAGGGGGAAGAATGTGGCCGGTCCGTGGAACCCGTCCGGACGTGGGTCGAATGCCGGCTGTGCCGCAAACGTGCGATGGCAAACGAATGCTCCCGCCGGTGTCGCTTCCGATATCAAAGGGTATCCCACCCGCGGCGATGATCGCCGCCGCTCCTCCGCTGCTGCCGCCACAGGTACACGACACGTCGTAAGGGTTGTTGGTGCGACCGTAGACCAGGTTATCCGTCTCGAAATCGAGCGTCAGTTCCGGTGTGTTGGTCTTGCCCAACAGAATCGCGCCTGCGGCGCGCAGGCGGGCCACCACCGTGGCGTCTTGCTCTGGTACAAAGGAGCTTCTCCCCTGCGTGCCCCCGCTGCTGATCACCCCGGCTGTGTCCAGGGCGTCCTTGATCGTCATTGGAACGCCGTGCAGGGGACCTCGCAGATCGCCCTTTGCCAATTCTTCATCTGACCGGCGGGCTTCTACCAAGGCCCCTTCAGCATCCAGTCGGACAACGGCGTTCAATTGCGGATTGACGTCTCTTATGCGCTGCACGTATGCTTTCACGACCTCTTCTGATGAAACCTCTTTCGTGCGTATGGCTTTGGCCACGGCTGTAGCTGATGCGTAAATCAGTTCAGACATCTGACAAATCTCCTCACTATGTGGCTATGGGAGAAGCCGGGAAACCCCTTCGGCTCTAACCAGGGGATGAAAGGCAGAGTCTTTTGCCTATCTGCGCGATAATAGGCTTCTCCGTGGAGAAACCCATTGAGCTAACTGAAGTCCAGGACGTTTACGCTTGGGCTTCTCATGATCCAAGTCGGCTCGCCAGGGGGTTGCACCAATAGCATTTTGGACTACAATACCTAAGTGTGATTGGGGAATTGTAGCAGGAATACAGCGCGGCGCAAGCCTGCCGGAGCCGACTTGCCCAAAGGTGATTCACCAACGCGGTGCCCTACGACCTTGGAGGAGAGACGAATCAAAAACACCTCAAGATCGCGCTCAAGGAGTCCGAGTAAAATGAAACCAACAAATCAACTGGGGGCCAGCATCTCAGACATTGAGGTTTTTGCCGCCGACCTTGATCTACAACAGGCGGCCGCTATCTACCGCGAACACGGTTGTCTCGTGGTGCGTAGTCTCATGAACGCGTACATTGACGCAATGTATAACGACATCATGCGGACCCTCGATATCGCCATCAGTCAGCTTGACCAGGCGGAAAAAGCCCCTGATGGCTGGCGTACACCCAACGGATCGTTATTCATCCCTGCACCGGAGGGTTATGAGCGCGACAAACAGGTGTATGTTGTGGGTATCGATTACTATACCAGCGGTGCATTTCTCCAGGCAGCGCTTGATGCCAAGGCATTGGACATTGTTGAGGCCATCTTGGGTCCGAACATTGAGCTGTTCGGTCAAGGCCAGAGCCTGGTGAAAGAGCCGGTGGGCGGTTTTCCCAAGATCCTGCACCAGGACTCGGCCTATTTCGAGCACAAATACGAAGGTCCGGTTGCGATCCTCAACTATGTCGTGGATACGGATGTGCAAAGAGGCGCGCTGCACGTGGTGCCTGGTTCTCACCGCATAGGTCAGCTCCAGCACATCGATACCTTCTCACACCTGGGCCTAGACGAGGATGAATGGCCCTGGGAAGCGGCGATACCTGTAGAGGGCCAGGCCGGCGACGCGATATTCTTCCATGTGAGGACCGTGCACGGCTCCAAGCCCAACTTTTCAGACAAACCACGGCAGGTGTTCATCAACCGCTATCGCCGTCCCGATGACTATGTGACGATCAGGGGGTTTACAGTAGCGAACCGGGTGGAGGCTGAAAAACAAGCACAAGAGGCCCGAAAAACCAACGCACAGCGCGGGCTAATGGTAAGAGGGTTCCGAACCTAAAAGGGGAGATTAGTCGTGAATGCCGATCTCCTTTCCGAACAGCAAATCCTCGGTTCGCTTGTGCTGACCGCCTGTGAGAAAAAGGAAGAAGTGACGCGAGTCGTCACGGAGAAAGAGACGGTTATCCAAAAAGAGACAGTCGTCCAAGAGAAGGTCGTCACCGCGACGCAACTGCGATCTTGAAAGTAGGGGACGTACGTCAGGATATGGGTTAGGAGAAAGCCTATGTCTGTCCAGAAACGCATTTTCATGTGCGGAATCGCAACGGAAACCCATGACTTTAACAAGTATCCCACCACACTTGAAGCCTTTACCGACAAAGGTCTTTACTTCGTGCAGGAGGGCGAGAGCCTCGAGCGCTTCCGCGAAGGCGACCTCTGGTTCGGCGGCTATCTCGAGGTAGCCGATTCCGAAGGCTGGCAGCTGGTCACCGGCGTCTGCGCTTTTGCCTGGCCGTGGGGCAGTGTGACCGAGCACGCCTTCGAAACGCTGTGGGCGCGCATCGAACGCCAGCTGCGCGATGAAGCTCCGTTCGACGGAATCCTGCTGCCACTGCATGGCGGCATGGCCTGTGAGCATCTGGACGACCCGGTAGGCGAGTTCGTCGCGCGGATCAGGCGGATCGTCGGCCGCCGCGTGCCGATTGCGGCGTCGCTGGACCTGCACAGCAACCTCTCGCCGCAGTTCGTGCGCGACTGCGACATCATCTGCGGCTTCCACACGACGCCCCACATCGACGTGCGGCAGACGGCGTTCCGCACCGCCAAGCTGCTCGCGCGCACGTTGCGCGGGGAAATCCAACCGCAATGCCACTCGATCCATCCGCCCGTGCTGTTCGGCATCGATCACGGACGCACGACGGTTCCGCATGCGCCCATGTTTACCTTGCTCAAGCGCGCAGAAGTGATTCAGGCTGAAGACCCGCAGCTGCTCGACGCGAGCTTTATGCCTGCCTATCCCTTTTGCGATCAGCCCTGGACCGGGACGAGTGCCGTGCTCGTGATGGACGGCCTGTCTGAGCGGGTGAATGACTATCTTGACGAGTTTGGCGCAGAAATCTGGCGTACCCGTGACGTGCTGACCATCGATATTGTGAGCATTGATGAGGCGCTGGACGCGGTGGAACAAACCGCCAATGATCCGCGCCCCTTTCTGCTAGGTGATTTCACTGACGGCCCGTACTCAGGTGCTTATGGCGACGCGACAGCGATGCTTTCGGCGCTTATCGAGCGGGGCACGCCGGGCGCGGTGTTCGGTCCGTTGTTCGATGCCGAGGCCGTGGAGCAGGCCCATGCGGGGGGCGTCGGCGCGCAGATCGAGGTCGAACTCGGCGGCAAATGCGATCCGCGCTATGGCGGTGGACCGGTTAGCGGCGCGGCCATTGTCAAGGCGCTGTCCGATGGCAAGTTCATACACAAGGGGCCTTTTATGCAGGGGCAGCCAGGAGACCTGGGAGAAAGCGCATTGCTGGAAATCGGTGGTGTCGGTGTCATTGTCAATCCGTTCCCCAGCCAGCTCCATGACCGCGAGCAGCTCAAACTTTTCGGCATCCGCTTTGAGGAGCTGAATGTGCTGGTCAGCAAGTCCTTCAACCACATGCGCGCTGACTTTGAGCCACCGTCCCGCGGCCTGCTCTACCCCGATGCCGGCGGTGTCTTCAGCTTCAACTTCAGCAAGTTTCCGTTCGAGAAGATCCGGCGGCCCATCTGGCCGCTGGATGACTTTGAGATAAGCCCGGGCGATATGGACCGGTGCTAACAGTCGGATGGATGCTTAGGTGATGTCCTTCTGACGTGGATCGAGGGCATCGCGCAGTCCATCGCCGAGCAGGTTGAAGGCCAGCACGGTCAGCACGATCATAATTCCCGGAGCCATGGCGATGTGCGGGAAAAGAAGAATAAAAGCCCGGCCGTCGGACAAGGTGCCGCCCCAGGAGGGGGTAGGGGGCTGAATCCCCAGGCCGAGGAAGGACAGGGCGGCCTCGAGGATGATGATGGTGCCCACACCCAAGGTGACGAGCACGATCACCGGCGCCAACACATTGGGCAGGATATGGCGGAAGATGATGCGCCGGTCGCTGGCACCGATAGCTAGCGCTGCCACAACGAACTCCTGTCTCTTCAAGCTCAGCACCTGAGCGCGCACCACCCGCGCGTATATTGCCCAGCTCGTGACGCCGATGACGACGACGGTCGTGACTAGGCTGGGCCCCACTATCGACGCCAGCAAGATCAGCAGCGCAATGATAGGGAAGGCCATCAGGGTGTCCGTCAGGCGGGACAGCAGCGAGTCGGGCCAGCCGCTGAAATAGCCCGCGGTTACCCCGACCATCACGCCGATGATGACAGCGATGCTCGACGCCCCCAGGCCGACGATCAGCGCCACGCGAGAGCCATAGATCACGCGGCTGAATAGATCACGCCCCACGTGGTCGAAGCCCATCAGATGCTCACTGGACGGACCGACACCCCGTTTCCCCGAATAGATTTCTAGTGGGTCGTGCGGGACGATTGTATCCGCAAAGATGGCCATCAAACACAGCAGGATAATAAAGGCCCCGGCGATCACCGCCATACGGTTGGCCTTGTAGCGGCGCCAGGCGCGCGACCTCTCGGAGCGGCGCGGCAACTCCTCCGCCACGGGTCCGATCTGTTCCTTTGAAGTTGCGACTTCCAAGGACTTTCCCATAGCTGCTAAAAGGCTGCGTTATTCGATGCGTATCCGTGGGTCAATCAGGGCATAAGTCAGATCGGTCAGCAGGTTTACCACGACAACGATAACGGCCAGCAGAAACACGATGGACTGCACGACCTGGTAGTCCAGGTGCAACACCGAGTCGGTGAAGAGGCGGCCGATACCTGGCAGGGCAAACACCGTCTCCACGATGATGGTGCCGCTGAGGATATAGGCGAATTGGACACCGATCACCGTGACCACTGGCAGCAGCGCGTTGCGTATGGCGTGGGTCCCGATCACGCCCCGCTCAGCCAGCCCTTTGGCTCGCGCCGTGCGCACGTAATCCTCCCCCAGCTCCTCGATCAGGCTGCCGCGCGTGACACGCATGATGACTGCCATCTGCAGCGTGGCTATCACCATGACGGGCATGATATAGCCCTGCCAGGAGTGAAGACCAAAAGGGGGCAGCCATTTGAGTACCAAGGAAAAGAGCACGATCAACATCAGCGCAATCCAAAAGTTGGGCAAGGCGATGCCCAGCGTTGAAAAAATGGTGGCCGCGTAGTCAAATAGGGAGTTGCGCTTTGTCGCGGCCATAATGCCCATCGGGATGGCCAGGGCAAGCGCGATGATCAACCCGGCCGCGCTTATAATGAACGTCACCGGAACGGCTTCAAAGATCATCTCGCGTACGGGCACGCCGGGCCGGAAGATGGATTTGCCAAAGTTGCCGGTAAACATATTCTTGACCCAGAGCAGATACTGGACGTGCCAGGGATCATCCAAGCCCCACCTGCGGTGAATGGCATCGATCTGCTCCTCGGTCATCCGTATCCCTCCCCCTCCCTCCCCCAGCAAGATCATTACCGGATCGCCAGGCAGCAGGCGCATAATGAGAAACGTCGCCACGCTGATCAATAACAGGACGACCAGCCCCTCGACCAAACGTACAACGGCATATCGTGCCATAGTATTTTCCCGCCGCTGAATTGTCTCGATAACTTCAAGTTTGGGGATGGCCCGGCCATCCCCAAACTCTTTCTAACTTTAACCTACTTCACGCCTCGTGATAGACCATTTCGCCGTTCAGCGCTTCCTCTGATTTATCAACTGTTTATTCAGGGAGTACCACCCGATAAAATTGGCTTGATCCTATAGCCTTCAAACCCGCTTTAGCCTGGGATCAAGAGCATCTCTTAACCTGTCTCCAAAGAAATTCAGAACAAGGATGACGACGAAAATTATTATACCAGGGGCCAGGGTGTACCAAGGAGCCAGGTATAGGTACCTTTGGGCATCTCGCAACATGGTTCCCCAGGTGGCCGTGGGTGGCTGAATGCCCAGTCCTAGATAGCTTAGGCCCGCCTCGATCGAAATGGCCAGGGCCATCCCCAAGGTAATCTGAATTAAAATCGGTGCCATAGTATTGGGCAGAATGGTCCTGAACATGATTCTGGAGTTGCCAGCCCCGCAAGCCCGACTGGCAACGACGAAATCTACATCCTTAAGGACAAGGACACTGCCACGAACCAATCGAGCGAAGCGAGGGGTGAAGAGGAAGCCAATCGAGACGATGATTGAGAAGGGAGAAGCACCCAAGGCGGCCACGATCAGTATGGTGAAGATCAACGAAGGAAACGCTAACACCGCGTCCATAACTCTCATAGTGAGGCCGTCGGCCAGCCCCCCAAACAGCCCGGATATTAAGCCCAGAGGGATGCCAATAACAAACGCCAATCCTACCGATGCCGAACTAATGACGATAGCCACCCGAGTACCAAAAATGATTCTGCTGAAAATGTCCCGGCCAAATTCGTCTGTTCCCAGGATGAAGTCCAGCGAGGGTGGGGATAATGACAGTTCAGGATGGATCTCGTTCGGATCGTGCGGGCTCAAGACCCCAGGAAATAAAGTGCTCAGAAGGACTAGAAGTAATATCGTTCCAGCCAGAAGCACCGGCTTGCTCGTCTTACGCAACTGCCGTATCTTGGCCAAAGGCCCTCGTTTTATCGTCTCGGGTGGTTGCTCGAGAGCAGCTATTTGACCCACTGAGTCTGTCCTTTCTTCCAACTAGACTTATCAACTTGCCTTACATTGAGAACTGAGCCCGAATGCGGGGATTCAACAGCCCATAACTAATATCAACGAGCAGGTTGACCATGGTGTATCCAAATGCGGCCAAAATGACTATCCCCTGCACCATCGGATAGTCCCTTTGAAAAATCGACTGTACCAGCAGCCAGCCCAACCCAGACCAGCCGAAGACCTGTTCAATGATCACCGAACCACTGAGCAGTCCCCCGACGACAATTCCTATGATGGTTAGCAAAGATATGACGGAGTTCTTCAGCGCATGCCTGAGGATTATCTGGCTTTGTGTAAGCCCCTTGGCAGAGGCTGTCCGGATGTAATCCTGCTGGAGTACCTCCAACAGGTCAGCCCGCAAAAACCTCACGAAGTAGGCCGTCAAGTACAACCCCAAAGTCAAGCTGGGTAAAAAAGCCCGTTTCAGGTTCTCCACAGGACTTTCCCATAATGGAATGTAGCCAGAGACTGGAAACCAGCCCAGCCTGACCCCAAAAATTAGAATGAACAACAATCCTAGCCAAAAGACCGGTATGGCGAAACCGGCGGCGGAGAAGGTACCTACCGCGTAATCAATCATTGAACGATGCTTAACAGCGGCCAAAATGCCGGCAGGTATCGCCACGATCATGGCCATAATCACGGCGAGTACGAGTAATTCTAAGGTAGCAGGAAGCCGGCCCAAGATGATGGGTAACACGGGCAGCTCGTTTCGAACCGAATAGCCCAGATTACCCCCAAGGATACCCCTGATCCAGTAGAGGTATTGAATGTAAATTGGTCTGTCCAATCCCATCTCACGCCGCAGTTCCTCCAGCTTCTCCTCGTAAAGCGATTTTTGGTAGGTCGATTCTCCGGCACCTCCTATAACGTAGCCAGCTGCATCCGCCCCAAGCATAAGCATGGCCGGGTCTCCAGGTGCTAAGCGCATGGCCACAAAGACGACGATGGAAACGAAAATCAGGACAACTACAGAAGCTAATAATCTACGTACGATGAACAAACCCATGTTTGTCCCTCCGAGAAGACCACTTTAGTCCCTCTCCCCTGCAGCCGGGTCAATCTTCACCTGATAAGGCCCTACGAGGATTCTCCACAAGGAGGATTTGAATTTGTTCCTGGCTCAGGCCCGCCTCTTGGAGTATTGGCACAAACTCCGTGAGAAGAAAATCGTAGCCGGTACCGCCGTAGGCTTTTAAGTGTGACTTCCAACAAATATCGTGGGACAAGAGGAGATGCTCCAGGTAACCTCTCTGAATGAACTCCGTGACGAGTCCCAATCTCCTGTGGACATCCCAGCTATATTTTCCTCGAAACGTATCAAATTCCACATAAGCCCCGCGCTTTGCCAGAACCTGGTGATAATCTGGGTGAGGATAGCCATCGCAGTGCCCTACGATCACCCGTCGCAAATCTACCCCTTCCTCCTCTAGAAGGTCCAGTTGAGCCAGCCCCACCGGGCTGAGCGCGGCATGAGTGGTGATCGTCAGGCCCGTTTGACGATGCGCTCGGGCTGCCGCTCTTAGGGATCTTTCCTCTGCTGGAGAAATGAAATGCTTATCCGACCCAACCTCCCCAATGATTCCAGCCCGCACGCCGGTATCGCCCACCCCGTCGCTGATCTCAGCCACAATCTCGGCTGCGACCTCATCTACGGTGCTCTCGTACAGCGGACGGTCAAAGAAGGATTCCCGATACCAGCCACAGCCCATCACAATATGCAGTCCTGTCTCTTGTGAAATATGCTGGAGTGTACGCGGATCCCGCCCCAGCCCCCAGCTCGTCACGTCAACTACGGAGGTACCACCTGCGTCCTTGAATTGCTTTACCTCTTTGATAGCCAGCATTGCGTCATCCACCAAATGATCGAAGTTACCGGTCACCCGGCGCATATCGCACAGCAGATGCTCATGCGGAAGGACAATTCCCAACGTGTCAGCCGCGACAGGACCCAACACTGTCATTATTTGTGACATTGTTCCTCCTAACCTCGAAAAACCGGAATGGTTAAGGGCTTAATTGCAAGACCTTCTTGCTCAGTGTGCAAGAAAATCAGGGGTTAGGCCCTAACGTGAGATCACAACCTGAGCTGGATTGATCGCCTGATAACTTGCCTTGTTACTAGTAATCTCAAAAGCTTCCGGAGTCTTCTCCAACCCTTCAAGCAGGTGAGTGATCGTTGGCTTTACGCTCACCCGTTTCGAAGCGAGCAGATCGACGGTGTACGCCAACCGCCCTGGTGCTTCGGGAAAGAGGTAGACCAAACTCTTTTGTCGAAAGACATCGGTATCTAATTCCACGGGTTGACCGAAAAGTGCTACCTGAACGATCTTTCCATAATCTCTCATCACTTCAATGGTCTGAATTAAGGTGGAGCTACCGGCCAAGCCTTGTTCGGCGCTGCCTCCCGCACACTCAAATGCCACCTCTACTCCCGAACCATTCGTAATTTCCAGTATGCTGCTTACCGGATCTTCATTCTTGGCATTGATGGTGACATCAACGCCCAACTTTTTAGCTATACTCAATGTCTCCTCACGGACGTCGACCCCGATGACGCGCCTTGCTCCCGACACTTTAGCCACTTGAGCACAGTACAGTCCCATAACTCCCTGGCCGAATACGGCCACAGTGTCCCCCATCTCGATCTTGGCGGTGGCCACCGCGGTAACAGCACCGCTAAGCGGCTGGACGATCGCTCCCTCATGATCATCGACACCCTGCGGGATTTTGACCAGAGTCTCTGCCGGCAGGGCCAGGTATTCGGCAAAGGCACCCGGCAAATGCCGGCCAATCACGGGTCCCCGGCGGCAGCGGTGTTGTTGCCCGGTTAGGCATAGGGGGCATTCGTGGCATGGCACGTAGGAACTGGCCGCGACCCGGTCACCTGCCTTCAACCCTTTGACTCCATCGCCAACTTCTACAACCTCGGCACAGAACTCGTGCCCGAAAAGTTGGATGGGCGCTCTCTCCGCGATTAATTTGCGGATGGTCTTTACGCCTAGTGTAGGCAGACCCAAAGCTCTGATTGCCTCCGTAACGCTGGGCTGAACCACCTTCGTCTTGGCAATAACCCAACCGTGTTTCAGTTCTGGAACGGGTATCTCGTCAAGCCGCATGTCACCAAAATCGTACCACCGCCAGGCTTTCATTGTCTTCATAGGGCTTTTTCTTCTCCTTTCTCTTAGAAAGCCAGAACCCGTTTAGGATTTTCCACCGTCATCATTTCGATCTGCTCCTCACTGACCCCCGCTTCCCTCAGGGCCGGTAGGAATTTTGCCAGGACGTGGTCATAGCCAATACCCCCGTTCAGGTGTAAGTGGGAGCGTAAACAGACATCAGAGGAGAGAAGGATCTGAGATACATAGCCACGCCTGAGGAGCTCTATCAAAGCGGCGATGCGACGCTCATCGGGGCAATGATAACGCTTACCGATGTCATCATACTGTACATAAGCTCCCCGCTTGGCAATCGCCTCATGATAGTCGAGGCTGAGATAGGTGTCGCAGTGCCCCACAATGACTCGCCGCAAATCTGCCCCTTCTTCCTGTAGAATATCCAGTTGATCGAGGCCCACCGGGTAGAGGAAAGCATGGGTGGTGATAGCCGCGCCCGTCTGATTGTGGGCTCTGGCGGCAGCCCGAAATACACGTTCCTCAGCCGGGGAAATATAATCTTTGTCAGCACCGATCTCACCAATGATCCCCGCCCGAATCCCGGTGTCATCCGCCCCTTCGGTAAGGTCTCGCACGATTTCGGCCGCCAGCTCATTGGCATTGGCGCGCTCGATTCGTTCGGGCAGGAATGGCCCCCGATACCAGCCACAGCCCATAATGACATTTAGACCAGTGGCTTCCGCGATACGCTTGAGACCTTGGGGATTACGTCGCAAATCAGGTGTGGTGACCTCCACCACGGATCGGCCGCCCGCTTTCTGAAAATAAGCGAGTTCGTCGATAATCAACGCCTCGTCGATGAGAAGCCCATCAGCCATACAACCAGTCCAGGCCAGAAAGGCATCCCCGCTGACATAGTAGCTGTCCAAGATGAGATGCTCGTGAGCCGCAGTAACACCCAGTTCATCGGGCGAGATAGGACCCAAAACCGTCATGATCTGCATTCTCAATTCCTCCTTTGCTAACGGACACCCCTTATGGTTGACAAGATTTTGGCTGCAAATCCAGTTATTCAACGCCCAGACCGATGACGGTTGACCGCTGCAAAACGTAAGCTGATCGACGGTCACCGGTCGGAAGTCGGTAACTTCTGTCAAATTGGCAGGGTGTCCGTTAGCAAAATACCTCCAACGAAAGATATTTTAGGCACTTACTGTGGAGTTCGACAGACCCTGCGGGCCAGCAACGAGAATAAGCAATGGTTTTTCGGGGGACCTACCCCACCTATGCCAGCAAAGAATGCCCCCCGGTCTGCGACGCAATTTACTAGGGAGTCCAGGAAAAGTCGCGGTCTAGCGGATACAGGGGGCGAGGGACCCGCCTGAAGGGCAGCAAATTAAGATTGGAGGTGCTGAAGCCAGGCGTGTCTAAGGGTAGGGCTTCCGTCATGATCTCGGTATACGCGGCCCGAAAAGCCCCGTTCTCCCGAACCACGACGATCTTGGCCTCGCTAGGTTCAAGGCCAACGCTGCGGTAAAGCTCCGGGTCAAAGGTGGATATGGCGCGTTCGCTCAGCACTAGGAAGATACTTCCTGACTGAAGCACCACCGTTCGCCCCATGTTGGCCTTTAGCCCGGTATATAGAGGGCCTTTATAGGTAAATTGGCCGTCGGAAATAAGCCGCACAATACCGGTCACCGGCACGGGCTGACTGTAGACCTGATCGATTTTTGCCCCGACTTCCAGGGTCACTTTCTGACCGACTCCTGCCTCAATAGCCTGAGCCACCGCCTGAGAATCCACCAGAGTTAGTAAAGCTCGCCCCTCTATCTTTTGCTCTACCAGAGCTTGAAGCGCGAGGGTACTATCTCCCGGCGAGCCTCCACTGATGTTATCACTGGCGTAGGAAAGTATTACCGGGCCCTCTGTCTGAAGAGCCCGCTCAATCGCATCGGCCAATGAATATAATGGCACTTTGAACTGCTGCCGCCGCTCCCATAGCATCTGGCCCAATTCGTCCGCCAACCCTTGGGCCAGGGCAGGATCATTGTTTGTGACCACCACCATCGTAGACCCCATCTCCTCCACATCCAACCAGGGCTGCACAGGGAAGACGGAGATGGAAACCACCCCTGGTTGCTTCTCCAGCTCCTTGGCGCGAGCCACCAACTCGGCCATTGGCCCCTTGATGCTGGTCGGCATCCGCTCCGGGTACGTGATTACGGGCACCTTTCGAAAGGCTACTGTAGGCCGAAGCTGGCCCTTTGACATTGAAAAGAGAATACTGGCCGCTCGCTGGCCGGTGTCGTGCTGGTCCGTGTGGGGGTGGGTACGGTAGCCCACCAAGGCGTCAGCAGAACTTATCATAAGCCGGGTGATGTTGGCATGCATGTCCAGGCTAGCCACCAGCGGCAGATCCTCTCCTACCAGGTCACGGGCGGCAGCCAGCAAATCACCCTCAGGATCATCAAGTTCCTCCACGGCCATAGAACCATGCAGAGCCAGTAAGATCCCGTCCAACTGACCGGCCTCTTGCAGACCGGCCAGGAGGTTGGTCTTGATAAAATTGTAAGCCTCATGGGTAAGCCGTCCAGAAGAGATAGCCCGGGCCCCAATAATAGGCAAAAATTCGACCCCCTCCGCTTGAGCAGCATCGATGAAGCCGGCCATTTCCGTGTTTGTGCCACGAAACCGTTGCAAAATCTCGTCCCCCAAGCAGAGGTGGTCCGCTCGGAAATCATCGAGTGTGGTCTCAAGTGGTGAAAAGGTGTTTGCTTCTTGCAAGATATAACCGGCAGCCAGTCGCATGGTCGACTCCTTAAAATAATTTCTTAAACAATCTCTCGCATGGCTGCTTCTATGCCCTCGAGCGCTCGATCTACATCCTCTTTGGTGTGGGCCGAGGACATGCTCAGGTGCAGACCACTGTGAAAGTGAATGCCATGACGCAGGGCGGCGGCACAGAACTGATGGAGTAGCCTCGTGTCGCTCTGGGCCACCGTGGCATAGTCGGTGGGCTCCTCATCCAGGCCGAAAAGTAAGCAAAATTCGGCCCCAATCGCCTGGAGCCAACACCTCACCCCTGTCCGGGCAATTATCTCGCGGATACCCTCGTACAGATCGTCACATCGCCCCAGCAACTTCTCGTAAAAGTCGAACTGGGTAATCTCATCCAGAACTGCATTTGCAGCCATAACGGCCGTGAGGTGACCAGGATAAGTGCCACTGTGCTGGGCTTGCCCCAGAGGAGCAATGTCCGCCATGATCTCCCGTTTGCCGGCAAAGACGCTGATAGGCATCCCCCCGCCCAGGGCCTTACCCACAGCACAAAGATCAGGCGTCACCCCCAGATAAGCCTGAGCACAGCCCGGCCCGGTTCGGAATGCGGACAGGATCTCGTCAAAGATGAGGACAACATCGTTGGCTGTTGTCAAGTCACGCATGGCCTCTAAATAGCCCGGTCTGGGCCGGATCCCACCACTGTTGTAGTTAATGGGTTCGAGGATGACGGCAGCGATCTCATCACTCCGGCGGTCGAGGGTTTCCTCAAGCCTCTTGAGATCATTGAATGGCAGGACGATCACCAGCTCATCAAGACCATTGGGGACGCCGCCGCTCTCGCGGCGGATTCTTGGTAAACCTTGGCCTGACGCAGGAGAATGATTGTACTGCAAGTAGTCGTGATAGCCGTGGAAATGGCCTTCGAACTTTACAATCTTGTCCTTGCCTGTGTACTCTCGGGCCAAGCGAAGGAGATAATAGGTCGTCTCTGTCCCAGACATGGTGAAGCGTACGAGATCAGCGCAGGGCAGAATATCCACCAGTTTCTTGGCCAGCTGGCTATGGTACGGCGTTTCATGAGAACAGATGATGCCCAAATCCAGGGCCTTGGCAATGGCTGCCCGCACCTTGGGGTGGCCATGGCCCAGGAACGAGGCTCCGAAAGACATATGTAAGTCCACATACTCCCGTCCCTCCAAATCATAGACCTTGCTGCCCTCCCCTTGGGTGACGTAGAAGGGCTGGCCCAGGGCGTGGTTCAGGCGGCCAGATCCACACAGCCCACCAACCAGATAACCCGAAGCAAATTCATAGAGATCGTCGGCTTTGCTCACTGCTTTTCCTCAATAGGGCCGTATGCTAGTTACTGTATGAAAAGAGTCCCCTGGTGAGATAACTTTGGAAGTCTCGACCAACCAAGGTATCTCACCAGGAGGACCAACCGAGTGATAGCCCACTCTGGCGACTTCTGTCTATGGGTGTATGTGCTCCTTGACGACATGTGCAAGGAATTGGAAGGACATTTAAGACGACCGGGGCGGGAGCCTGAGTGTAGCGACAGTGAATTGATCGCGATTTGTCCCGTTGGCGAATGTCTGGGATGGGATGTGGAAACAGAGTTACTCAGTCATATGCAGGCATATCGGGATAAATTTCCCATCATACCGGAGCAGGGCCGCTTCAATCGGCGACGACGGCACTTGATGTGGATTATCAATGAAATGCGACGCAAGATGTTGGCCAGGATGGAGATCTATCGGGACGCGCATTGTGTAATCGATAGCCTGCCCATTCCTGTGGGCCAATTCCATCTGGCGCCGCAATCGCGTGCCAAATGGTCCGATTGGGGGCCGATTTTGGGCCCGTTCCCTCCAGGAAGATGATGATCCTCGGTTTCAAGCTGCCTATGCTGATCACGATGGGTGGCCTCATTATCGACTTCGAGTTAGCTCCGGCTAGCGAGCGTGACTTGGCTGTCGGTCGCGAACTCCTTGCCGAAAACGACAACCGCATCGTCATCGGCGACAAGGCCTACGTCAGTGCACCGACAGGTGAGGAACTCTGGCAATACAATCGCATCCGCCTGCTCACCAAGACGCGCAAAAACCAGAAAAAACAGATCCCCACATTCGTCTCTCGCATCTACGACGCCGTCCGCCAAATCATCGAAACAGTCACCAGCCAACTCAACGCACAATTCTCGATTGAAACCAACCACGCTCACACTCTCAGAGGCCTTTGTGCACGCCTATACACGAAATTGACTGCACATACCCTCTGCATTCATATCAACCGCCTCTTGGGCGTACCTGACTATCTGCAAATCAAGCAATTGGCCTTTCCCAACGAGCATAAGGCTCCAATAGATAGTTAAGCCGAAAGTAAGGAGCAGGGCGTAAGAAAAGGGCCTACTCCCTACTTCCGGATAAATCGTCATTCCTTTGCCAAGAAACTTTCTAACGGACACACTTTCAATTTGACAGAGCTGGCTTGCCCCTGACCGCCGAAACAGCTTACATGTGTCGGCGGTCGTCCATCATCGGTCTTGGCGTTGCCCCACCAAATTTGGGGCCAAAACGTTGTCAAGTATTGGCTGTGTCCGTTAGCAAAATCGTAAACAATCAATGGCAAAGTTACTGATCCAGCCAGACCTCGCGGTACAGACGCAATTGGCTAGGGCTCACATGCCAGTTCTTGACATTAGAACGGACTAAGGAAACCGACGGGGCCGCACCGATCATGATGACCGGTAACTCCTCGACATTGATCTCCTGCAAGCGTGCGAAATTCTCTGCAGCCTTCTGCGGATCGATCTCGGACTTGCCTGCCTCCCACAACTCTATGGCCTCTTCATTAACCCACGTCCCCGCTCTAATCCAGCGTGAGGCACCGCGATCCATCCAATCATTGGGGTTGGCGCTTAGCCCCATAGCATTCCAGGAAACTTCATACTCCTGCCCAATATACTTGTCCAACCAGACCGCGATCTCGGACTCCACGATGTTCATAGTTACCCCACACTCGGCCAGTCCGGCCTGCCAGATTACAGCCGCCTGCTTCCCATCAGAGAAGCCGGAGATCGTCTCGACGGTGACCTCCAGGTCAGGGTATCCTTCCTCGGCCAGAATCTCCCTGCACTTCTCTGGATCGTAGGGATAACCCTCAAACTCCGCGAAGTATGGTACACTAGGCGCGATGGGACTCACTAACGGGGTGCCTTGCCCCATCCAGGCTGTCCTATTGACGGCATCATTGTCCAGGGCGTGGGCCAGGGCCTGCCTCACCCGAAAGCTGTTCATGATAGCCTCATTCTGCCCGCCGACCATCACAAAATACTGGGTAGCTGTGGAGCTGTCTGGCTTTATGACCCTGATGTCTTCCGAGGTCAGGAAACGCAGGGCATCCACGACCGAAACATCTCGTACGACATCAACCTCTCCGGCCTCCAGGCTGGCGATGCGCGCCTGTACATCTGGCATCACCCGCAGCACAACCTTGTCAACGTAAGGTTTCCCTTCGTCCCAGTAGTCCTCGAATCGCTCGAGTACGATCCGGTCGTTGGGTATCCACTCGACAAATTTAAAGGGACCGGTCCCGATGGGTTCCGACTGCAAAGTCTCTGCCGCTTCCTGCGGGATAATGGAAACCCAGGTCGAATCGTCCATAAAGTAGGCGTTGGCCGTCGCCAAGTTGAACTGGATCGTATAGTTGTCCAGGATTTCCATAGAGTCGATTCCTTCTCCGTACCTGGCCAGAGTAGGGGCCATATCCTTGACCCTTTCGAAGCTGAACTTCACGTCCTCCGCGGTCATCTCCCGGCCGTTGTGAAACTTCACCCCCTCCCTTAGCTTCACGATGTAGGTGCTGGCATCTACGATTTCCCACGATTCGGCCAGATCAGGCACCAGTTCGAGATTCTCGTTGATCGTGGCCAGGCTTCCGTAGACCTGAAACCTGAACATGTCACTGAATATGATGAGGGTCATAGCCTGGGGGTCGAAATTGTCCATATCCCCACCGATGGCGATTGTCAGCGTGCCACCCTCCTTGATCTGCCCCGGAACGGCCGTGACCTCGACAATGACCTCTTTTTCTACTTCAACAACGGTAACGGCTCCGGGTGCAGCCGTACACGCTGCTACCAAGCTCAAGATCGTCATTGCGGCCAACAGGATCAAAATTCGCTTTGTCATTTTTCTCCTCCTTTGAAAATACTAAAGTCACATTTTCATTTGTGAGAAACCCCGATATGAATTTCCGGGGTTTCCCCAATGCTCTGACCGGGACTTCTCCCGTAAGCAACTAAATGTTGCGCCTACAGAAGACCAGTTTATTCCTTCCTTAATGTGACCTCCTTTCAGCACCCATTCTCGGTGGAGAATTCGTCAACTCTGCCAGCCCAGCTCTTCCAACCTGAGTTTAGATTGGCCGAAGGCTTCGTCCACCTTGTCTCGAGTCATGACCTCAAGAAGCGAAACGCCATCGTATTCAATCTCCCGCAGCTTGCTGGCCACCGCGGCAAAGTCGACATTGCCTTCGCCTATGGGCGCATGAATATGCTCGCCATAGTTGTCGGAGAGATGCACCAGGGCAAGCCTTTCCTTGGCCTCCTCTAAAGCCGCTATCGGAGATTGGACTGCATTGACATTGGCTATATCAACACACACGCCTATGGCGGGACTGCCGATCTCCTCTGCCATCTGGGCCGCCTGCGCCCCCGTCTCGATAAAGCCGCGCGGTACTGTCTCGATAGCAAGCGTGACCCCATAGCGTTCCGCATCTTCTACACAAGCTGAGAAGATCTCCTTGGCCAGAGCCCAGGCTGTCTCCATACTCGGGGCGACCAGACCCTCCCGCCTTCCGGGAAAGATATCAAGGACTTTACCGCCAAGGTCATGAAGCAGTTCGATATTTTCTTTCATCTGCTTCACGACTTCCTCTCTAATACCCGGATTGAAGGCGACCAGGTTTAATTCCAGCCACGCCGGCTGGCTCGAAAACACCTGCATCCCATAGGATTCAATCTGCCGGCGCAGCGTTTCTCTAGCTTTAGGATCTAAATCCCTGGGCCAGATGTGGGGTGGGGCGGTCATAACTTCCAGCCACTTGAATCCCAGAGCGGCGAGACGCTCCAAAGTAGCTTCCCAGGAATGGTCAAACACGTAAGTGTAAGTGCAAGCTCCCAGACCAAGCGTCATTTGTCAACCTCCTTCATTCAATCAAGACATAACCACCATTTGCGGTAGACCATCAATATGACCCCACGTGGTTAGAAATTCGCAACCTTCCTCGGTCACCAACACCATGTCCTCCAGATTCATACTCCACAGCTGATCGGTATAGACGACCACCTCGATAGTCAAAACCATGCCGGCCTCCAAGGGCGTATGATCTGTCGGCACGAACCAGGGCGGCTCATGGGTATCCACCCCCAGCCCATGGCCCAACAGGACAACCGTGGGCTGCAACCCTGCATCGGCCAACGGTCTATAGCCAATATGGAAAAGCTGTGCGGCTTCGACGCCGGGTTTGATTGCTGCCGCAATCCTACGATAGGACTCAACCATGGCGCCATAAACCCGCTTCATTTCATCGGTCGCTTCGCCAACCACGGCCACCCGGGCTAAGTCGCAATGGTAGGGCTTTTCCACGAAACATCCCAGATCGATCCGCCCTACGTCGCCGCGCCACAACGGCTTGTCCCTGGCAATTCCTGTCTCTTTTGGAAGGTAACAACCTGACTGAACATACTCATATTCCCACTCCGCACCGTCTTGCCTGGCCTTAGGGCCAAACCCAAGGTGAATAAAGGCATGCTCGGCGCCTTCTTGCTCATAGGTTTGCTCAATGGCATCCCACAGTGCTCCCCAACGTACCCCTTCCTGGGCTACGTCGAATGCCGCTTGCATGGCCAGCTCTCCTACCCGGGCCGCCTTCCTGATCCGCTTGATCTCTTCCTCTGACTTCACCATGCGCAGACGCCAGAACAGGCTAGAAGCATCGACGAAGGTAGCCTGTGGCAAGGCGTCTCTCAGTTCCTGAAACAAATTGACTGGCGTGTGGTCCAGATCCAGGCCAATCGTCGCGGCCGGCAGCCCGAGTTCGGCTAAAGCTGTCGCCAGACATTCCGCCAGGGTCGTGTCCTTCTCCAGGTCTGACAGAAAATGGTAGATCCCTGGGGCGAGAGAATCCAGATGAGGACTGCGTCCGTAGTATCGTTGCTCCTCCATCCAGTTCGCCACTTTGGCCGCCACATGGGCGATGAAGAGCGAGGCCTGATCAGGATCTTTGGGAAGCGCAGCCAAGACAAAGTTAGGCTCTCCATCGACCAGGAATTCAGCGTATTGAGACCGCCCCCAATATCCACTCAGGTAACCCACATTGTGGCTGCCGATACCCAGGAGCAGGTCCATACCTTGCTGCTCCATGAGCAATGTGGCCCGTTGCCGTTCAAAAACAGGTTCCAAATTCCTCTCCTAATCGGGTTCTATAGAGCGTACATTTAAGACTTTGCCGGCATCGTATAGAAATCTGGCCCTCTGGCCACGACATTTCTATACTTTTCCAACTCCAGATCCTCCAGCTCGTCCGCATGCTGCCAAATTTTTCGTATTGCCTCGATAATGTCGTCTATATCCGCTTGCGTCCCCAGCAAGACAGCCTGAGGCAAGACAACGGCCTCACTGTAGCTGGCCTCCTCCGTCACTGGCAGACTCAACTGCCGGTATGCCGCGCCCGAAAACAGGACGGATAAGGGAACCGGCTCATAAACAGGGCTGATAGGGATACCCTCTTCACAAAGGGCGGCTATGAACTGTCCGCGCGATGCTCCCTGAAAACCCTCGCCATTGTACTTAAATACATAGGCATAGAACCCCTGCCTGGTTACCCGCGGGTCCTGTCTTAAAGGGCTGATACCAGGGATCTTGCCTAATTCCTTATCCAGATAAAGAGCATTCTTTTGCCTTTGTTCCGTTTGTTCGTCCAGCCGGTTCAATTGAGCCAGCAGGATAGCTGCCTGAAATTCAGTCAGACGATAGTTCCGGCCCAGCACCTGCTGGCTTGAGCGATCACCTTTCCGCAACCGACCGGAATTAATGTAGGCATGACAAAGCTCGCTCATTTCCCTGTTGTTGGTGAGGATCATTCCTCCCTCACCCGAAGTCATGGTTTTAGAGGCCTCGAAACTGAAACAACCCAGATCGCCAAGAGAGCCAACCCCTTGGCCCCGCCAGCGGGAACCATGCGTGTGGGCACAGTCTTCTATCACCACCAAGTCATGCTTTTGGGCGATATCCAGAATGCGGTCCATATCTGCCAGGCAGCCGTACAGATGAACAGGAATGACCGCCTTGGTGCGCTCGCTGATCGCCGCTTCGATTTGTTCGGGGGCAATACAGTAGGTATCAGGCTCAATGTCGACAAAGACCGGAGTTGCATTGACGAATATGGCCGAACTGGCCGTGGTCAGCCAAGTTAAGGCCGGCACAATAACCTCGTCCCCTGCTCCAACCCCGGCCACTCTCAAAGCCACCTCCAGGGCGGCCGTACCACTCATGCACGCCTCTCCATACTTAGCCCCTTGGTACGCGGCGAATTGTGTCTCCAAGGCCCTAACCTTGGTTCCCCGAAAGATACTCCACCCACCGCTGCGTACGACGTCGGTGAGTGCCTCTAGCTCCGTGTCATCCCAGACCGGCCAGGCAGGGAAGGGTTTGTCCCGAACCGGGTTTCCACCTGCGATCGCCAACTGTGTCATCTTTCTTTGCTCTATACCTCGACCTCTCGCCTGTCTGCTGCTGCTTCGTATACGGCCCGCATTACCTGCAGATCTTTAGCAGCATCGATGCCTGAGCTTCGAGGCTCCTGATCCTCATGGATGCACTGGACAAAATGCTCCAACTCTGCTTCGTACATATTGACCCGAGGAAAAACTGGTTCTCGTAACTCTCGGTATCGTGTAGAAAAGAAGGAGGTCTTTCCAAAATCCAGGGGAATGTGGGGATAGCCTAGCCGGGTTCGGATGTAGCCTTCCGTGCCGGTGATCAGGTGCTCGCGCGTGCCTTCCCCAACACCGCTGATCTGGTGCGTAGCCAGCAGGCCACTCTCGAATCGCATCACAATGAAAGGTCTGTGCTCATCAATATCGGCCCAAACGCTCTTGACCTCTCCGAACCAATAACGCAAAAGATTGATGTAGTGAGAACAGGTATCTCGGACCAGGCCAGGAGGAATTTCGTCGTCAGGAACACTTGGGCATTCCTCTTCCGCCTCTGCTAATTCATTATCGCTGTCCGCCTTGAAGATCAAACCATAATAATCGGCCACATCTATTGGCCAGATGTAGATCGAGTTGCAGGTTAAGGGCTGGCCGATGAGTCCTTGGCTCAAGAGTTCTCTCGTCTTATTGCAATCGGAGTCGAAGCGCATCATGTAGCCCACCATCAGCTTAACGCTCTGGTCGGCGCATCGTTGCGCCACTTCTTCACCCGCAGAAGGGGACGTAGCAATGGGCTTCTCCATGAAAACATGTCGTCCGGCCATGGCGGCTTGGATAGCGAGGGAAGCGTGAAATGTCTCAGGCGTGAGGATCATAACCGCATCGATGGCCGGATCGTCCAGCATCGCGCCGACCGTGGGATAAGCGCGTGCGCCGGTTGCCTGGCCCACCATCTCAGCCTGCTCCTTAATCACATCTACCACACCTCGCAACTCGACAATAGGGCGTCGTTGGTACTGTAATTTCATTAGATTGGGGATGTGTACGCTCTGAGCCACCCCCCCACAGCCGATCAAGCCGATCCCAATCACTGTGCTGATCCTATTCCTCTACAAATAACAGCCAGCTTTTAGCCTTACTGGTGAGAAACCCAAGCGTAAATGTCGGCCTTCCGGTGGCAAGGCAGCTTCAGCTAGTTCAATGGGTCTCTGTCGCTTACGCTTGCAGGAGAATCCGGCTTGAGTATAGGCAAGCAAGAGATGTTAGCCTTTCATCCCATGGCTCAAGCGTGCTTACTTGCAAGCCTGGGGTAGCTCCCGACTTCTCCCATAATCTCTAATCCAGGTACAATCCCTGTGCATCCCAGGCTCCGTACCTTGGGAGTGGTGCTTCGGGGTCTACAACCACGTCCAAGACATAAGGCTGCTGCGCAGCCAGCGCCTCTTTAAGAGCCGATTCTAAGGCGTCAGCTTTTTCTACTCTTTTGGCCCGGACACCATAAGCCTGGGCCAACTGCACAAAGTCGGGATTATACGGCTGGTCTGTTTTCTCTACTTTGAACTCGGTGCCGTAGGCGCTGCCGGTGTAGGCCTTTTGAATACCTCTGATCGATATGTAACCGTAGTTATTCAAGATGATCCAGATAACCGGAATATCATACTCAACAGCCGCAGCCAGCGTTTGCGGAAAAACGGTGAATCCACCATCGCCCGTTATCGCCATAACCGGCTTGTCAGGATAGGCCAGTTTAGCGCCCAGAGCAGCCGGTGGACCAAAGCCCATGGTCGCCCAGCCACCGCCAGAGGTAATAAGGGTCCTGGGCGTATAGCACACCATTTGCGAAGTGGTGATGCTCTTGGACGTACTGGTATCGGTCACCACAATGCCATCCCGGGGCAACAGGGTCCGAATCTCATGCATAACGCGCAGCGGATGGATGGGCGTCGTATTGGATGTCAGGCTTTTGGTCGCTTCCTGCCGCCAGTCAGTCATCTCGGCCTGCCGCTCCTTGGCCCAGGGCGAAACATCCCGCTGAGGTACGGTCTTTTTTACTGCCGCCAGTACGTCGCTCAGGACCGCCGCGGCATCCCCAACGATCCCTATCTCAACCGGATAGTGATTGCCAATTTCGCCGGGCTCGATATCAACTTGAATGAGCTTGGTGGGGGGAATGGCAAATGTGAATTGGGAGTCCCACGAACAGGTATCATGCTCGTTAAATCGGGTGCCCAGGGCTAAGATGACATCGGCGTTCAGGGTTGTTCTATTAGCCACCGAGGTTCCGCCAATTCCGGTTACCCCCATCGCCAGAGCGTCCTGCTCATCAAAAACACCTTTGCCCATGACGCTGGTCGTCACCGGTATGCTCAGATAATGGGCTAGCTCTGTTAGGGCTTGGCTGGCCTCGGATAACAGCGTGCCTCCCCCGGCGAAAATGACCGGTCTCTCGGCCTGTACCAACAATTCGGCGGCTTTGGCAATTTGGGCTGCATCGCCTCTTGCCCCAGAGCCGGTGGCCATATGCTCCCACAAGTCTGGTATCTCCACGTCGGCCTTTGTGCTGAGAAGATCCATAGGGATGCTGATCAATACCGGCCCAGACCGGCCCGATACAGCCGTGTTAAAAGCACGCGTCATGACATAGGGCAGCAGGTCGATCCGGTCCACACGCCAGACCCGCTTGACGAAAGGACGGTAAATTTCGTGCTGAGAGGCGTCGGCATGCATGCTTAACTCTTGAAAAGACTCCTGGCCATGCCGATACGTCGGCACTTCGCCAGCAATGACGAGCATTGGCGTGCAATCGAGGGCAGCATGGGCCACACCGGTGATTGCATTGGTCAGGCCAGGACCAATGTGTGTTAAAACCAGGGCCGGTTTATGGCTGGCCTTGAAGTAGCAGTCCGCAGCATGAGAAGCGATAGACTCGTGGCGGGTGCTGATGAATTTAATTTTCGAATCCTCAAGCGCACTAAGGATGGCTGCACCGGTGTGACCACACATTCCAAAGATATAGTCCGCGCCCATTTGTTCCAGGCACCTAACCACAATTTCCCCACCTGTCAATGATTCTTTAGTCATGTTGTCTTTCCCTTGAAACTCAGGTTTGCCAGCCCAACTCTTCAAGTGCCGTCTTAGATACCCGAAAATCTTCATCAGTGCCGCCGGGAATGACAATCTCCAATATACAAGGGCGCGGGTATCCAATTTCGAGCAGTTTGTTGTTCATCGCTCCAAAATCAATCGTCCCCTGACCCACTGGTAGTTTTTCAAATTGGCCGTCATTGTCATTCAAATGGACCATGGAGTTAGCCAACCGTTTCATACCATTTGTTGAAAGATTGCTCTGGTCTGGGCGATACCATCAGCCAGGGGAGTGATTGGAGCCTGTCCGATGAGCCCACGTAGCCCCTTGTCATCTACGTCTGATGGTGCGGGGATATGCTCCTGGCCATGGGTGATAAGTCCGCGGGCAGATGGGATCTGTCGCTCGATCTCGGCCACGAACTCGGAGATTGAGGCCACTATCCCGCGCAAATTAAACGTTGACGCGCCTTTGTGTTCGGCCTTAGCGCAGGCGATGAAGGCTTTAGCAACGTCATCTACAAACTGGGCGTTTATGCGTCCGCCAAAGTCGATGTGGAACTGCTGTCCCGCTAGCCCCGCCTTAATGGCTACTGTCAGGTCCGCGCTGCGTCCTTGGTCTCGTCCCGGTCCATAGAGTACCCCAGGACGTAAGCCGATACTGGATAGTCTCTCATTCAACCAATAGATCCGGGCACTCTCCTCGTTGCACGCCTTGAAGACGCCATAGTAGCTGGCCGGAAACAGGGGGGCATCATCAGGAATAGGCATGACCTCATAGGCTTCTTCAGGGCCCATGGCCGCCGATGAACTGGCGTAGACCAACTGCTGCACTTGATCTGGAAAGCGTTTTGCTGCTTCAAAGACGTTCAAGGTGCCGATAACATTTATTTGAGCGCCCCTTATCGGGTTAGCGTGACAGTCAGGGTGTTGCAGCGCAGCCAGATGAATAATTCGGGTAATGCCGTTATCCCCAATGACCTGAGTTAGCTGTTCGCCATCGGTTATATCGCCCCGGATAAACGTTATGCTGGCAATCTCCTCTGGTTTCATCAGTAACGCCATCCGCTTGGGCTCGAGATCCAGATCATATACCAGCGTTGGGTCTCCGGCCTGAACCAGGTTTTTAGCCACCCAGGCCCCAACACAACCATGGCCACCGGTTATCAAAAAACGACGTTGGTTCATTATTCTTCCCGATTCGCGATCAAATATCCCAACTCCTTCGAGATTTCCTGGGCGGCCTCTTTAACCATGCTTCCGAACTCGGCCATTCTTTCCGGGGTGAACCGCAAAGATAAACCGCTGATCCCGACAGTTCCAACTACCTCCCCGGTATGATCTTTGATAACAGCGGAGACCCCGCTAAGGCCGGACAGAGTCTCGCCGATGCTGGTTGCAAAACCCTGTTTTCGTATCTGACTCAGTTCCTTAAGCAGCGCCTCTCGGTCCACCGGAGCATCCGTGGCGGGCAGTCGCAGATTTGGATCTTGGAGGATTGTCTTAATCTCGTGCTCCGACAGATTGGCCAAAATGACCTTGCCGGGTGATCCATAATATAAATGGTACGGCTTCCCGATCTCGGCTTTATAGCGCAGCGGATTGGTACCCTCGATCTGATCAACGCATATGCGGCGATCCTGGTAGCGGACGGCTAAAGAAACTGTCTCTCCGGACAACTGATGGAGGTCATTCATATAGGGCAGGGCCCGAGATCTGAAGCTCAACTGGTGGAGAAAAGCTTGAGACAAAATTAGCACAGATGGCCCTAAAGAATATTTGTCAGTTTCCTGATGCTGGATTGCTAAGCCCTTTTCAACGAGAGAGGTCAAATAGCGATGAGCCGCACCTCTACTCAAGTTGAGGTCTTTAGCAAGGTCAGTCACACCAGCGGGAATAGAACGCTTAGCCAAATATAGAAGAACATCAACTGCTCTTTCTACGGCAACGACTGTGCGATGCCTCTTGTCCGTCATATTGTTATTAATACCTGAAAAGTTATGATGAATATCCTCAGCGGCGTCATAAAGTAACAACAATCCTTACGAAATCTTGTTACTTTGCCAGGTCGCTGAGGATAACGTTCAGTCCAAACAACAAGATAAGCAAAGGCTGCGTCGCCCATTTGCCGGAAGGATGATGGAATATTGGGCCGCAACAATAGGAATTGGGAGTAGTTGCGGAATCTGATTCCGCAAGCTATCATACTATGGATAGTCTGCCTTGTCAAACGGGGTTAATTTGGGTCAATCCCGAAGCAACTGCGGGAAATTGCTAGAAGGGTCGACCCTGAAGGAACTGCGGGGAATTCAGATAGGAGCTGCAGCGACGAAAGATCGGTTTTTCAGCCGAAAGTGACCGATAATTGGTAGGGGCACCCCTTGTGTGTGCCCTCACTAGCGACCGCGCCTATTCTTCCCCATCAACGTATCCAGCCAACAGAGTCTGCGCCCCCACTTCGCAGATGCCCGTAGTAGCATCCCTTGTGGGTGCCCTCGCCGGCGACCGCGTTTATTCCTCCCCATCAACGTGTCAGCAGTACCTACCCCCACAAGAAGTCCCAAGCCACCGACCGCTGACCACTGACCTCTGCAGTTTCCCTTAGACACCCATGTTAAAATCTACTTCTGCCGCGCCCGCCCGTCTTCCATAGTGGCCGACGCCAGGCGAACCCAATGTCCTCGTCCGTTAATGCCGAAGAACCGAGAACCTCCTTTCCTCTCATCAAGGAGGAGCTGAAAAAGCAGATCCCCAGGATTACGCTCCTCGTCGCCCTCTCTCTCATCGGCACGGGAGTCGGCATGGTAATCGTGCCTGTTCTCAGCGCCGGCCTCAACGCCGCCAACCACTACTTGCGCGCCTTCATAGGCGAAAGCGTCTCCCAACGCCTGCGCCGCGACCTGTTCGACCACCTCCTGCACGTCCGCCTCGCCGACCTGGAGCAGTTCAAGACCGGAGAGCATCTTCATCGCCTCACTCGCAGCTGCGGCAGAATCGGCGATCTCTTCGTCGGGCACCACCTTCTGCCGCTCGCGATGAGCGCTATCCTCCTCCTGGGCACGCTCGCTGCCATGACAGCGTTGCACTGGCGCCTCACCCTTCTGACGCTGCTCGCTTTCCCTCTCTCCTTGCTCCTCACGCGCAAGACCCGCAACCATTCCCAGCGCCTCGACCGCGACTTTTCCAATATTTTGGAGGCCGGCCAGAGTTATTTGACCGAGTTCTTCCCCGGCATGCGCACAATCCGGGCCTTCAACGCCGAAAAAGTGGATGCGCTTTTGGCCCTCTCCCGCGAACCATCCGGCGTCAGAGTTCTGTCGCCCTCAGGTACGTCCCAGGAGGAAAGCGTCGAAGGCGCACCTCCCCCTGCTGCAGCCGCGCTGGCCTTCAACAACGTCTCCTTCGACTACGGCCGCGGCGACTTCGGCGCACGCGACGTCACCTTCCGCGTCGGGCCCGGCGAATTCGTCGGCATCGTCGGCCCCAGCGGCGGCGGCAAGTCCACCATCATCGACCTGATCATGGGCTTCTACACGCCCCAGTCCGGGACCATTGCGCTGGATGGGGTCGACCTGCGAGAACTATCTCTGACCTCACTGCGAGATCAGATTGGCCTCGTCTCCCAGGAACTGTTTTTCTGGAACGACAGCATCAGCCGCAACATCAACTATCCGCGCCGCGACGAAGATGCCGGCGCCGTCGGCGAAGCTGCGCGCGCCGCACAGATCGATGAATTCATCACCGGTCTGCCCCGCGACTACCGAACCGTCATCGGTGAACGCGGCCTGACGCTCTCCGGCGGAGAACGCCAGCGTTTCGCCATCGCCCGCGCCCTCCTCAAGCGCCCCAGGCTCCTCCTGCTCGACGAAGCCACCTCCGCGCTTGACACCCTGACAGAGCAAAAGGTCCGCACCGCCTTCGAACAAGCACGCGCCGGACGGACCGCAATCGTCGTCGCCCATCGCCTCTCAACAATCCTAAACGCCGACAGAGTCCTCGTCATCGACCAGAGCCGCATCGTCGAAACCGGCAGCCGCGATGAACTGCTGACCCGTCGCGGCCTCTTCCATGACCTTTACAAGGCACAGTCTTTCGATCTTCCTGGGATCGCGTTATAATCCGATCTAAACTCTGCGGCACATGTATTCTTAACGCGCCGCCGGCTGACAGCTACCATTCACGCTAAGGAATCTGCCACCGATGTCACCCAACACCAACGGCCAGGGCGCCGCGTCCCTGCCTTTCGAAAGCCCCAACATCGATCCGGATTTGGAAGAGAATGTAGTCAACACCATTCGCATGCTTGCATTGGACGCCGTCCAGGCCGCCAACTCGGGACACGCCGGCCTGCCTATGGGCATGGCCGCGGCCGCCTTGACGCTCTGGCGCAGACATCTGCGCTACAATCCGGCCAACCCCGAATGGCACAACCGCGACCGCTTCATCCTCAGCGCCGGCCACGGATCCATGCTCCTCTATTCCCTGCTCCACCTGACCGGCTACGATCTCCCCCTGAAGGAGCTCAAGAACTTCCGCCAGTACGGCAGCATGACCCCCGGCCACCCCGAATACGGCCACGCGCCCGGCGTCGAGACCACCACCGGCCCACTCGGACAGGGCTTCGCCAACGGCGTCGGCATGGCCATCGCCGAACAGTGGCTCGCCGCCAACTTCAACCGGCCCGGTCACGACGTCATTTCACACCACGTCTACGCCATCGTCAGCGACGGCGACCTGATGGAGGGCGTCGCCCAGGAAGCGGCCAGCCTCGCCGGTCACCTTCGACTCGGCAAACTGATCTATCTCTACGACGACAACCGCGTCACCATCGACGGTTACACGGATCTGGCCTTCACCGAGGACCAGTACCAGCGCTTCGAGGCCTACGGCTGGCACGTTCTCAAAGTGGACGGCATGGACGGCGCCGCCGTCGACGCCGCCATCGCCGCCGCCAAACAGGACCCGCGACCCAGCCTCATCGGCTGCACTACCGTCATCGGCTTCGGGGCCCCCAAACAGGGCGAGCCCGATATGCACAGCGACGCGCTTCCCGACGAAGAGGTCGCCCAGACCAAGGCCACCCTCGAATGGCCGCAGGAGCCGACCTTCTATCTGCCCGCCGACGTCCGTGACTTCTGCCTCCAGGCCGTCGCGCGCGGCAAAAGGCTCGAATCCGACGACAGTGCCCTGTGGGATGCCTACGCCGCCGCCCATCCGGGGCTGGCCGCCCAGCTGAGCGCGATACTGCAGGGCCAGCTCCCCGACGGCTGGGAGGACGCCCTGCCCACTTTCGACGCAGGCGGCAGCGCGGCCACCCGCAACGCCAGCGGCGATACGCTCAACGCCCTCGCGCCCGTCATCACCAATCTCATCGGCGGCAGCGCCGACCTCGCGCCCAGCAACAAGACGATCATCAGCGGCAGCCCCGACTTTCAGCCCGATTCCTACAGCGGCCGCAACTTCCGTTTCGGCGTTCGCGAACACGGCATGGGCGCCGTCCTCAACGGCATGGCCCTGCACGGCGGCGTCATCCCCTACGGAGGCACCTTCCTCGTCTTCAGCGACTACATGCGCGCCAGTGTCCGCCTGGCCGCCCTTATGGGCGCGCCCGTCATCTACATCTTCACCCACGACAGCATCGGTGTCGGCGAAGACGGCCCCACCCATCAGCCCGTCGAACAGGTGGCCGCCCTGCGCGCCATTCCCAACCTCACCGTCATCCGCCCTGCCGACGCCAACGAGGTCGCGCAGGCCTGGAAATCGGCCCTGCAAAACAGGAGCGGCCCCACTGCGCTGATCTTCTCACGCCAGAATCTGCCCGTCTACGACCGGTCCGCCGCAGGTGTCGCCGCAGCCGACGGCGCGGCCCAGGGCGGATATGTCTTCTACCGGAGCAACGGAGCAACCGGCGCCGCGCGCGAGCTGGTCCTCATCGCTTCCGGCAGCGAGCTCGAGCTCGCCTACGACGCGGCCCAGCGGCTCGTTGAGAACGGCGCCGACGTGCGCGTCGTCAGCCTGCCCAGCTGGGAGCTCTTCGCCGCACAGGCGCCCGCCTACCAGCAGGACGTCCTGCCGTCGAACGCTCTCAAGCTCTCCGTCGAAGCCGGCGTCACCCAGGGCTGGGAACGCTGGGTCGGCAACGACCCCGCCCGAGGCGCCGCCATCGGCCTCAACCGCTTCGGCGCCAGCGCGCCCCAGCAGGATGTTTACGCCAATCTGGGCCTGACCGTCGAAGCCGTCGTCAGCGCCGCGCAGACACTCCTGGAGGCGTAGCCGCCTATGCTTGGGGCCTTGGCCGCCGTCCTCCAGCAGACCAGGCAGCATCACGCCATCGAACACGCCACCATACATCTGCTGGCGGCCCGTTTTCCCCGCCGTGTCTTTGCCGGCATGAGCGACCCCTGGGGCTTTACGCTCTACGGGCAGCTGTCCGGCGAAGCGATCGAAGAGGCCGTCGGCGAGGCGATCCAGCGTCTTCAGGATGGCGAAGAGGAGTTGGCCTTCCATCCCAACTGCGGCACGAACCTGACCGCCAGCATTCTCCTGGTAACCGCAGCCGCATTTCTCGGCAGTATCGACTGGCGGAATCCGCAGTTACGCCTGCCCAAAGGGACATTCCCGTTGGGAGAGGAAGGAAGTCCAGCCGCACGCGCGGAGTCTCCAATCCGACGCCGGCCCGGCAGCGGCAGGTCGCTCCTCGACAGAATGACAGTGACAGCTGGACTTATGACGCTTGCCCTCCTGGTCTCAACACCGCTGGGAATGAGGTTGCAGCGTCTGACTACCTTAACCACTATCGGCAATCGCGTGCTGGCCCAGGTCGTCCCTTTGAAGCGCGGGCAGGCCTATCGCGTCACCTTCGCAGAACCGCAATGACCGGGGGCCGCTGCCTCCGGGATTGGTAGCGCATTGACAAACTATCTGCTCCTCGCGCCCGATGAGTTTCTCTTGGGGCAGCGCCTCCGCCAGTTGAAGCAGGCCCTCGGCGATCCGGAGATGGCCTCGCTGAACATCGCCGAACTTGACGGCGCCCGCTCCGACGCAAGCGATATTCTATACCATGTCGGCGCCCTGCCCTTCCTCGCCGACCGGCGCCTGATCATCGTGCGCGGCTACCTCGCCCATCTCGAGTCGCGTCTGGGCACGGCCAAGTCGCCCAACACCGCCGCGCAGGCAGAGGCGCGCCAGATCCTGGAAGCGCTCGCTGATCCAGGCCTTTCAAATGACCTCGTCTTGATCGACGACAAACTGGACAAACGGCGCGCCATCTGGAGAGGCCTGGACGGCCTCGCCGGTCTCGACCAGCTGAGCAGGGACGGTCTCCTGGCGATCGAGGAGCTGAACACGCCCGAGGCCCGCGCCCTGCCTGCCTGGATCGCCAATACCGCACGCCGGGATGGGATCAAAATCGAAGGCCAGGCTGTGCAGATGCTGGCTACCTACGTGGGCGCCGACCTGCGCCGCCTGACCCTGGAGCTGGATAAACTGCGCTCCTACGCCGCCGGCCGCTCCATCACGCCGGACGACGTCCAGCGCCTCGTAAGCGACACCAGCGAAGCCCTCATCTGGGACCTGACCGACGCCATCGGCCAGCGAAATGGACGCAAAGCGATGCGGGCCCTGTACGCGCTGCGCCGCAACGACGCCAACCCCTTCTACCTTCTGACCATGATTACCCGCCAGTACCGCATTATGATCAAAGTCAAGGATGAGACCTCCCGCGGGCCCGGAAACGAATACGACGTCGCCGGCCGCGTGGGCGAGAGCCCCTTTCCCGTCAAAAAAGCGATGGCCCAGAGCCGCAACTATGCCCTCCCCCAACTGGAAGGCATTCTCGACCGGCTCCTCTCGTCCGACTTCGCCATGAAGACCGGCGCCGACCCCAACACTGAAATCGACATTCTGGTGGCAGAACTGACCCAATCCCGCTAGAGGAACCCAATACCTGATGAACAGAAACCGCTCCATCGCCCCCCGCATTCACGCCCCGTCGGCCCGCGCCGCTGAGGCCGGACAGACAACGATTGGCCCTGAGACGATCCATCGCGTCCGGACCGCAAACGGCATCACCATTCTCGTCCGGCCCAACCCGTCCGCGCCGGTCGTCATGCTGGAAGGCGCTCTGCGCGCCGGCAGCGTCGATGAGCCGCCCACATTGACAGGGCTGTCCTCCTTCACCGCCTCCCTGCTGAGTCGCGGCAGCGCCGGCTACGACTTCGATCGCTTCAACGAGGCCGTGGAATCGGTCGGCGCCAGTGTCAGCGCCGGCGGCGGCACGCACGTCACCAACTTTGGCAGCGAGAGCCTCGTCGAAGACTTCCCGCTCATGGTGGAGATCTTGGCCGATATCCTGCAGCGGCCAACCTTTCCAACAGAACAGATCGAACGCGTGCGCGGCCAGCGGCTCGTGCGCTTGCAGGAGCGCGAACAGAGCACCCGCAGCGTCTCCTACCGCCGTTTCAACGAAATGATATACGGAGACCACCCCTACGGCCTGCCCACGTCCGGCTACATCGAGACCGTTCAGGCGATCAGCCGCGACGACGTGGTCCGCTTCCACCGCGATCATTACCATCCCAATCAGGCCATCGTCGTCGTCAGCGGCGACGTCGAACCGGAGGCGGTGGTGGCGCTGCTGGAGACCCACTTCGGCGCCTGGTCCGCCGGTCCGGAGCCCTCATCGCCCGCCGATTCCATCCCCCCGGTGAGCGGCGCCAACGGCGTCCAGCGCAAAACGTTCCCCATGCCCGGCAAGGTCCAGACCGATGTCGTCATCGGTTGCCTTGCCATCGCCCGCAGCCATCCCGACTACCATGCCGTCCAGGTCGCCAACAACATCCTCGGTCAGTTCGGCATGATGGGCCGCCTGGGCGAGACCGTCCGCGAGCGCCAGGGTCTCGCCTACTACAGCTACAGCGCGCTCGACGCCGACGTCGGCATCGGGCCCTGGGTCGCCTTCGCCGGCGTCAACCCCCAAAACGTCGATCAGGCCATCGACAGCATCCTCCACGAATTCGAGCGGCTCGGGCAGGAGTCGGTCAGCGACGAAGAGCTCTTCGACAGCATCGCCAACATGACCGGCACACTTCCCCTGCGCCTGGAGACAAACGACGGCGTCGCCTCCATCCTTCTCAATATGGAATGGTTCGGCCTCGGCCTCGACTACCTTCAGACCTATCAGGATCGGATCAGATCCATCACAAAAGAGGATGTCCGGCGTGTTGCCGCCCAGTACCTGCGCACCGACGCCTATACCCTTGTGACTGCCGGTCCCGACGCAAACGAGAACTGAACCACTGTGGAACAAAACCCTGTCATTCAGATCGATCAGCTGAGTAAGGTCTACACCGTCAACGAACGCGAGGCAGGACTGATCGCCGCCATGCGCAGTCTCGTCAAGCGCAAAACGCGCGACGTCAATGCCGTGGACGCAATCTCCTTCACCGTCGGCGAAGGCGAGATCGTCGGCTTCCTCGGCCCCAACGGCGCCGGCAAGACCACTACCCTGAAAATGCTGTCCGGCCTGCTCCATCCCACCGGCGGAAGCGCATCGGTACTCGGCTACCGCCCCTGGGAGCGCAACCGCGACTACCTGCGCCGTATGACATTGGTGATGGGGCAGCGCAACCAGCTCCTGTGGGATATCCCCGTCATCGACACCTTCGAGCTCAACCGCGCCGTCTACCGCATCCCCGAAGCGCAGTACCGGCTCGCCGTTGACGAGCTGACCGAGCTTCTGGAGCTGGCGCCGCTGCTGCAAAAGCCGACCCGCAACCTCTCTCTCGGCGAGCGCATGAAGTGCGAAATCGCGGCCGCGCTCCTCCACCGTCCGTCCGTCCTCTTCCTCGACGAGCCGACCATCGGACTGGATGTGACCATGCAGCGCCGCATCCGCCGCTTCATCACCGAATACAATCAACATACCGGCGCCACCGTCCTGCTGACCAGCCACTACATGGCCGACGTCGAAGCCCTCTGCAAGCGCGTCATCGTCATCCACCATGGCAAAATGCTCTACGACGGCGAGCTGACCGGCCTGGCCGACCGCTTCGCGCCCTTCAAGACCGTCGAGGTGAAACTGCAGAACGGCCTCGACGGCCGCCCGCTGGCGCAGTACGGCGAGTTGATGGCCCAGACTGAAGGCCGCGTCACCCTGCGCATCCCAAAAGACGATACCGCCTCCGTCACCGGCCGCCTGCTTGCCGAGCTGGACGTCGCCGACCTGACCGTGCAGGACCCGCCCATCGAGGATGTGATCGAGCATGTTTTCAGCCAGTCCCCCAGCCCTCTCGACGACCCGGACCCGCAACAGGCCCAGAGCGGGTAAGGGGTCAATTGGAACTGTCCGCTCCGTCAACGACTGCTACTGGCGTCGCCGGCGCAACCCGCAGAAAGTTAAACTTCCCAGCAGGTACTTCATGGGGAAGGGGAGCCCCTGATCGCAAATGTTTGCCTTCTACCCGATCTACAGAGGCTACTTCCGCACCTCGCTGATGATGATGTTCCAGTATCGGATCGCGATGCTGATCTGGCTCCTGGGCGGCATCATCGAGCCGCTCATGTATCTGGTCATATGGCGCACAGTCTCCCAGCAGCAGGGCGGTTCCGTCGGAGGCTACAGCACCAATGACTTTGTCGTCTACTTCATCGCCATGATGATGGTCAGTCACGGCACCTTCACCTGGATCATGTGGGAATATGTCTATCGAATCCGCATGGGCCAGTTCTCGGTAATGCTGCTCAAGCCAATCCATCCCATCCACAGCGACATCGCCGACAACATCGGCTACAAATTCCTGACGTTGACCGTGATGGGGCCCACCGTCCTGCTGCTGGCCTGGTTCTTCGACGCCTCCTGGCAGCCCACCTACTGGACATTGGCCGCCTTCGTTCCTGTTCTCATTCTGGCCTTCCTGATGCGCTTCTACTGGGAGTGGTCCCTGGCCATGGTCGCCTTCTGGACGTTGCGTATCGACGCCATGAACCAGGCCTACATCGTCATCACGCTCTTCTTTTCCGGAAAGCTGGCTCCGCTCTCTCTGTTTCCCCAGTTCGTACAGCGGGCCGCCGACCTTCTACCCTTCCGCTGGATGCTCTCATTTCCCGTTGAGCTCCTTCTCGGGCGCGTCACCCCCAGGGATCTGCTCATCGGCATCGGCGCACAGCTATTCTGGCTGCTCGCCGGCTACCTGGTCATGCAGTTGATCTACCGGGCCGGAATCAAACGCTACGCTGCCTTTGGTAACTGACCCGCAACTGAAACCATGTTCTACTTACGCCTTTTTGTCACATACCTGCGCATTGGAATCCTGGGCGAGCTGGAATACCGGGCCAATTTCTGGATCAGCCTCGTGCAGTCCGCCCTGGATCTGTGCGTGGCCCTCGGCGGACTGGCCGTAGTCTTCCGTCATACCGACACACTGGGGGGCTGGCGCCCGGAGGAGCTCCTGGCGCTTGTCGGCGTCTACTTCCTCATCGGCGGCCTGATCCGCACCATCATCCGCCCCTCAATGACCAAATTCATGGAGGATGTGCGCCAGGGTACACTCGACTTCACCCTCACCAAACCCGCCGACGCACAGGTCCTGGTCAGCATCCAAACCGTGGAAATCTGGCGCCTCGTGGACGTGCTCATCGCCCTCCCCGTGCTCAGCATCGCGCTCCTGCGCCTCGGCGCCCGCCTCGGCCCGGTCGACACCGCAGTCTTCGCCGTCACGCTCGTGAGCGGCGGCTTGATCATCTACAGCTTCTGGCTTATGCTCAGCACCTGCGCATTCTGGTTCGTGAAGGTCGAGAACATCCAGGTCATCTTCATGAGCATGTGGCAGGCCGGCCGCTGGCCCGTCAGCATCTATCCATCCTGGCTGCGCGCCGTGCTGACGTTCCTGGTTCCGGTCGCCTTCGCCACCACCGTGCCCGCTTCCGCCGTCAGCGGCCGCATTACCGGCGCAACCCTCGTCGGTACAGTTGCCCTGGCCGCCGCCATGCTGGTCGTCTCCCGCTGGTTCTGGCGCGTGGGCATCCGTTTCTATTCCGGCGCCTCAGCCTGACAATTCAAGGAGAGAAGTCAATGCGGATACTCATCACGTCGGCCAGCCACGATCGCAGCGCGGCTCTGGCCGACCACCTGTCCCAAAACCACGAGGTCAGGCTCACCGAACGGACGCATGTCGAGACCGAGCACGAATTTGCGCTCTCCGGGCTGGGGCACGACAGCTCCACAAACCTGCTTACACGCGGCATCGACGCCATTATCCACGCCGTGGAGCCCCTGCCGGGGGAAGACGTAAGCTCGCAGCTCGACGCCGCCACCCGCTGTACCTACAATCTGCTCATGGCCGCGGCCGAGGAGGGCGTCCAGAAGGTCATCCTCCTCAGCACGCTCGATCTCATGGCCGGCTATCCCCCCGGCTATCGCGTCGCAGAAACCTGGCGGCCTCTGCCCGGCACCCAGCCGCCAACCCTCACCAAGCACATGGCCGAGCAGGTGAGCCGTGAATTCGCCCGCGAAGGCAGCCTGGGCGTCACCGTCCTGCGCTTGGGAGAAGCGTCCTACGAGACAATCGCCGTCGCCGTTGACGAGGCCCTCGCCGAGCCCGCCTCGCTCGCCGCCAAACACAGGTCACGCGAAGAAGGCGCCGCTGAAGCCTGGTCGATTACACACATAGGGGAGAGAGCGTAATGAACGTACTCATACTCGGCGGCGCCGGCATGCTTGGCCCCTACGTGGCCCGCGAGCTGGCCCCCAACCACAACCTGCGCATCACCGACGTCAACCCGCCGCAAGAGGATCTTCCCGGCGAATTCCTCCTGCTCGACGCCGCCGACCTGGACGGCGTAGTCGCTGCCGCCGCAGACATGGACGCCATCGTCAACCTTTCCGTCCTCCGCCGCCACCGCCAAACTGCCTGGGACGTCAGCACACGCGGCTGCTACAACATGATGCAGGCTGCCGTTACCCACGGCATTCGCCGCGTCATCAACACCGGGCCGCACTACACCGTCGCCGGACGCCATATCACCGAAGTCCATGATTTCGACATCGTCCCCGACATCCCGCCCCAACCGGGAACCAACCTCTACGCCCTTACCAAGGCCATGGGCCTGGAAATCTGCCGCGTCTTCACCCAGCATCACGATATCAGCGTGCAGCACTACCTCTTCTACAACTTCAAAGACCCTGCGGCCATCCAACCCGGCGAACGCTACGCGCCCTACGTCATCTCCTGGGAAAACGCGGCCGAAGCCTTCACCCTAGGTCTGGACATCGACCTCGACGCGCTGCCCTCCCGCAATGAAGTCTTCTACGTCTTCGCCGACATGCCCCACGGCAAGTTCAGCAACGAAAAGACGAAGCGCATCCTCGGCTTTAAGCCTCGCAAGGACGTGGAGATTCTTTGGAAATAGAGGGGCATTGCTGCGGAGAAAATCGGGAACAGAAAAAGCGCTATCCTACCCTCGCTGAGGAGCGGCAACTGTGGCGCGCCGGCTTCGCCCGCGTTGCCGGCCTGGACGAGGCCGGCCGCGGCGCGCTCGCCGGTCCCGTTGTGGCCGGCGCCGTTATCCTGCCCGCAAACACCAGGCGCGTGGGGCTGTGGGCTGAAGTCCAGGATAGCAAGCTGCTGTCGCCTCCGCGGCGTGAAGAGCTTTCCGTACGCATCCAGGAGCAGGCTGCCGCCTGGTCGCTGGGCCAAGCCTCTGCCGCCGAAATCGACGCCCTCGGCATCGCTCCCGCCACCCGCCTGGCCATGCGCCGCGCCGTCCAGGCCCTCTCGCCTTCACCAGATCACCTGCTTCTCGACTGGGTCCAGCTCAAATCGGTAAACCTTCCCCAGCGCAGCTTCACAAAAGGCGACCTGCACATCGTTTCCATCGCCGCCGCGTCCATTCTGGCCAAGGTCCATCGCGACCGGCTGCTCTGCCAGCTGCATGAACGCTTCCCTGCCTACGGCTTCCACAGCCACAAGGGCTACGCCGCGCGCTCACATCTCGCCGCCATCGAAAAACTGGGCCCCTGCCCGGCCCACCGCCGCTCCTTTTCCCCCCTTCGCAAAGACGAGACACTTTTCGACCGGCCAGCCTGAATTCAGTCTCCCGCCAGCGCAGCCAGCAGCGCCAGCGCCAGCCGTTTCGTTTCCAACAGCGGCCGCGGCTCCACCTGTGCCCCGCTCTGGCCGGGTGTTTCCCTCCAGAACCGGACCTCTTCGCCGGAGCTGCCGGGCATGGCAGAAGCATCTGCAAGAGCGGAGTTCTGCCCGCCGGCCAGCTGGGCGCTGTCCACCAGCAGCACCGGCCCCACACACGCAGGACATCCGTAGCGGCACCCGCAGCCGCGAATCAGATCAGACGCGCCCGCCATCAGCTCGTCGTGCCGTTCGTACAACTGGGCACTGAAACCGATTCCGGCAGGAATGCGCTCGTAGATGTAGATTCGAGGAGCGGTCAACGCCTCCTGCGGCGGTGGAGAAGCAGCCGGCGGCCTGTGTGAAAGCGGTTCGCCTTCGAACTGTTGTCGAATGATGGCAACGTCAATGTCGCGCCGGTCACACATCAGATGCAGCGGAGCCAGATTGCACAGCGCATACGCCACCCCGTCCATTCCCGTACGCGCTCGCACACCGGCCTCCAGCCGGTAGTGACAGCGCCTGCAAAGCAGCACCAGGTTTTCGAGCCTGTTTGCCAACCGGTCGTTGCGGTTAAGCCCTGGAATATAGTTGAAAACACGGAATGGCACCCGGTGATGCACGTCATGCTGGCGGTTACGAGTCTCCGCCGCGCCGCACTCGGCACAGCGGTAGCCGTCCCTTTCACGCGTCTTGGCGCGTTGCCCCTGCCAGTCAGGACCGTAGTCGTTGGGTGAATCCCGCCAGTTACCCGCCTCCATCAGCGCCTCCTGCGCTTCAGCGGTCACTTCCAGCCAGTAGGCGGCCGTATCCAGCGTCGTCGGCGGGTAGTCAAGCGGCAGAATCCCAAGATTTTCATGCGTGTACCGCCGCACTCGCCGGTACTGCGTCACCTGCGAGGTCACGAAAACCTCCCCGTAACCCAGCTCTGCGCCCCCACTCACGCGGCTCTCGTGCACAGAAATCACCTCGATCTCAGTCTCCGTGCTGGCCTCCGTGTAATACTCGACCTCCGCCGGCCATACCCGCGCCTGTTTCTCCTCTAAATCCAACTTTTCAACCAGATAGCTGCGCCCTTCGTGAATGTATACCGCCCCTTCGTGCACCTGCAACGGCGCGCTGGCCGCGTCGACCTCCCCTACCACTGTGAATCGATCTTCCCTCTGGTCAGGTGTCGCATATGCGTCGGCAGCGTGCGTTCTGCCCGCAATTCTTTGCCGGCCTCCGGCGCCTGAAGCCGGCGCCCAATCGGAGCTTCCTGCCTGAACGACAACAGGCTCGCCGCCGACGCTGCGCAGGCCGAACTGTCGCGAAGGATATCCGTCTCCCCGCCACAAAAAACGGTTGCCGAACTGTTGCACACTTTTTTCTTCAGCCAGCAGCTCAAGCACCTCACCCGTGAAGGGAGACCGGCCAAACCTGTCCCCTTCCGCAAAGGGCAGTTCAAACGCCGCGCAACGCATCTGGTCCACCAGCAGCATAAGATTATCCGCATTCGCAAGGGCTCTCTCCGGTGACCGCCGCAGGAGATACCGCGGGTTGTTGACGACATACTGATCGAGCGCGCCCGCCGTTGCCACCAGCACCGCCACTGACTCTCCGGTCGTGCGCCCGACCCTGCCCCACTGCTGCCACGCCGCCGCGATCGTCCCCGGATAGCCGCAGATAACCGCCGCCTCCAACTTCCCGATGTCAATTCCCAGTTCGAGCGCATTCGTGGCAACCACGCCCCGCACGCTTCCATTCCGCAACCCCGACTCGATCTGCCGGCGCTCCAGCGGCAGGTAACCTCCCCGGTAACCTCGCACTGCACTGGGCGAAATGTGAACCACGTCTCCCCTCTCATCACTGCCCCTGTCGCTTCCCTGCAGGCCCTCCCGTATGTAGCTGAGCAGCAGTTCCACCGTCAGGCGCGCGCGGCCGAAGACGATGGTCTGCAGACCGCCCTTCAAGAAACGGACCGCCAGTTCCTGGCTTTCCAGTACGCTGCTCCGTCGCAGACCTTGGATCGGGTCGTACAGGGGCGGCGCGTACAACACAATGTGCTTCCTCCCCTGCGGCGCGCCGTTATTGTCAATGACTTTGACTGGATGTTCGCTGAGGCTTTCAGCCAGTTGCTGAGGGTTGGCGATTGTGGCGCTGGTCAGTAGAAACTGGGGATGGCTCCCGTAGTGGCCTGCCACTCGCCGCAGCCGGCGCATAACATTGGCCACGTGGCTGCCGAATACACCGCGATAGCTGTGCATTTCGTCAATGATTACGTAGCGCAGACCCGCGAGAAAACGCGCCCAATCTCCGTGATAGGGCAGGATCCCAGCGTGCAGCATGTCCGGATTGGAGAGAACGGCACGGGCATTCTGCCGGACCGGCCGGCGCTGCGCGGCAGGTGTGTCGCCGTCGTACGCCGCGAGGAAGCCCGCACCGGCCGGTCCATCCGCGCCGGCACTATCGAAACCGGCTGCTTCGCCGATCCAATCTCCAATCTCCGCCAGCTGATCGTGGGCCAGCGCTTTCGTTGGAAAAAGGAACAGGGCCGTTGCCTCGGCATCGTTGAGCAGCGCCTGCAGCACCGGCAGCATATAGCAGAGCGTTTTGCCGCTGGCCGTTGGGGTCACGACTGCAATCGAGGGGCGGCCTTCCAGCGCAGAGGTTACAGCTTCGGCCTGATGGCTGTAGAGTTGCTGTATCCCCCGGCGCTGCAGCGCTCCCCTAAGCGCCGGATGCAACGCTTCCGGTAGTTCGACCAGTTGACCGGCTCGGGCCGGCAACGTTTCCCAGGCGGTAACGTTGGCCATAAAGCCGCTGTCCCGGCCCAGTTCGGCGATGACATCTCCGATGCGCATAGTTTTGGTTGGTGGACAAATTCAGGAGGGTCTGCCTGCATCCAGCGCCAAGCGTCAAACGCCCGTGATCCGGATCCCGCTGCCCTTCACCTTATTGCGGATGTTGATTCCGATGAGGACCGCGGTCAACCCTTCGCTGACGCTGCTGTTTACCAGCGGGCCCGCGTCGATTCCCCGCATTCCTGCTGCCTGCGCCAGTTCCATCGCCGTCTGCTTTGCCTCTTTGTCGTCACCCGTAACGAGGATGTCGCAATCTACCGCGTGGTCCAGCTCTTTCAAATGGGTTGCGCTGATGTTTTGAAACGCCGCAACCACGCGCGCCCCGTCTCCCAGCAGTGCCTGCGCTTCTTCCGCCGCCGAACCACCCGGCGGACGCCATACCCGGCTCACCCGCGGCGGCTGCAACGGGACCACCACGCTCACGACCGTCTTTCCCTCGCAACCCGCCCGGATCTGTTCCAGGATACCGGCCTGCGAATCGTACGGGACACTGAGGACGATCACATCCGCCCCGGCGGCCGCGCCTGCGTTGGAATCGCCTCCAATTCGAGCCGGCAATTCAGGCGGCAACATCGACCTCAACTCTGCCGCCGCGGCAACGGCTCGCTCACGGCTGCGGCTTCCGATCAGAACTGGATATCCGGCCGCCGCCCAGCGTAATGCCAGGCCCGAACCCTCCTCGCCAGTACCCCCGATAACGGCGAGAGTTGGATTGGTCATTGCGCTCTCCTCTCTGCTTGCAAACTAGCGGTCAGGCGCTCTGTTGCCAGAACCTCTCCCAAGTCTTCTGCGCACGCTCCCGGCTCCGGGCACTGATCTCCGCCTCATCCAACGTGAGCAACTCCCGCTCGCGCATCAGTACTCGGCCGTGGCAGATCGTGCTGTGGACGTGACCGCCGCTGATGCCGAACAGAATATGCCACGGCAAGTTATCGCCGTGCAAAGGTGTTGTGGGGTAGTAGTCGAGCAGAATGAGGTCAGCAAGAGCGCCGGGAGCCAGAATTCCAATCGGTTTCTCGAAAAAGGCGCGGGCCAGCCCTCTGTTGTTGTAAACCGCCATCCGCAGCACTTTATCCGCGCCCAAGGTTCGCGGGTCACCGCTGTTCACCTTATGCAGGTGATCCGTCACCTTCATCTCAGCGAACATGTCATTGCTGAAGCCGTCGTTGCCGAGGACGACCGGCATCTCTCCGCGCAGCATCGCCGGCACGCTGGCCGCGCCTACCGCGTTGTTCATGTTCGAGCGGGGCTGGTGCGATACAAAAGTCCCCGTCTCCTTCAGCAAGGCCATCTCCCAGCCATCGATGTGAACACAGTGGGCAAAGATGCTTTCAGCCCCTGTGATGTCAAATCCGTGCAATCTCTCGACCGTTCGTTTACCGCTCCGGCCCAGGCTGTCCCAGGCGTCGGCCTGGTGTTCGGCAACGTGAATATGAAAACGGCTGCTTTCCGCCCGGCAGGCTCCCAGCGTCTCGTCAGAGAGCGTCATGCTGGCGTGCAGGCCAAAGGTGGCGGCTACCCGCTCCGCCAGCGGCGAATCGCGCAATGCCCCGGCAAAGCGCACGTTCTCGCGTATCCCTGCCCGCGCCGACGCAGGACCATCCCGGTCCGTCACCTCGTAACAGAGGACCGACCGCAGCCCGCTGGTCTCTACCGCGGCGGCGATCGCGTCCAGGCTCCCGTCGATCGCATTCTGGCTGGCGTGGTGGTCAACTAAAGTCGTCGTACCGTTGCGGATGGCATCTACCAGACAGACCTCCGCTGAACTCTGCACGCCTTCCAGGTCCAGCGACCGGTCCAGCGGCCACCACAGTTTCTGCAGGATCTCCGGAAAATCCCTGGCCGGCGCACCTGGAATATACATCCCCCTGGCAAATGCGCCGTAGAAGTGCGTGTGAGAGCAGATCATGCCCGGCATCAGTAGCCTACCTTGCGCATCCCACCGTTCGACGTCAGGATAGCGGCTCAGCAACGGGCCGCTATCGTCAACATCCACGATCTCGTCTCCGTGGATATAGACGCCGCCATCTGCCAGGACCCGGTTCGAACCGTCAAAAGTGATTGCGATCGCGTTGTGAATGAGCATTCCCAACCCGTCTCCTCCTCCGCTGGACATCGAATCGTTACTTGCTGTCAGGGAAAACCGAAATGTGAACTGCCGAAGTTATGAGTATAAGGTTGCCCGTTGGAAACGCAAAAGCCGGGAAGGGTCCCGCCCTGATTCCGGGCCTTTCGAGCCCATGGCAGGAAATCTCCTCCCCGGTCCAAAAACTATTCTCCCCACGGCTCACGGGCGATCGCGGGCACTTCCACGCGGCTTGCTTGATTTTCGCAAACTGCATGAACTCCTTATACTGAAATCTCCTGAACGGAATTCGCCAAAGAGGAGCGCGTTGTGAAAATATTGGTTACGGGCGGAGCAGGCTTTATCGGCAGCCACATCGTGTGCTGGCTGCGTAGGGCAGGGTACGAGGTCGTGACTGCCGACAATCTGCGAACCGGCAAACGGACCAATCTCCCCGCCGATGTACCGCTCTATGAGGTGGACATTCGCGATCAAGCCGGTCTTGCCGATCTTTTTGCAGCCGAACGCCCTCAGGCGGTAGTGCACCAGGCCGCCCTCGCCAACGTGCGCGAAAGTATGGAAGACCCCATTACCTATGCCGAGGTCAACATAATCGGAACTCTGCATCTTCTGGAACTGGTGAAAGAGTACAACTGCTCCAAGTTCATATTTGCCAGCACCGGCGGCGCGGTCTATGGAGAAGGCAATCTCCCGACCAGGACAGCAGTTGAAGGTGATGAGGAAGGCCGACGACCTCCCGGTTCACCGACTCTGCCTTTCACCGAGGAAAGCCGCCCACAGCCCAAGGACAACTACGGCGCCAACAAGCTCAGCTGCGAACACTACGTCGAGCTGTATAATCAGAACTACGACCTGCCATACGTCATCCTGCGCTACGCCAACGTTTACGGCCCGCGTCAGGATGCAAAAGGCGAGGCCGGTGTCGTCGCCATCTTCACCGGCGCCATGCTGTCCGATCAGGCCACCCACATCACCGGCGACGGCGGCCAGCAGCGTGACTTCGTCTACGTGGACGACGTCGCCAGGGCCAACATTCTGGCCCTGAACAGTGATCTGACCGGCACCTACAACGTGGGCACAGGTCTCCCTACCGACATCAACACCCTCTACCGGCAGCTCGCAGACCTGACCGGGTATGGCCGCACGCCATCCCACCTGCCCCGACCCGCCGGCGAAGTGCATGCGACCTGGCTGGACTGTTCCAAAGCCGGGCAGGAGTTAGGCTGGGAAGCCGAAATCGACCTGTGTGAGGGTCTCCGCCGCACCGTAGAGTGGGCCAGAACTGCAGCGGTCACAGCGTAGCAGCAGTCCTGCCGCACGATCCCCTGCCTTGTTTTCGCTGTCAATAGGGGCAACGATGCACATCGTCGTCAGTGGCTGGTTTTGGGGACAACCCAACACCGGCAGCGGTCAATATCTGCACCGGCTGTTGCCGCACCTGGCGGCCCTGAACGCGCCGGCAGGGACGGCAAATGCCGCGGACAGCCACGGCCGCGCCGAAACGTACAACCAGGCCCAGGGAGCAGACAACCGGAAACCGATCAAGTACACGCTGCTCCTGCCCCGCAACCCGGTGGAAAGCAGACAGCGCGACGCGTTGGCCCCATTTCCCTCCCATTTGACCACTGTCGTTTCCCCGCCTCCACCGCTGCCCCGCCAACTGGCAAAGGTCTACTGGGAACAGGTGACCGTGCCTCGCCGCGCTCGCAGTCTGGGCGCCGACCTGCTGCTCGTCCCCTACTGGGCGGCCCCCTTATGGCAGCCCGCCCCAACGGTCGTCACCGTCCACGACCTGATCCCTCTGCTACTGCCGCCCTATCGCGGGGGATGGCCGGGCCGGCTCTATACCCGGCTGGTCTGTTCTTCGGCCCGCCGCTGCGTCGCCGTATTGACCGTCAGTGAGGCCAGCAGGCGGGACATTGTCGCCCATCTCGGCCTGCCTGGCGAACGCGTATATGCCGTTCATCACGGACCGAACAGGGAAAGTGGGGATCCGGAGCGGCAGGAAAAAGACCCGTCCATCTCCCGCGGGCGGCGTGTGGCGCGCAAGTATTCCTTGCCGGAACGCTACTTTCTCTATCTCGGTGGCTTTGACGTGCGCAAAAACGTGGTGGGGATCGTGCACGCCTATCGAAGATACCTCGACCTCGGCGGGGACCCGGCCGTCAAGCTGGTCGTGGCAGGCAGACTGCCGCGTTCGGATACGGCTTTCTTCCCAGACCCAAAAAGGCTCGTCCGCCAACTTGAACTGACCGAACACGTGCGCTTCATCGGCTGGGTCGAAGAAGCAGACAAGGCGCCGCTCTATGCCGCCGCCGCCGCCTTTCTCTTCCCCAGCTTATATGAGGGTTTCGGCATGATGCTGCTGGAGGCCATGGCCGCCGGTACGCCGGTCATTACCAGTTCGGAGTGAGCCGGAATTCAAACGCCTCGCCGCTGTTCGGTACATAGCAGACCTGGCGCATGCTCAGCGACGGGTGATCGCGACCAAACTCCTCGGTGATCTGCCAGAGTTCCGGGCTGTCCAGGAAGATCGACATCACTGCTGCACAGGCTGCCACAGGGTTGGGGACCGACGTGTAGGCAGCCAGCCAGGCGCGGGCCGCTTCCGTGTATCGGTTCTCCGGCTGTTCCTCCTCCAGCGTTTCCAGCAGCGCCTCGGCCTCTGATCGCTGGTTGTTTAGCGTCAGAACCTGTACAAGCCGGAAGTTGGCCAGCCCTCTCAACAGGGCCGTCTCCTCCTCCGAACCCGTTCCCTGAACGCTGCATGGCTGCAAATCTGGCGACTCCAGCGCATCCTTGTACATCTCGATCGCTGTCGCATAGCTCGCCCGGTCCCCCTCTGGCCCAGCAGCCTGGAGCGCTACGTTCGCCTCGATCAAGCGCAGCCCCAAGCAGTTGCTGGCGTCGTTCGCACGGTCATAGGACCATGTGTGCCGGCGCAATGGCGTGCCATTCATGCTGTACCAGATCTCCGTATGCGGTATGTCCAGCCCCTTTTCTTCCCTGCCGCTGACACCGCCGCTGAACCAGAGGCGCCGGATACGGGGGAGATCTGAAGACTCATCTTCGTCTATGTCAACCAGGACTTTGCCTTCCGCGATCGCGGCGCCCGGCCCAATCACCGACTGGTATGCAGCGGCTTCATTGTCCCAGGTGATGGCCTCTACTGTTAGCAGACAGAACGTTGTGCAACGCTCCAACTGCCAGATTAACTCCGCTCTGCCATCCCCGTTGGCATCACCAATCGCCAGCATCCTGGGCAGTCCCTCTATTTCAGGCGCGTAGACCGTCCCAAAACTGCCGTCATCGCGCTGGTGTAGAATCAGAACAACGCCTTCCGCCCCGCCCGGACCGTATCCGTCATCGCTCACTGCCGACGGCATCGCAATGACATCTTTCAGCCCGTCCTGGTTCAGATCGTAGACAAGCAGTCCGCCCCGCTCATCACCCATTGCATCACAGGCCTGCAGCCAGGCGTCGAGGAGGATCCTCAGCTTCAGGATTGCGCTTTCCTGTCTCTCGCCGTCTGACGCCCCGACAGAACTCTGTCCCCTGGTTAGTTCATCGATTACATCGGGAAGGATCGCGAGATACTCTGCCGCGCTCTCCGGACAGACCGGCAGTCCTTCGTTTTCGGTCAGGCGCGGTTCGGGCACTTCTGGCACTTCATCCTGCTCAAACTCCAGGTATGGGCATACGTCCTCAGCTGCAAAAGCAGGGTTGGCATAACCGTAATCGGCCAGTATATTCACCACCTCAGGGTTCGCCGCGGCGAAATTGTAGACTGCCTCGCAAGCTGTCCTGGCGTCTCCGCTCTGCTGGTACGCGGCCAACCACCGTACACCCACTTCTGCATAGATCTGTCTCTCATACGTGGACGCAAGCCGCTCCACCCTTGCCGCGGCCAGCTCAGGATTCGACTCATAGCCCGCAATCAACGCAAGCCGGAAGAGGGCAAAACTGCGCAATTCGGACAGCTCATTGGCCCGATCTCCACAAGCCTGCCAGGTACTGTTCTCAGCAGCATCCGCATAGAGCCACTGTGCCTTTTCGAGGTAGAGTTCGCTCGTCATGGCGTGATTGGCATCAATTACCGTATGGTAAAGGCAGCGGCTGGGCAGCATTCTTTCGCTACTCAAGGCATATGGCGCGCCGTCGGTGCTCGTCCATACCGCGAGCCGGGCCCGCTGCGGACCGGCGTCGGCTCCGTCGTACTGACCTCCTAACAAACGGATCTCATTGGGCCTGCCCGGTTTGTCGCTGGGGGCCAACGATACGGTTGCCCCGGCCATCGTAATCGTGCCTTTGGTCCAGTCCCGCCACGCAACACCATCCCAGCTGCGGATGTGCACCGTGACGAAGCAGGAACCTGGTCCGCATACGGTATCCGTCCAAACGACGTCGGTCAGACCGTCGGCGTTAATGTCCTGGGTTTCCAGCAAATCGATCGTTCCGGTTGCAGCGATCTCATAGCTGAGAGCGTGTCCTTCTCCACCATCGAGTATCACCAGTTCCTGTTTGTCCGCCTCAGTCCCACTCCCCCGTCTGGTACCTGCGCCTGATCGCTTTCCTTCGGTGTTCGTAAACACGAGGACGGCGTCATCTACGCTATCGGAGGTGAGATCTGCGTTGACCAGGGTGCGAAACTCGACGCCGCAGTCCGCCAGAAATGAGGTAAGTTGTGCATGGCGGTTGGATGTCGGAATGCCGAATAGGGCAGTCAGCGTCTGGCCAAGGCCATCATGCGCTTCCGGACACGAGGGCAGGGTCACGCGCCGGGGCAATGGCAGGCTGATGCGAGGCATGAAAAAGGGTTCCGGCTCACTGTCCGTTGAGAGAATGGACAGGAGATCCAGGACAGGCGTTGGCGTAACAAGAGGAGATGGGCTCTCTGCCGTCGCGTCGTCCTGGGCCTCTTCCTGCGTTTCGACCGGCGCAACTGTCGGCGCCAGGGTCGGCACGCGGGTCGGGGTCGCCAGGAAAACCGGAATCAGTAGTCTCTCCCCGACAAGCAGCGTTTCATTGGGACGTACTGATTTGGGATTCGCCCCTTGCAATAGATCAACGGGCACGCCAAACTTCTCGGCCACGGAAATCCAGCCTTCTCCCCGTTGGACGATGTAATACTCCTCTTCACCATCCGGAGTCCATGGGACAAAGAGCCTTTCGCCGACAATCAACCATCCGTTTGGACGTACGGAATCGGGGTTTGCCTCCTGTAGTTGGCTCACCGTCAAGCCGACTCGGTGCGCTACCAGCGGCCAGCTGTCTCCCGGCTGCACGATGTATGTGTAGCCGCTCTCCTGTGCCGATACCGAAACGATCTGCAACAAGCAAAGCAGCGCAACTACCAAAAATGCCAGCCGTAACCCCAACCTCATCGAACTCTCCTGCAACCTCTGGCAGCCCATTGTTCTTGGTTGCAAACACCGTTTCAACACTGTACCGAGACTCCCCAAACCGGCCGCATCCTGAAATCGCTGCGCGTCGCCCGCTTCACTTCTGCCCCGATAACCGCATCAAGTGTCCCGGCGACAGAAAAGTCCACGTCAACATTCGTGGACATGTTAATCAGTATACTTCGTGTCAAAATCGAGGACAAGCAAAAGGCCGCGAATTCCTGACTATACCCGCCAATAGAGAATTCGTGACTGTTAAGGAGATTCCAGCCCGAGCTTCTCACGGGAAAGTACCGTTCACTGTACCCCATCACAGTAGCCGGTGCAAGGTCAGGACCAAGTTTTCATCCCCAGCTTGGCGGGACTCTCAGTCAGCGGGTAGAATTCAGCGATGAACTCGATTCTGACGATCGAACTTACGCACGTAGCCGAGACGGGTGAAGCCGTTGGCCGCGACGAGGATGGCCGGGCTGTTTTCGTCGCCGACGCTATCCCGGGAGAAACAGTCGAAGTTGACATTACGGCTGAGTCAGATGGCATGCGGCGGGGCACTCTTCGCAAGATAGTGAAGACCAGCCCGGACCGCGTGCAGGCGCCCTGTCCGCATTTCGGGATCCGACATCCTGTGACAACCGCCGATGGACGACTCTTCAACCCGTCCTGGCGCCGCGCCGGTTGCTCCGGTTGCCTGTGGCAGCATATCGACTACGAACGCCAGTTGTCCATGAAGCGAGAAATTATTGTCAACATTCTGGCGCGCGAGGCACGCCCTGGCGCAACCCGCCAGAAGAGCCGGCAAATCGCCGAAAGCCTGGTAGCGGACGTCATCGCCCTGGGCGCAAGCGCAGACGAACTGTCCCCCGCCGCGCCGGCCGTGCTCGACTTCGGATTTCTCACACAAATGCGATTCGACCTGGCACAGTCCCAGCTGCTCACACTTGCCGGTCGCGACCGGGAACCGATAACCGTTGACGCCTGCCTTCTCCACCACCCGCAACTGGCCGAACTGTTCGCAGGATTCCGAAACGAGCGGGACGACGTGGAGGGTTCAGAAGAAGATGAGCGCGCTCCGCAATCCGAACCTCTTTCCGTCCACCGCGTGACACTCGCCGTAGGTGGTACGGCCGGCCACCTGAGCGATTCGGCAAAGGGCGTGCTCATCCTGCACAGCGATAGCGACGATCCGCCCAGCTTGGAACTGGGCCTGCCGGTGAACGTCTTCTTCCTCCACGAAGCCGATGAACCTACACTGGAGCTGCTCGTCGGCGACTGGAATTATAGCTTGCAAGTGGAAGGGCGTCAGCTTACCGCATATCCCCCGCTTGGCAACAGCGCCCGCGACAGCCATCTGCTGGCCGATGAAGTCCTGTCTGCCGTGGCGGCAGAGGTGCTCGAACTGCAGACGTTCGAGCACCTTCTTGAGCTGTGGGCCGGTGTCGGCGCTCGCTCCGCCGTCTTGTCCGAAAAGGTCGCCACTATCGTCGCCGTTGAAGAGGCAGAGTTGCCTGCCGCCGCGTTGCGCGTCAATCTGGAAAGGCTCGACAATGCCGACGCCTGGCACGGGGAGATGCTGCCCACGGTTCGGAAACTTCGCCGCGGACAGTACCATTTTGACGCCGCCCTGCTTGCGCCGCCCGGCGGCCATATTGAGCCGGAACTGTTTTCCCTGCTCACCCGCATGCGCATCCGTCGCTGCGCCCTCATTACCGAAGAACCGGGGCGCCTGGCGCGGGCGCTGGTCGCCCTGGACGAAGAGGGTTATCGTCTGGCGGCCGTCCAGCCGGTCGATCTTCAACCCCATCAGCCAGGTTCGACGCTTGTCGCTCGCTTTGACAGAAAGTAAGTAGAAGCGGCAAAGAGACGGCAGAAGCATGCCGCAATCCACCTCAACAGAAAGTGAGACCAAGGACAGATGAGCGATTCAATTGAGATCCGCACCCTCACGTCAGTTGAAGACTGTCGTCGCGTGCAGGTGGTCCAGGATCTTGTCTGGGGCGGTGGGCATGGCGACACCATGTCGATCCACGTGCTGGTCACGCAGACCAAGAGCGGCGGTTTGCTGCAAGCCGCATTTGTCGAACGGGGCGCCGAGGACACGGAAGGGATGGTCGGCTTTTCCTTCGGCTGGCCAGCATTCGGCTATGACAACGACGGCGAGCGAAAGCTGAAGTTCTGCAGCCATATCATGGGCGTGCTGCCCGCATGGCACGGCCGCGGCATCGGGCTGCGCCTGAAGCTGTCCCAAAGGGAGGAGTTGCTGCGCCAAGGTTGGACCGACTGGGTGACGTGGACCTTTGATCCGTTGCAGAGGGTGAACGGCCGCCTGAATATCAGCCGGCTGGGCGGAATCAGCACCACCTATCTGCGCAATGTCTATGGCGAGATGACGGACAGCCTCAACGCCGGCATGCCGACCGACCGGTTTCAAGTGGATTGGTATCTGGACAGCCCTCGCGTACGAAATGCTGTCAGCGCCGACCGCCCGACCCCGGAATGGCCCACAGGTTCTCTGCAGCGCGCACGTACCCGTTCCCCTGGCAACAGCCGGCCGCGGGCCCCCCACGGCCATCCGCCCTCACCGGATGGCCGTCCCTACGCACTTCCCCTGCCCGACAATGTCGACGATTTGCGCCGCGCCGGCGGCACGCTGCTTTTTGATTGGCGCTTCTTCGTACGTCAAGGCGCCGAGACCTGCCTGGCCGCCGGCTACGCTCTGGCGGGTTGCACACTGATCGAAAACGAGTGGCATTACATCTTCGAGTTGCAGGACTGAGCTCGTTCCATGCGCTCCGCGAACTGTATGCTCAATCTAAAGCCGGCAACCGCCGCAAGTTCATAACGCGGTGGGCGGCCAGCTTTCAGCAATTTATTGACTCATTCCTCTGATTTCGGTATACTTCCATGCTTGTAAGGATAGAGAACTGTCCGACACCGTGATTTGAGTAGTTCTCGTTATCGACATGATCTCCGGCCAGCACCGTGCCAAGCGCACGGCGGTCAAACATGACTGTCAAGCGGGTTAAGAGTTGCAGTAGAAACACAGAGTGAATCACAATTTCTGACCTCCACGAACACCGAAAGGATTCCACATGTTTCAGGAAGCCATTGCCAATCTCATCGCCAAGACCGCGGTTGAAACCGTCAGCGCCCACTGTGACGGCCCCTGCGGCGTCTATGACCCGGCCTCTGCACGCATCGCTGCCGAAGCGGCGCTGTCGATGACCAAGAAGATCATCGACCTCGGTCCGGCAGATTCCGCCGATCACAACACCTATGGCCGCTTTGTTGCCATTAAGGAACAACAGGCACACCTGGCCAAGGAGGAGTTGCTCATCCTCTGGACAGACTACTTCAAGCCGGAGCACCTGGACGAATACCCGGACCTGCATGAAAAGTTCTGGAACGCTGCCAAGCTTTGCTCGGCGGTCAAGCAGGGCGTCGATGTCGATGCAGCCAACGACCTGATGGCCGCCATCGAGGACATCCACAACGTCTACTGGGCCACCAAGGGGCGGGATGTAGCCTATTACGTGGCTACCTGATTCCGGCTAAGCCGGAACCGGTCTGACCCCGCAGACCGATCACAACGTATATCAGCAGACAGCGGCCGGATCCATAACAGGATCCGGTCTCTCTTTTGGAGAGGGAAATGGAAGGGGAGCTGCCCCGCAGCGGCTGGCGGGAGATGGCGCTGTGGCTGATCCGCAGGCGTCGGCTCTTTCGCGTGACAGGGGATTCGATGACGCCGACTCTGATGTCCGGCGCCGTGGTGATGCTGGATCCCCGCGCCTACCGCTCGCGAAGCCCGCAAGAGGATGAGATTGTCGTCACGCGCCATCCCCGCAACACCGGGCTGCAGATCGTCAAGCGCGTCGCGGCGGTTATCGAGAGCCGTACTGAAAGCAGTGCCCCAAGCATACGGCTGATACTTGCCAGCGACAACGCCGCGGCCGGTGCTGACAGTCGCACATTCGGGCCGGTCGCGCTGGACCTCGTGCTGGGAAAGGTAGTCAGCTGCCTGCGCCAATAGGAGCAGGGCATGGAGAGATCTGAGGATACCGCCTTCTTTTGATTCCAGCTTGAGCTCTAACGGCGCTGGCGGGGATCGAGCGCGTCGCGCAGGCCGTCGCCGATGAAGTTGATGCTGAGAATCGTGAGGGAGATGAACATGCCGGGCCAGATGACGAGCCACGGATTCTGGGTGATGAAATCTTTGTTCTCAAAGAGCAGCCGCCCCCACGTAGGCACGTTGGAAGGAAAACCCAGACCCAGAAAGGAAAGCGCCGACTCGGTCAGTATCGCCGCAGCCACCCCCAGCGTTGCCGATACAATAATCGGGCTCAGAACGTTGGGCAGGATGTGCTGCCACAGGATCGCAGGCTCGCGCGTCCCAACGCTGACCGCAGCCTCTACGAACTCCTTCTCCTTGATAGACAACACCGATCCCCGCACGACCCTGGCAGTCGGCATCCAACCCAGAATGCCGATAACAAGCACGACGAGCAGGAAAATGCCCAGTTCCGGGCCCAGCAATGCCTTAAGCGAGTCACGGAACAGCATGATGATGACCAGCAGCAGTGGCAGGCTCGGTAAAGCCAGCATCAGGTCCGTGAAGCGCATGAGCGGATTGTCCAGCCGGCGGAAGAACCCGGATAGCACGCCGACCAGCGTGCCAAAGGTGATGGAGACGAACATGGCGACGACGCCGACAGCCAGCGAGATGCGCCCGCCGAACAGGTTGCGCGCCAGAGTGTCCCGCCCCAAGTCGTCCGTGCCCAGTGGGTAGTTCACCGAGGGGGGTTGATTGATCGAGTTAATGTCATCGACGATGAAGCTGTATTCCGGGTCTACCGTGTAGATGAGAGGACCGGCGAGGACGCCTATCACCAGTAAGACAAGAACGACTACGCCGATGTTTGCCAGATTGTGGCGGCGAAAGCGCAGCCATACATCCCCCCACAAAGTACGATGCTGGCGTTGCGAGAGTTCTGAGGAGAGGCTCTCAGCGGATGCCGTTTCCGTGCCTGCGGCCATATTCAATCCTGCGGCCAGCAGTTCGCGGTGCCTGGCCTGATAGCCCAGCGACAGTTGGCCACTGCGCTCTAATTGTACCGGATACGCGGGTCGAGTATGCCGTAGATGACATCGGCAATAAGATTGAAAGCGACAATCAAGCAGGCAAAAATAAAGGTGACCGTCTGTACCAAGGGAATGTCGTTCAACTGGATCGCGCCGATGAGGAGCGCTCCCAGGCCGTTTACGCGGAATATCTGTTCAGTGATGATAGCGCCGCTGAAAATTGCGGGAATGCCCAGGGCGATGAGGGTGACAACGGGGATCAGGCTGTTGCGCAGAATGTGGCGAATAACGACATATCTTTCGCGAAAGCCCTTGGCCGTCGCCGTTCGTACGTAGTCCATCGGAATGTTGTCGAGCATCGACGAGCGCGTAAAGCGGGCCAGAATCGCCGCCTGGAAAAAACCGAGAACCGCCACCGGCATGGCACTCTGCCTCAACTGTTCGACAAAACTGTGCCAATCTACGACCTGAAGATTGGTGTCATAGATCATTGGAAACCATTTGAGCTTCACGCTGAACAACAGAATCATCAAGAGGCCGGTGAAGAAGGTCGGGATCGAATAGCCGATAAGCGAAATGAAGGTCCCAACCTGATCGAAGATCGAGTACTGTCGAATTGCAGAGACGACACCGATCGGCACCGCGATCACAATCGCGACCACATAGGCCAGCCCCACAACCCAGAGCGTCTGCGGTACGCGCTCCAATATCATATCCATCACGGGAACGCCCCGACTGCCCCAGGAGGTCACTCGTAACCGCTTCTCTCCATCCCCGATCTGAATGTCGAACGCCTTCTCGATCAGTGACAGCGGTTCGTTGACAAAGAACTGGCGCATCCACAGCCCATACTTGACAGGGAATGGCTCATCCAGCCCCATCGCCTTGCGAATCTGCTGGCGGACCTCGGGCCGAATCGTCTCCGGCAGCGCGCTGGTCGGATCCCCGGGCGCGAGATCGAGCACCGCAAAGATGACAAAGCTGATCGCGATAAGGGTGGGAATAATTGTCAGGATGCGACGGACGAGATATTGGCCCACGGCGTCATTTAGGGAAGACAGAGAAAGAGGGAGGAGAGGATTCCTCTCCTCCCTCCCTAAGTCAGATTAGCGGTGCCATTCGCCGACATTCCACATCTGACTGTCCCAACCGTTGATCCAGACACCCTTGAGGGTGTTCAGCTGGGCCGAGACTTCGCCGCGGTAGACCAGTGGAATCTGGTAGAAGCTTTGAACATTGATATCGTTCAGCTGCTTCACCAGCGCTTCACGCTCCGGGCCGACCGGCGTCTGCGTCAGTTGTTCGAAAAGCGCGTCGTAATCCGAGTTACAGCCGCGGAAGATATTACCGCCGCCCCAGGAGTTGTCCCGCATCGGAATCTGTTCGCAGATCCAATTCGAAAGATGCTGCTGCGGGTCAATCGTGGGACCGGTCGTATACATCTGCAGGTCTGTGTAGAACTTCTGATAGGTGTCGGGGCTGTTGGGATCGCCGCCGAAGAACACGCTCGCGTCGTGGTTGATCAGTTCGGTCTCGATCCCGATCTGTAGCCACCACTGGCGCAGAAGGGCCTGCGTTTTCTGACGTACCGAGTTCGTAGATGTCTGGTAGGAGATCTTGAGCGGCATGCCGTTGTACTCGCGGATGCCGTCACCGTCCGAGTCGAGGACGCCGTTTTCGTCCAACAACGCCTTGGCGCCGTCAATGTCCTGGGTCAGACAGCCGTCATTTGCATCTGACACATAGTGGAGCGGGGCCGGGATCACGTTGCAGGTTGGCTGGCCGGCAAATCCGTAGAGCTGTTCGGATATGAGCGTGCGATCGATCGCCATCGACATCGCCTGCGGAATCGGCGGGAATGTAAGGAAGGGATGGGGGTTGTCGCCGTCCATGTATTCGGAACGATCATCGCCCAAATCGGAATGCGGGTTGGTCTGGTTGACCAGGACGCGCTCGACATAACCGGCAAAGGCGGAGATCACTGTGCCCAGCCCGGCAGCTTCCATGTCGCGCAGAATGTCAGGCTCTACCTGCAGATTCCAGGCATAGTCGGCTTCTCCGGTCTCAAGGACGGCACGGGCCGCCGACGCGGCGTCGCCGCCGCCCTTGAAGATCACGGTGTCAAAGTAAGCCGGTTCGCCGTGATAGTGCGGGTTTCGCTCATAAACGGCGACGTCGTTTACCTTGAAGTCGATGATGCGATACGGGCCTGTTCCGAGCGGGGCGGTGTTCTCCTCGTTGCAGGTCTGCGCAGCCGCGCCCACACAGTCGCCAAACTGGGCACTGCTGATGATCGGCGTATTTGCGCCGACAAAAGCATTGTACGGATACGGTGTCGGCGAATCGAACGTGATCATGACCGTTCGGTCATCAAGCGCTTCGACACTCTCTATGCCCAGGAAAGCCTCGCTGGCTGTGCAGCCGGTCTCCTCGTGGCTGCAGTACTCCCACGTGAAGACAACGTCTTCGGAGGTCACGTCGCTGCCGTCCGACCAGAGCAGCCCTTCCTTGAGCGTCCAGGTAATCGTCATAAGGTCTTCGGAGACGCCGCCGTTCTCGATGGTGGGGATTTCCACCGCCAGTCTGGGCACGATGGTGCCGTTCGGGTCGTAGTTGGCCAGGGGTTCGAGCGTAATCGCGCCGGCGTCCTGGTCCTTTGTGCCGCCCGACAAATACGGTCCGGGCAGAGAGGCGGCCTGCCAGTAGAGAATGGTCAGAACCTTGCCCTCTTCCTCCATTACCTCTTCTTCTGCCATCTCTTCATTAGCAGCCATGCTCTCGCCGCCGGTCGGCGCCGCTGCCGGACAGGCAGCCAGCAAAAAGGCCATCGCCAGCAATATGGCAATGACTCGCAGGGTTGAAAAGTGCCTTCCAATCATCGACTTCTCCTTTTCACTATTAAGGTATGTGGGTCTGGTGTACGTGGTCGGCCGCACGGGCGTCACCCAAGACTACCCATAGTAGAGCAATATCGCGCGGCCTTCGCATACTGGGCAAGAGTTGCCAGTGGGGGAGTCGGTGGAGCACAACTGCTTCAAGAAATCCGCCTGCACTACTGCGGGCTCGTCTCTGCGATTTGTGCAGAAGCTATACTACCATTCTTTTCCGGTGCGATCCAAATGGTTTCAGGAGAGCAAAGGATCCGAATTAAGAATCGGTTGCAAGCCTTTCGCCGAATTTCTGCAGCCCTGCTGCAACCCGTTGCGGCACGTGACGCGCCCTGGAATTGAGAAAGGCCAAAATGCGATCCGGCTGTACGCCCTCAGCGGAGGCCCTGTTCAAACTGCGCTGGTTGATCTGGTAGAGATAGTTGGGGTAACTGGCCTGCCAGTTGCTGAACCGTTCCACGCGAAATCGGTCCATTAAGGGCGTGTCTGCAGGCAGTTCAACACTGAAGTCTTCTTCGACAACGATGGAGCGCCGCCTCGCCTCATTCGGCGTCTCGCTGTCGTGGCCCAACCAGCGGGACCCCCCGGCGCTCAGCGAAAACAGCAGATCGTCGCCCGCCGAGGGCTCCGCCAGATCGACGGCTGACAGCCAGTAGATAGGACCGTTTAGAAGGAAACGCAGCAGCACGCCTTCCACCTGGTCCCAGTGCTCGAAACCGCGCAGGAATTTATCGGTGTTTTCGACACGGATATACCAGCTATCGTAGTCGCCGGTGGGGCGCTGAAAGTCAGGAATCGTCTCCTTGATGGCGCTAACTACGTCGGCCTGACTGTACCAGGCGCCGGGCTGCAAGCGGGCCAGGAGCTGTAGAACGACCTCCCGCGTTTGCAGAGGGTTGTTCTGCCAATTGCCAACCGAACAGTCGAGGCCGGGAATGCGCACCAGGTCGTTCCACTCCGAGGAGGTACGCCAAGCCTCCCAGAGTGAGAAGCGCTGTTCGGAACGCGGTTGCTCCAGAAAAGCGTAGACCCGGTTCCCTGTGAGGCGAACCCGTTCGTCGTCCGCGCGGCGCAGCCAGCCCAGCCGCCTTGCCAGGTGCAAAAGAAGAGCGATTCGGGTCTCTTCGATATTGGCGGAGGCGGCCGGAGGCTCGAATGGAGACACGAAACCGTCTTTGGACTTGAGGCGCATCATAAGTTGGTCGATGTCGTCAGGATCCGGCGTGCCGTCGGCCTGCAGGCGCAGCCCTTCGGTATGCAAAAACCCTAGTAGCGTGCCCGCATCTTCAAGAAAGGCATCCTCCAGCCGGAGCATTCGAGATGACAGCGGCGGGGGCACCGGCGCAGCGGCCAGCCTCTGCTCGCCGTCGGCGGTCGTCGGCTGCGGCAGCCAGGGAAGGATATCAGTGGGAATGAAGATGATCGTGTGGGCGTTCCGGCCTTCCCCTTTGTACGTGCGGCCAATCAGTCCGTAATAGTAAAGAAACTCGGCAACGCTCTCCGGCGCGTTCCATGGTTGTTCCCGCTCCAATTTGGATGGACCCATCTGCCGGACGCTGCCGTATTCGCGGCTGAATTGAGCTTCTCGCATTTCGCCCCCCTCCGCAATGAGGAGGTCCAAAGCAGACCTGACCCTTGGATAGGAATCGGTAATCTCCTGAAAGGCCATCAACACCGAGGTCGGGTCTGTGATCTGGCCGGCCAGGCTATCGATCATTGCCCGGACATTTTTTTCCCCGTCCAGAGAGGCCCCCCGAAGCTCCGCAATTACATGCAGGTGGATCTCCGGGTATTCGACAAGCATCTGACTGGTTTGCGGCATCTGCGTTTTCCTGAAGCGCTGTGGCTCAGCACTCGAACACCTGGTTAATGTAGCGCTCAGTTCTTTCGGTCTTGCGGCGAGAACCGGTTACGGCCGTTTCCGCACGCCTGGGTATCCCATCGCTTCCACTTGCTGGCTGGCCCCCGGCCGTTGTCCAGCCTGACGCTTTGCAGGGCCTTGCCAATCTGGGCCAACCTGTGAGACAATGTCCGAAGAAAAGAAGGTGAAGCGGCAATCTCACAGTGACTGGAGGCCTGTCGAAATGACCCGCGATTCATCCTTTGTACCCCAAAGCGGCGGTTGGCGCTTTTCCGACATTCTACGCGATTTTGCCGTGGTATGGCAACTGATGGGCGATCCGCAGGTATCGATTCTGCTGCGAGTCGGTTTTCCCGTACTGGCCATTCTGTATTTTATATCGCCGATCGATCTGTGGCCGGGGCCTATCGACGATATTGCCGCTGTCATTCTGGCAGGGCGGCTGTTTGTGCAAATGGCCCCGCAGGACGCCGTACGGCGCGCCCTCGTGCGGCTCGGACATATTTCGCCGGATGAACCGGACCGGGAGGTCTGGGATATCTGGGACGAAGACGACAAGACGATCCCCGGAGACTGGCGAGTCGTTGACGACAAGTAGGAAACGGCGCGTCTTCCACAACAGATGAATAATGCGTTGCTTGATCAAGTTGCCCGGACCGTCGACCGCCAGCGGCTGATCGACACGGCTGTAGCGCTGATTGAGGTGCCCAGCCCCACTCGCAGCGCGGGCCCAGCTGCCGATCGACTTGCCGAGATCCTGTCCGCTGACGGCTTTTCCGTCCAGCGGCATGACGCCGACTGGCCGCAAGCGCCAATTGTCATGACCGCGCTCGACAGCGGAAGGCCCGGCCCCACCCTGCAGTTTGACGGCCATCTTGATACCGTACATCTGCCCTACGTGCCGCCGCGCGTGGAAAATGACACACTTTACGGATCCAGTTCGGCTGATATGAAAGGCGGTATCGCGGCGGCCTTGGAAGCGTTACGCGTGTTGCGTACGCTCGACGCTCTGCCGGCGGGCAGAGTGCTGTTTACGGCACATGATCACCACGAAGGGCCGTGGGGCGACGCCCGTCAGGTGCGCGCCATGATCCGAGAGGGCCTTGTTGGCGATGCCGTCATGCTGCCGGAATATCTGGCCACCCCTCTCCCGGTCGCGGGCCGGGGGTTGGCGATATTTCAGGCGACAATTCGCCGTGATGGCGAGCCCGTGCATGAAGTGCTGCGCCCGCCAGGTACGCCTGACGTGGTGGCTGCCGGCGCTCAGTTGGTGAACCGACTGCATACTTGGAACGAAGAGCTGGAGCAGAACCGCCATCCTCTGGTGGGACATGACTCCACATTCGTGGGTAATATACAGGCAGGGGAGATCTATAACCAGTCGCCGGCTGAGTGTCTGGTGCAGGGAACGCGACGCTGGGTGCCGCCCACCGGCAGCGCAGCCGTTCAGGACGAATTCTCCCAGCTTCTTGCCGAGGTAGCAGCCGAAACCGGCACGGCAATAAACGTCGATTTCGCCGTGCAAGGCGGGGCCTACCAGATCGATTCCGACGGCCGCCTGGTCCACGCGTTCCAGCAGGCCCATACTGCGTTGGCAGGCGCGCCACTGCCGCTCGGCGCCAAGCTATTCGTGGACGACGGCAATATCTATGCCTCCGAGGCCGGCATCCCCGCGCTGACCCACGGGCCGGCCGCGACAGGCGCGCACACCCTGCACGAAGCTACCCCCGTGGAGGAGTTGGTGCGGGTCGCCAAGGTCTACGCGCTCACTGCCGTTGCATTTTGTGGCGAAGTATAGACAGGGTTCAGACCGCAGGACTCAGAGGTAAATTCCCTTTCGCAGACGAAGAATCTCAAAGCTCGCCGCGCCGCGGAATCGAATCTGCCGCGCCCTGCTTAGTGACGCAAAGCGCCGCGGCCCGCGACGCCAGAGCCAGCGACGCCTGGACAGATTCACCTGCCAGAAGCCCGGCAAGAAAATAGCCAGTGAAGGTATCGCCGGCGGCCGTCGTATCCACCGCTTCGACCGGTTGCGCCGGCGTCCTGATATGCTCCCTGCCGTCGGCATAGAGGGAACCTTCTCCCCCCAGAGTGAGCAGAATCGCGGCATGGGGATAGCGGGCTCTCAGTGTATCCACTATCGACGCAGGTGAAGCGTCCTCGACTTCCGCCAGCGCCGCGCCCTCCGTCTGATTGACCACGAACAGGGAAACGCTTTCAAGAGGATATTTCAGCACCTCCGGCGTCATCGGCGCAGGGTTGAAAGCGACGGTCATCCCCCGTTCGGTTGCTTCGCGCAGGATTGCGGGCAGGGAGCTGATTTCGTTCTGGAGCAGGAGCCAGTCGCCTTCACCGAAGTGCGAGAGCACGTAGTGAGCGTCATCGGAGGTCACAGTGAGGTTGGCCCCTCCGTAAAGAAGGATCGAGTTCTCGCCCGCGGGGTCTACCTGAATGACGGCGTGACCGGTGGGCTGGCTGTCGAGACCGACGTGCGTTACGTCGACGCCTTCGGCGGCGATGGCGTCTCTCAACCAAAGTCCCTCCGGGCCAATACGCCCCGCGTGAAAGACGTCCGCGCCCGCGCGCGCCAGGGCGACCGACTGGTTCGCCCCCTTTCCGCCCTGAAAGCGGCGATACTCCGTGCTGGGCAGCGTCTCCCCCGGGCGGACAAGATGCTCGACCTGGTAAACGTGGTCGATGTTTAATGATCCGAATACAAGAATGGACATGGTTCACCTGGCTGGAACTATCGGATTTTCCAGCCGATTGTAACATTGAGAATTCGGCAGCCAAAAGAGGCCGCCATCCCCATCTCCTGTGCTATAATGCCCGCGAGCGGTTCGCAGGTGGCCCGATGACAGTGAGGTCTGCTTTCCCCTCTGCGTCTGCCCGTTTCGTTGCTTGAAGGAACGATCAATGAACACATCTGAGTTGCTCGCCGTCGCCCGCGGCGACCGACCCGCCGACCTGTTGCTGTGCAACGGACGCGTGGTCAATGTTTTGTCCGGAGATATCGAAGACACCGACGTCGCCCTGTTTGGTGGACGCATTGCCGGTGTCGGTGCGGGCTACTCAGCCGTGGAAACGGTCGATCTGCAAGGGGCCTTCATTGCGCCGGGCCTGATAGACGCTCATGTTCACATCGAAAGCAGCCTCTGCCTGCCCGCCCAATTCGCCGCCGCCGTCGTTCCGCGCGGCGTGACGACGGTTGCGGCCGACCCTCACGAGATCGCCAATGTGGCCGGTGTGGACGGCGTCCGGTATATGGCCGCGTGCAGCAAAGCTCTCCCCTTGGAAGTAGTGCTGATGGCCCCCTCAGCCGTACCCGCCACGCATATGGAGACGAGCGGCGCCTCACTGTCGGCCAAAGACCTGGCCGCGCTGCTGGAGGAAGGAACGGTCCACGGGTTGGCCGAGTTGATGAACTTTCCCGGCGTCGTCTACGGCGATCCTGACGTGCTTGCCAAAATCGCTGCCTTTGGCGGACAGCCCCTGGACGGCCACGCGCCTGAACTCAGCGGCCAGGCCCTCAATGCTTACGCTGCCGCCGGGGCTGGCAGCGACCATGAATGTGCGACAGTGGCTGAAGCGGCTGAGAAGCTGGCGCGCGGCTTCTACATCTTGATTCGAGAGGCGACAAATGCCAAAAATCTGCATGCGTTGCTGCCGCTGATAAACGAGCATAACAACCGGCGCATCTGTTTCTGCACCGACGACCGCATCCCCACTGATCTCATCATGCAGGGAAGCATCGACCACATTCTGAGGGAGACCATTGCTTTTGGAATTGAACCTGTAACTGCCTTCCGCATGGCTACGCTCAACAGCGCCGAATGGTTTGGCCTGCATGATCGCGGCGCGGTTGCCCCTGGTCGGCGGGCCGACCTGATGGTGTTTGACGATTTGCATGCGCCAAGTGCTGCGCAGGTCTATGCCGGTGGCCGCCTGTGTGCAGAAGGCGGCCGGCTCTTGGGCGACCCCGATCAGGACCCGGTTCCCGTTCCTGCGGTTGTCTCTTCCTCCGTCAGGGTTGCCTGGGATGCCTTTGATCTGCGCATCCCGGCTAACGGCGCGCGGGCGCGAGTGATCGGTTCGCTGCAGGATCAAGTGCTTACGGAAGAACGCATACTTGCCCCTCTCGTCGAAGACGGGCAGGCGGTGGCTGACCCGGCGCGAGACATTCTGAAAATGGCTGTGGTCGACAGGCACACAGCCAGCGGGGCGACGGGCCTGGGATTCATCCAGGGTTTCGGTCTTAATCGCGGGGCCATCGCCGGCACAGTCGCCCACGACCATCACAATCTGATTGTCATCGGCGCGGATGACGAATCGATGACGACCGCAGCCAGAACCGTGGCAGAGATGGGAGGGGGATTGGCGGTCGCCGAAGGTCCGCAAGCGCTGGCGACGCTGCCGCTCCCGGTCGCAGGTCTGATGAGCGACCGGCCGCTTGGCGAAGTTCGCAATTGCTATGACTCTCTGCTCGACGCGGCCCACGAATTTGGATCTTCGATTCGGGATCCGTTCATGGCGATGAGTTTCATGGCGCTGGAAGTGATCCCAAAGTTGAAACTGACGGACCAGGGCCTTGTGGATGTCGAGGCTTTCGACTTCGTCGACCTGTTTGTAAGCGAGTAATGGAATCAGCTCCCCGCGTTTCCGGCATTTTCCGAAACAGATAGAACATAAGCAAACGAAACCAACGAGGCAATACGAATGTTTGAGACGATAACCTCCGCCCCTGCCGATGCGATTTTGGGATTGACGGAAGCTTTCAAGGAGGACTCCAATCCGAGCAAGATCAACCTGGGCGTCGGCGTTTACAAAGATGGCGGCGGTCAGACTCCTGTGCTGGCCGCCGTTAAGGAGGCCGAGGAGCGCCTGCTGCGGTCTGAGGCGACCAAGAGCTATCTGCCAATTGATGGTCTGGCGGCATACGCGGCGCTGAGCCAGCAGATCGTTTTCGGCAGCGAGCACGACATTCTCAGCGCCGGCCGCGCGGCCACGGTGCAGACGCCTGGAGGCACGGGAGCACTGCGCGTTGCCGCCGACTTTGTGCGGCGCATATTTCCAAGTGCGGCGGTCTGGCTGAGCGACCCGACCTGGCCGAATCATCCCAATGTGTTCGGTTCGGCGGCACTGCAAGTACAATCCTATCCCTACTTTGAGGCCGAAACCAACGGAGTGGCCTTTGACCGCATGATGGCCGCGCTGGAGACGATCCCCAGAGGGGATGTGCTGCTGCTCCATGGCTGTTGCCACAACCCTACCGGCGCCGATCTCTCGCCGCAACAGTGGCAAGCGGTCGCTGCCGTCTGCGCCGATCGCGGCATTCTGCCGCTGCTGGACTTCGCCTACCAGGGCTTTGGCGACGGGCTGGATGAAGACGCGACCGGCGTCCGAATCGTTGCCGAACACTGCCGCGAACTTCTGGTCGCCACCTCCTATTCAAAGAATTTCGGACTGTACAATGAACGTGTCGGCGCGTTGACCCTGGTGGCCGGCAGCGCAGAAGCGACGGACGCCGCCAACAGCCACATGAAGATCTGTGTGCGCACTAACTATTCAAATCCCCCTGCCCACGGCGGCCAGATCGTGGCGGAAATCCTTGGAGATCCTGAGCTGCGTAAGCGCTGGGAGGTAGAGTTGGCGGAGATGCGCAACCGCATCAACGATATGCGCCACCTGTTCGTCGAGACGCTTGACCAGCAGGGCGCCGGACCCGATTTCTCGTTCATTGCCCGGCAGCGAGGCATGTTCAGCTTCAGCGGCCTGACGCCTACACAGGTGCAGGCGCTGCGCGAGCGCCATTCCGTCTACATAGTCGGTTCTGGCCGCATCAACGTTGCAGGGATGACCGAGAGCAACATGGATTATCTCTGCGAGGCGTTAGCAGACGTCCTGAAGTGACGGCGGAATGGCAAAAATCTACGTAAGAATGGGCATGAAATTCATTTTATTCTCGTATTCGTAAGGCTCGGCTGCCGCCCATATGAGGTGAAGTTCGGACACTGTCTGACCAATTGACAGGTTAGGATTGAGCACGAAAATCGCAGGTGCGGTACGACCCATTGCAATGAAATCGCGCAAATGGCGAGGCATCGATTTTCGATTATTTGTGACCAGGGAAAACGCCTGATCTGCGCACCATTCCAAGATAACGGGATCGGGCGTGCCGTTCCTTGGAACGCCAGGATCGCCGACACGCCACACGGATATCTCAGGCTCTAGTCGAAGGAGAGCTTCACGCAGAATTGGGGTTACGTTTTCGTCAAGCAGATAGCGATACCGGGTCACTACGCGTCAAGCTCGGCCGCAAGCCGTCGGAGGCGTAGCGTTACAGGCGAAGGATTCTTGGCCTGTTCGCGGCGCATCCATTCGCCGTGCTCGATCCAGTCCGTCAAATACGCGTCGACTCTCTCCTTGTTCTGCAGATAGTAGAGGATCGTCGCGTAAACCTGTTCCAGGTTAATCGACGGATATGTGTCCGCAATCTGCTCCGCCGTCTGGGAGCGATAGATGTAATCATAGAGCACGGTCTCTATCCCCACGCGCGTGCCCGCGATGCGGATGTCATCATCACTTAGAAAATTGAAATACTGTTCGATTTCCATGTCGAACTCCTTTCCATATCAAGCGCAAGTATACCACACCAGACAGGTGATCCCTGATGAAACCCCTTTCTCAACTCGTCGAGTCCGTGCCGGGCAGCCCCACTACCCTTATGATGCAGAAGGGTCGCGAACTGGCCGCCCAAGGTCTGGACGTGATCAATCTGGCCGGAGGCGAGCCTGACGCCGACACGCCAAAGCATATCCAGCAAGCTGCCTTCGGCGCCATCGCAGCCGGCGACACCCACTATCCGCCCTCATTCGGCAAGCCGGAGTTGCTGGATGCGATCTGCTCCAAACTGGAGCGGGAAAACAACGTGCGGGCCGTCCCCGATCAACTGGTGGTAACGCCTGGCGGCAAGTGGGCGATCTATACCACACTGGCATCAACGCTCAACGAGGGTGACGAAGTCATGATCCTCGATCCTGCCTGGGTGAGCTACGCGCCGATGGTGCGGCTGAACGGGGGCGTGCCCGTCCATGTTCCTCTGCCGGCCGCCGACAACTTTCGCGTTCGCGCTGCACAGCTGGAGGAGCACGTCAGCGGGAAGACCAAGCTGATCATGATCTGCTCACCCAGCAACCCGACCGGGCGAGTGCTGACGCAGAAGGAGCTCGACGACATCGCTGCCGTCGCCCAACGGCACGATCTGTACGTCCTCAGCGACGAGATCTACGAACACATCCTCTACGACGGCGCCCGTCACCGCTCGATCGCCAGTATGCCCGGCATGGCTGAACGAACCATCATCATCAACGGGTTCAGCAAGAGCTACGCCATGACCGGCTGGCGGCTGGCATGGCTCGCTGCGCCTCTGCCTGTTGCCAAACTGGCCCGCGCCTACCAGACCCAGACTGTTACGTCTGCAGCCAGCTTCTCCATGGTCGCGGGGGCAGCCGCTCTGAACGGCCCCCAGGACTGCGTGCACGAAATGGTCGCCTCCTATGTCCAGCGCCGTAACTTCCTTCTGGACGCCTTGGACGAGATACCCGGACTGCGCAGCAGCCCGATCGAGGGCGCCTTCTATCTCTTTGCCCAGTTTACACAGACCGACAAGAAGAGTCTCGAAGTCTCTCAGGTCCTGCTGGAGGACGGCCTGCTCGCCACCACGCCCGGCATCGCCTTTGGAGAAGCAGGAGAAGGCTACGTTCGTTTCAGCTTCGCCACCGCGATGACCGATCTCGAGAAAACCGTCGAACGATTAGCCCGCATCGTGCCGGGTCTCTGAGGGTTGCTATGGACATTTCTCCTCTGCAGTATCTTCTGGCCATTCTCGCCGGCATCGTCGCCGGCATAATCAACACGCTGGCCGGCAGCGGCTCGGCCGTGACGCTGCCGATGCTAATCTTTCTGGGGCTGGATCCCGTTTCGGCGAACGCTACAAACCGGATCGGTGTGATCGTGCAAAACGTGGTAGGGATTGCTGCCTTTGCCCGCGGCGGCCGGATGCAGTTGCGGGCAGAGAAAGACGGAAAGCATCTGCCTGAAAACATTCTGGATGCCGACTCACTCCGTTTCGGTCTCTGGCTCACCGCGGCCGGGTTACCTGGTTCACTGATCGGCGCTTACGTGGCGACGCTCTTGGACAAGGACACGATGAACCTTGCTATCGGTAGCATGTTGGTTGTCGTTCTTATTACGATCTTCTTCAATCCGACGAAATGGCTGCGCGAAAGATCAGAGGTGCGCAAGGAGCGTCCGGAACTCCTCGTGCTGATTCTCTTCTTCGCCATTGGCATCTATGGCGGCTTCATTCAGGCCGGAGTGGGAGTTTTCCTGGTGACGGCTCTGGTATTGGGCGTGGGCTACACCATCGTCCATGCCAACGCCGTAAAGCTGATCTTCGTGCTGGCGCTTAATGTTGTCGCTTTGGCGACCTTTATCTGGCTGGCAGTGGAAATAAATCTGTGGATGGGCGCGCTGATGGCTGTGGGCCAAAGCATCGGAGCCTGGGCCGCAGTACGCTTCGCCGTGACAGTCAAGGACGCCAACCGCTGGGTACGCTACCTCTTGATTGTTGTGGTCATTTATTCGATTTTGCGCTTTTTCGGCCTGCTGGATCTGATTTTCGGCCTCTTTTGAAGCTTTCTGATAGGGCTCCGCTGACGTATTATGGACGGTTCGAGCAGATTCATTCTGTTCAGCGAGGAGATTCCACGTCCCAGCCCTTAGTACTTCGACATCTCTGCCACCGCGTGATCTGCGAAGACCAAATAACGAAATGTAAAGGCGAGTGACAGGAGCGCCCCAATGAGCAAAACAATCAGCCATGTTACCGTCATCGGCGCCGGTACGATGGGCGCCGCCATCGCCGGACACCTGGCCAACGCCGGCGTCTCCTCGCATTTGCTCGACATCGCGCCGACCGAACTGATGCCCGAAGAGCAGGCCAAGGGCTTGGCGCTGGAAGACCGGGCTGTCCGCAACCGGATCGCGCAATCAGGACTCGAGCGAATGACCCAGGCCAGGCCGGCCAGCCTCTTCAGCCCCGAACTGGCGGAATTGATCACGCTGGGCAATGTCGACGACGATCTGGAGGCCGCGGCCGCGCAGAGCGATTGGATCATCGAGGCCATCGTGGAGCGTCCACGGCCCAAGCAGGAGCTGATGGCCAGGCTTGACGCCATTGCCCCTGCCGACGCCATCATCAGCACAAACACCTCCGGCATCCCCATCCATGTCATCAGCGCCGGCCGCAGCCAGGCCTTTCAACGGCGCTTCCTGGGTACCCATTTTTTCAACCCGCCTCGCTACCTGCGCCTGCTGGAACTGATTCCTGGTCAGCAGACCGATCCCGACGTCCTTGCTGATATGAAAGAATTTGCCGAGAAGAGGCTGGGCAAAGGTGTTGTCATCGCCAAAGACGTGCCCAACTTTATCGGCAATCGCATGTTCAGCTACATCCAGAGCAGCCTCCTTGAGTATGCCGTTGCCAACGACTACACGGTCGAGGAAGTAGACCGGCTGACCGGCCCGCTGATTGGGCGGCCAAAGACCGCCACGTTCCGTCTGCTGGACGTGGTCGGAATCGACGTGGCCGCGCTTGTCGGGGAGCATCTGTACGACATGATCCCCGACGATGAAGACCGGGACACCTTACGCGGGCCTCTTGGCTCTGAAGTGCTGATGACCTTACTTCAAAACGGGCTCCTCGGCGCCAAGAGCGGCCAGGGTTTCTACAAGACGGTTGTCGACCGCGAAGGCAGACGCAGCTTCTGGGGTCTGGACCTGCAGGCGGCTTCCGAAGGCGAAGTGGACTATCTGCAGCCGGCTCGCACTACCTGGCCCAGCGTCGACGCCGTGAGAAACGCCCCGCTGCCCGAACGTCTGCGCGGCCTCGTCTCTTCTTATACCGCCGGCCAGGACGGCGAAGAAACAGACGACGAGGCGGCAGGCCTGCTCTGGCATACGCTCAGCCGCACACTGGCCTACGCTTCCAAGCGTTTGCCCGAGATCGCGGACAGCCCTATGGATATCGACAACGCCATGAAGTGGGGTTTCGGCTGGGCGATGGGGCCGTTCGAAACCTGGGACGCATTGGGTGTCGCCGCTACGACGAAGCGAATGGTGGACGAAGGACTGACTGTCGCCCCATGGGTGCAGGAAATGCTCGACGAAGGCCATGACACCATTTACCGGTCTGAAAAAAGTTCCGGCTCCGGGGCGATCGCAGCGCACATGCAGGTGTACAATCCGCAAACCGGCCGGTACGAGTCTGTTGAGGACGGCGACCGGGTCGTCAGCATTCCGGCTCTCAAGCGCGGGCGGGGCTCGCTGGCCGAAAACAGTTCTGCCAGCCTCCTGGACCTGGGCGACGGCGTACTTCTGCTGGAGTTTCATACCAAGATGAACGCCCTGGACCTTGAGATTGGGCCAATCGCTGAAGCAGCCATCGAGTGTCTCCACGGGGATGCCTCCGGGCTGGTGATCGGCAACCAGGGAGGCAACTTCAGCGCCGGCGCCAACCTCTTTCTGATCGGCTCTCTGGCCCAGTCCGGTCAATCGGAGAAGCTGGACGCGGCGGTCGACGGTCTTCAACAGATGATCCTGCAGTTGCGACTCGCGCCCAAGCCTGTCGTGGCGGCGCCCTACCAACTGGCCCTCGGCGGCGGCGCGGAGGTGACGATGGGCGCCGACCGTATCGTGGCGCATGCCGAACTGTACATTGGCCAGGTTGAGGTGGGTGTCGGCCTGGTCCCGGCTGCCGGCGGTTGCAAGGAGTTGGTACGCCGTCTGGTCAACCCGCACGTGCAGGGGCAAAACCCCGACCCTGCATCCAGTCTGCAGCAGGTTTTTGAGCTCATCGCCCTCGCCAAAGTTTCATCTTCAGCCGCTGAGGCGCGCCAGATGGGCTTCCTTGATCAACTTGACCGTGTCGTGATGAACTACGATCATCTGCTTGCCGAAGCCAAGGCCGAGGTTTTGCGCATGGCTGATGAAGGCTACAGACCGCCCGCGGGCACCGGCAACATCTACGCCGCCGGCCGCGATCACCTCGCCAATCTGCGGATAGGCATCTATATGATGCGTGAGGCACGCCACATCACTGCGCACGAAGCGATAATCGCCGACCACCTGGCCTACGTCCTCTGCGGGGGCGAACTCAGCCAGCCGGCCTGGATGGACGAACAGTATTTCCTCGACCTGGAGCGCGAAGCGTTCAAGACCCTGTGCGGCTACCCCAAAAGCCAGGAGCGCATCTGGCACATGCTGAAGAGCGGGAAGCCGCTGCGAAACTAAAGACAGCCTTCAAGCGCGTCTGACTGCGCGTGAATGTAGTAATGGCAATTCACTCCTTGCGCCAGGTTGCGGTACTCCAAATCTGCATCACCCAAGCCAGGCGGTAAGAGTTTGACTCAATGGGTTCGGAAGAGTAAGATTTCGCTGTTTCTGTAGCTGACACGAGCACCCTGTCCATTAGGCAAGAGGAAAGCCGACCAGGAGTTTTGTATGCATGACCAGACAGTCCTGGCTGAAGTCATCCGGCGCATTGTAGAAGTCGCCGATCCTGAGAAAATCATCCTCTTCGGCTCAGCTGCCCGCGGCGACATGACTCGCCACAGCGACCTCGACCTGCTCATCATCAAGGAGGGGGGAGATGCCCTTGACCTGATGGGCCGGATTTATATGAGGCTGCATGGTGTGGGAACAGCCGTTGATGCGCTCGTCGTCGCGCCGAAGGATGTAGAACGTTACAAGAACAGTCACGCTCTGGTTTTCAGGCCCGCCCTCCAAGAGGGCAGAGTCATATATGAAAACCCCTGAACGCTTCCCTCCCGACGATCCTCGAGAATGGCTGAATCGCGCCAGAAGCAATCTGGCACTGGCAAAGAATCGGATTCCCGGAGCCTATTTGGAAGACCTGTGCTTCGAGGCCCAGCAGGCTGCCGAGAAGTCCCTAAAAGCTGTGATGGTTCTGCGCAGCATACAGTTCCCATTCGTTCATGACCTTTCTCGACTGGTATCAATGATCGAGAAAGAGGGAGTCGAAGTCCCCGAGGTACTATTGAGGGCCGAAAAACTCACCATTTACGCTGTAATTACCCGCTATCCAGGAGTCGTGAGGCCGGTAACCGAACAGGAGTACCTTGTATCAAAGAGGAGCATTTCACCATGACCAGTGCCGTTATCGTTTCCGCAGCACGTACTGCTATTGGCAAGGCCCCGCGCGGCACATTGCGCACGACCCGGCCTGAGGAGATGGCCGCCGCGGCGATTGGCGCCGTGTTGGAACGTGCGCCGGCGGTGAACGCCAAGGAGGTCGACGACGTCATCCTGGGTTGCGCCATGCCGGAGGCCGAGCAGGGCATGAACGTGGGACGCATCGCCAGCCTGCGCGCCGGCCTGCCGGTCGAAGTGCCCGCGCAGACCGTCAACCGCTTCTGCTCCAGCGGGCTGCAGACGATCGCTCTTGCCGCGCAGCAGATCATGAGCGGAATGGGCGAAGCAGTTATCGCCGGCGGCGTGGAGACGATGTCGCAGGTGCCGATGAGCAGCAACAAATTCATGGCCAATCCCACGCTGGCTAAGGAGCATCCCGGCGTCTACATCGGTATGGGGCTGACCGCGGAGAACCTGGCGCGCCAGTATGAGGTGACGCGTGAGGAGCAGGACGCCTTCGCTCTGCGCAGCCACCGGCGGGCGGCCGCAGCGCAGGACGCCGGCAAGTTCGACGAAGAGATCGTGCCGCTGGAGGTGGAACTCACGCTGGGCGAAGGTAGCAGCACACAGATATACAGGACGACCTTTGACAAGGATGAGGGTATCCGCCGCGATTCTTCGACCGAGGCGCTGGCCAAGCTGCGGCCGGTCTTTCACGCGCAGGGGACCGTCACTGCCGGCAACAGCAGCCAGACAAGCGACGGCGCCGCGGCCGTGCTGGTGATGAGTGAGGAGAAAGCAGAGCAATTGGGGCTTAAGCCGATGGCCCGTTTCCGCAGCTTCGCCGTCGGCGGTGTCGCGCCTGAGATCATGGGAATCGGCCCGGTGGCGGCTGCCCCCAAGGCGCTCAAGCTGGCCGGTGTCAGTCTTGACGAGATCGATCTGGTGGAGTTGAATGAGGCCTTCGCCGTCCAGGCCCTGGCCGTGATCCGCGAATTGGGGCTGGACGAGGAGAAGGTCAACGTCAACGGCGGCGCTATCGCGCTCGGGCACCCGCTGGGCTGCACCGGCGCCAAACTGATAGTGCAGATGCTGCACGAACTGGCGCGGCAGGACAAGGAGCTTGGCCTCGTCACTATGTGCATTGGCGGCGGCATGGGCGCGGCCGGGGTCGTCGAACGGTTGAACTAAGTTGCTGGTTTTCTGCTGCCAGTCGGTGTGCTAACTGCTATCCGCTGCACACAATCCATCGCCGTTCACCACGCCCTGGAGTTGGGCACTTCAAGCCATTCGCCGCCCTGGCGGATCGATTCCTGGCTTACCAGCCCCGGCAGGGTCATGTCCATCGCCGCGTGAATGTCGATTGGCGGGGGCTTGCGGCCCTGCACCGCGTCCACGAAATCCATCACCTCGAAGTAATCGCCTCCGCCGTGACCGGCGCGCACGGCCTCTGCCGGCGGGTCGCGCCAGATCTCAGGCATGTACTCGGCCTCGAAGGTCTCCAGCGGAACCCAGACATCGGGATCGTCGCAGAAATCTTCCAGCCAGATCCAGTCGCCCTCGCCCGGTCGGCGTCTGCTTTCGTAGGCGCCTTTCGTGCCCTGCAGCGTGTAGTTGGTCATCGCGTGGGGGCGCTTGGAGAGCATGTCTATGCGCACGCGCATCAGTTTTTCGCTGGCGGTTTTGCACAGGAGCAGTACCGTGTCCTCCATTGCGTGTTCGGGGTCGGTCCAGATGCCGGTACCTATGCAGCTGATGCGTTCGGGCCGTTCCTTGATCCACATGAGGCAGGGGCCCAGGCTGTGGGTGGGGTAGGTGCAGCCGTTCACGCCGACCTGCCAGTAGTAGCGCCAGGTCGGGCTGCCGTCCGGCATGTGGTGGAGAACGGAGAGTTCGTGCAGGTATTCGCCCTCGGCATAGTAGGTCTCGCCGAAGAGGCCGGCCTCGACCAGCGCCTGCACCAGCACATTGGGCTTCATGTACATGTAGTTCTCGGCCATCATGTAGATGGCGGCGCTGTGGTTGCAGGCGTCAACCAGCCAGCGGCATTCGTCCACTGACACGGCAGCCGTCACCTCGCTTAGGACATGGATGCCGCGCTGCAGCGCGGCGATTGCCTGGGGCGCGTGGTACTGCATGGGGGACGACACGACCACCGCGTCCGGCCGCGCCTCGTCCAGCATCGTTTCGAAGACGCTGTAGAGTTGGGTCACGCCGGTGGCTTTTCCCGACTCCGCCAGGGTCGGCGCGTAAGGGTCGCACAGGGCAACGATCTCGGTTTCCGGGTGGGTCTGGAATGCTTTGAAGAATGAACCTGCGCGGCGCGCCCCTGAGAAGGCGACCTTGATCTCATTTGCCATTGCTCTTACCTGGGGCCTTTTGTGTGAAGGAGTTGCTTGCTTCCCTGGCTTCTCGTGATTCTCTTCTCCGTGGCAGCACTACAGGTAGGTTCCGAAGAACTCTGCTGTTCCCTCGACGCCGCCCCAGCCGTGCCCGCTGGGGTGGACGAGCTTCCACAGGCGGTCGGCTGCGCCTGCGGCCTCGTAGATGCGCTTCACGCCCTCGTAGCCTTTGAGCATGTCGTGGATGAAGAAGCAGTCGTCGTACATGCCCATGTCGAGCATGAGAGGGCGGGGGGCGATCAGGCCGGCGATGTCGTCGGTGTCGAACCAGGCGTGGATGCCGGGTACAATCTGCGAGCCGCAGAAGTTGACGCGTTCGAACGCAAACCCTTTCCACGGGTTGACGTAGCCCATGATGTCGGCGGCGGCGATGCGCGGCTCAGCGGCGGCGGCGAATGTGGTCATGGTACCGCCCTGGGAAAGGCCCATCATGCCGATGCGCTTGGGATCGACCTCGGAGCGGGTCTCCAAATAGTCGATACAGCATTTCATGTCCCAGATGTTGAGGGTCAGGGGCCAGCGGTCGAGCATCGTCCCGCGTATGTAGTTGACGTTGCACGGGTCGCGGCCGGGGAACGGGTTGCGGCCGTCGCGGCGTTCGCCAAAGCCGCGCAGGTCGGGTGAAATCGTCAGAAAGCCGGCCTTTGCCATCTGAAAGCCGTAGTCGTAGTTGTGCACCTCGATGTTGGCGCTCATTTCGTCGCTGGAGCGGATCCCGGCCACCGGATCTTTGCCGAAGGGCCCGTGTCCGTGCGAGCAGAGGATGGCGGCGTTTGTGCCGTCGGCGGGCATCGACTCGGGGCGCAGTACCTGGCAGGGCACGCTCATGAACGGTTCGGAGTTGAAGACGACCCGCTCGCGGATCAGGCCTTCGTCCTCGACGCTGCTCTCGACTTCGGCCTCCAACGGCACCGGGTCGGGGAAACTGCCCAGGAGCTCCATATACTTGGTGTGCGCGGTCTGACGCCAGCTCTCCCAGTCCTTCGTCTGGCCGTCAAAATGCAACTTTGGTGTGAAGTTTTCTACCTGATCTTCCCAGTATGCCTGCATCGAGAAGTTGCGTCTGGCCATCGTCTTCTCCTTGCACGCCGGTTTGGGCGCGTTTTCTCTCCTGACTTTATAACATGGGAAATTGGCCGGAATAGCCCGAATTTGCGCCGAGAATGCCTCGAAGCTCGTCATCGCGTACGGTTTTGAGAACGTAATCGGGGACTTCGGTGCCGGGCCAGTTGACAAACCAGTTGGGGGTGAAGCCGTAGAACATAGTATAGCGCACGTTTTCGCTCAGGATAGGCACGCCGGCGTGGAGCAGCGTCTCGGTGAAGTGGAGGATGCTGCCGGCCGTTGCCGTGGCCTCGACGACGGGGCACTCGTTCTTCAGCGTCTCGTAGGTTCCTTCCAGTTTGTGCGACCCGTCGAGAATCATGGTTCCGCCGTCCCCGGGCGCGACGTCGGTCAGGTAGGTGATGTTGTTGAGAAAGACGCAGTTGATCAGGTCCGGGTCGGTGTCGTGGGGGAAGGTGCCCCACTTGGGGCGCAGGCCGCGATGCCAGCCCATCTTATCGGGATCGCGTAGTAAGGTCTTCTGCCCGCTGCGCTCGGGGTGGGGCCGTTTGATCATGGCGTGGCAAGTTTCGTACTTGATCTCGGCGCCCATCAGCTGGCGGTTGGCCTCAAGCACCTGGGGAATCATCAGCCACTCGCGAAAAATCGGGTCGCCGTTGACCATGCAGTCGATGTGGAGGATTTCGTCATCGTCTTCGTGGGCGAGGGGGCGCACATAGTGGGACTGCCGTTCGAGGGCAGCCTTGTAGGCTTCGATCTGTTCCGGGCTGAGGACGTTCTCTTCCAGGACCCAGCCATGCTCGGCAAAGTGGCGCAACTGATCGTGGGATAACATTGTCTTCCTCCCCAGCTATTTTTCTCAGAACCAGTGGGGCGTCTGCGGCTTCTTTGTGCGGATCGACTCGAGCGCAGCGGCGCAGATGGAAACGATATTGGCGCCCCAGTTGGCCGGGATCGGATTGCTGATCTTGCCGTCGAGAAGGTTCAGGTAGTCGATCACCGAGCGGCCCCACCCGTGACCGCCAACTATTTCATCGGCAGATGCCTCTTCGATGTCGGCTGGGTCGTGGTCGCGGCGGTAATGTTTGCCCTTCCACAGCGTGCCTTCGGTCCCATAGACGGCCAGGAAGCCGCCGCCCATGCCCTCGCCCATGCCGTGCCCAGAGCAGCCGCTGGTCACGTAGACCTTGCCCGCCGCGCCGTTCTCGAACTGGAGGATGACGATGAAACAGTCGTCGTCGGGGAACATGGGGGCGCTCAGCTTGTTGCTGTAGGCGTAGACCTCGGTTACGGGGGAATCGACGCTCCAGAGAATGAGGTCGAGGGGGTGGCAGCCTCCGCCCAGCAGGATGTTCTGTGGATTCTGCCTGTCGATGCGCCAAGGGGTGTGGTGAGCGCCTTCGGGGGCGTAGTGGCTCCACATGTCGTGGATGTAGTCGCCCTGGACGAAGAAAACGTCGCCTATCTGGCCTGATTGGGCCATCAGCGCCATTTCGTGCCAGGGGTGCATGTAGCGCATGGTCTGATCGGTCATGACGTGGGTGCCGCTCTGTTTTTCGGCGTCGAGGATGCGCTGGCAGTCTTCCACCGTGGTTGCCAGCGGCTTTTCGACGAGCGCGTGGCATCCTTGCTCCAGTGCCATGACCGTTTGATCGGCGTGCAGGTGGTCCGGGCCGGCTACGACGACCACATCGGGCTGCGTCTCGCGCAGGAGCTGGGCATAGTCGTCGCCGAGCGCGGCCTGTGGGTAGAGATCTTTCATTCTGTCGAGCATGTGCTGCTGGGGATCGACGACGCCGGCGATCTCGCCGCGTCCGTCGGTCGCGGCCACTTGTGCCACACTGCGTCCGGCGCTGCCGCCGCCGCTGATCAGGAATCTGTACTTGCTCATGGCTTTTCTGTCCTTACTTAGTCTTCCGACGTGGGAATGTTTTCGGGATCGAGGAAGGCGACGTCGCTTTCATCATCTTCAAAGCGGATCATCCCGATCTCTTTGATGGCGCTGTCGGGAACCTTTTCGAGCGGTGTGTAGCTGGGATGGTGCGCCTCGCGGTAGGGGTTGTTGCGGGCGGCGTTGTAGCAGCAGATCAACGACCAGCGCGGGTTGTTGGAGCGGTTCTGGTCGGAGCGGTGGAGGATGTTGCAGTGGAAGAAGAGGGCGTCGCCCGGCTCCGCTTCGCAATGGACCAGCTCAAGGCGCTTTTCGGCTTCAAGGACGCGCTCCAGCTCTGCGCCGGCCTGCTGGCCCGTCTCTACGTGGGTGATGCGCCCCATGTGGTGGGAACCCTTGAGCACCTGCATGCAGCCGTTCTCACGCGTGGCCGGGTCGACCGCGATTGAGACGCTTGACATCAGCGGGTAGAGGACGTAGTTGTCGTACCAGTAGCCGTAATCCTGGTGCCAGGCCCAGGCGCCCCCGACCTCGGGGTCTTTGAGGATCATTTTGGAATGGTAGTGGTAGACTTCGCCGCCGAGCAACTGCTCCATCGCGTTGACGACGCGGTTGCAGCGGGCGTACATGCCGTAGATGCCGTTGCCGGGGTGGTTCCAGAGCGTGAGGCGGACGGTGCCCCCTTCGCCGTCCTCGCGGCCGAAAGACTTCTGGTCCATCTGGCGGTCGGCGATGGCTGTGCGGCGCAGCAGTTCGATCTCCTCGGCGTCGAAAAAAGAGTTGACGATCAGGTAGCCGTCGTCGTGATAGGCCCGGATCTGTTCTTGTGTGAGCATGATGTTTTCCTTCTATTCTAACGGTGTCGGTGATGAGCCGACTGAAATTGGTGAGAGTCTGTGCTAAGGACAGAATTAGGGAACCTCTGATCAACCCTACAGATGTTGGATTGAATTGATTGGCAAGGGA
>VXMH01000075.1 GCA_009841235.1 Caldilineaceae bacterium SB0661_bin_32 | reverse complement strand
AAACCGATATGGCCTCTTGTCTGGGGGGCTCGGTTTTTTGTATATTATACAGATTAAACACCTCTTCAAACTACAAAACTCCGGTTGGGGCTGGCCTTGTGCCTGCCCTCGCCCCCCACCGCCGGCATGGATTCCCCGCCGGACTGTACCCACCACAAATCTGGGATGCACCCACTGTTGTCCCCCTGTTGGAAACAGACTGAGAATGATTGTACACTTGACCATGTACTTCGGTCTATCGGCGCAGCGCTACATCGAAAGGAATCGCGCGTGACAAAGGGAAAGCGGCTGGTCCTCACCCCTGCAGGCCAAATTGAAGTCGAAGAGTTCGAAGTGCCGGTCCCCGCAGCCAATCAGCTCCTGGTACGCACTAGCCTCACCCAGGTCAGCGCCGGCTCCGAGATGAACGGCATCCGCCGCCGCCGCACCGCCAGCCCCGCGGAGCAGGCCTCCTTTACACCCGAAGGGCTCGGCTACACCGCCATCGGCGTCGTCGAAGAAGCGGGCAGCGAGATCGACCAGGTCGCAGTGGGCGACCGCGTCCTCTGCAGCGGCAACCATTCCACCCACTGGCTTATAACACCCGAGCTCGAAGCCAGCGAAGTCGTCATCCCGCAGCAGTACAACGTCCAAAAACTGCCCGACGATCTGACCGATGTGGAAGTCGCCTTCTGCGTTCTCGGTGACGTCGCCCTCCACGGCGTGCGCCGCGCCCAGATCCAGATCGGCGAATCGGTCGCCGTCCACGGCCTCGGCGTCGTCGGCCTGCTCGCCTTGCAGCTCTGCCGCCTCGTCGGCGCCCAGCCTCTCATCGGCGTCGACCTCGTCGAGGAGCGCCTGGATCTCGCCCGCCAGCTTGGCGCTTCCCATCTGGTCGACGCCGGCAGCCAGGACGTGGCCGAAGAGATCCGCGCCCACACACAACTGCCCTGGCGCTGGCGCGGCGCGCTGCCCAGCATGTTGCCCGGCAGCGGGGCCGAGGTCCAGCTCCACTGCACCTCCTTTATCGGCAACTACCCCACCATGATCAAAGCCGCCGCCGATCGCGGCCGCATCATCCTCGTGGGCGCGACCAGCGGCTCCATCCCCATCGAGTCCAACGAGCTTTTCCGCCGCGAAATCGTCATGACCGGCTCCTACCAGACCGGCATGAGCGACACACATCCCTACTGGCCCTGGACGCGCGTGCGCAACCAGCACGTGATCCTCGATCTCATCCGCCGCCGCGAGCTGCAGACCGAGCCGCTCGTCAGCCATGTAGTGCCCTATACCGAAGCGCCCGATCTCTTCGACCGCATGATGAGCGGCCACGAAGGCTGGCTGAGCGTCTTCTTTACCTGGGACTGATACCTAAGGAGGCTGGCATGATCGACTTTCCCCGCTCCTTCTTCACCTGGAAGACCTTCCCCAGGCAGGCGGACCCCTACTACAAGTACGCCGGCGGTTTCATCGGCAAGGATGGCGATGTGCGCCGCGTCCGCTTCAACATCGAATCCGGCTGTGTCATCTCCGCTGAGAATGGCGCCGCCCTGGCCGAGCTCTTCGTCGGCGCCCCCTGCCGCACTGAATACACCATCCCCCGGCAGGGCTTCTTCCAGCTCCCCAGCAGCGAATTTCGCATGGCCTTCAGCCGCACGCACCGGATCCCAATCGCCCGCCGGCCCAGCGGCGAATCAGAGCCCGCGTCCGCGCAGGAGCTGAGCGAGGCCTTCCAGGACTGCGACATCAGCCTCAAAGAGTTTCCCCAACCAATCGAGCTGAATGCCAGCGAGCCCCTGATCGAAGCCACCCTCGCCAACGCCCTGCTCAATGCCCGCTGCGCCTACCGCGACGAAAAGACCGGCCTGCGCGTCACCGTCGAATATCCCGTCAATCTCATCAACGTCAACCGCGAGGACGCCGCCTTTCAGGTCTGCACCGGCCCCCTGGTCCTGCCCGACCTCGCTACCTGGAACGGCCGCACCGTCCACCGCGTCTTCCTCGCCCACGTCGCCTTCACCGCCTTCGACTACATCGAGTTCATCCTGCGCCGTGAAGTCGCCGCCGCGTCCGAAGAGCTCGTCTGGCTCCACCATGTCGAAGGCCGCGATCGAAATGAGCTCCGCGATCCCAACAACAAACCGCCCGGCTACCCCCCGCCCCGACCATCCCCGACCGTCTACAGCGAAGTATGGGCGCTTCCCTCAACCAACACAGTCCTGCGCGCCCCAAACCTCTGATCCACTGGTCTTGCCGTTACTGACCACTAACCACTGCAGTTCCAACAGGTGACAAGCATGAGCAACTCCGCCAGCGCACATACCGAACCGATCAATATCGGCGCCCGCCTTGAACCCCTGATCGACGACTTCCTCTTCGCCGAACTTGGCGGAGGTCTCGAGCTGCGCCTCCATCCTCCCGTCAAGCGCGAAGTGGTCCTGCAGACCGACGCGCCCTGCGAGGGCAACGCCTGCCTCTACCGCACCGTCTTCCAGGACAGAGACGGGCGCTTCCGCATGTACTACGGCGCCTGGCACTACGTCATGGGCGGCGGCCGCATAAACTACCCCCACCCCTACTATGTCTGCTATGCCGAGAGCACCGACGGCAAGCGCTGGAGCAAACCCGCCCTCGGCCTGGTCGAATTCGAGGGCAACCGCAACAACAACATCGTTCTTGCGCCGGACAGCTTCCCCGCCGTCGAAATCAGTGCCGGCGATACCGCCGTATTCCCGGACACGAACCCAGCCTGTCAGGCAGGATCCGAGTACAAGGCCATCGTCCCCGGCAAATCGCCGCGTGTCCTCTATGCCCTCCGGTCCCCAGACGGCTTCAACTTCTCCTTTATGCGTCAACAGAATGAAGACATCCCTTCCCCTGTCATTACCGAGGGCTACTTCGACTCCCTGAATCTGGCCTTCTGGGACGATTACCGCGGCGAATACCGGGCCTACTTCCGCGACTTTCGCGGCGGCGCCCCCCACGGCGTGCGCGGCATCAAAACCGCAACCTCCGCCGACTTTCTCAACTGGTCCGAGCCAAAATGGCTCGACTACGGCGACAGCCCCGAACAGCCACTCTACACCAACCAGATCCGGCCCTACGCCCGCGCGCCCCACATCCTCTTCGGCTTCCCAATGCGCTACATCGACAGAGGCTGGCTCCCCCAGACCGACAACCTCCCCGGCCTCGAGTACCGCCGTGCGCGCAGCGCCGCCCATCCCCGCTACGGCTCCGTGGTTACAGACGGGCTCTTCATGTCCAGCCGCGATGGCCTGAACTTCAAGCGCTGGGGAGAGGCATACATCCGCCCCGGCCCCAATGTTGTAGACAGTTGGGTCTACAGCGACAACTGCATCGCCTGGGGCCTCATCGAGACCGAGGCCGATTCGCCTGGCGCCCCGCCCGAGCTCTCCCTCTACGTCGTCGAAGGCTACTGGACCGGCCCCAGCATGAACGTGCGCCGCTACACCACCCGCATCGACGGTTTCGTCTCCCTCCATGCGCCCCTCTCCGGCGGCGCCTGCCATACCAGGCCGCTGATCTTCTCAGGCCGCAATCTCGTCCTCAACTTCGCCACCTCCGCCGCCGGCAGCCTGCGCGTCGAGATCCAGGACCACGAGGGCCGGCCGGTTCCCGGCTTCTCCCTCGACGACAGCGACGAATTCTTTGGCGACGCCATCGACCGCACAGCCAACTGGGCCGGCGGCAACGATCTAAGCGAACTGGCAGGACGTCCTATCCGCCTCCGCCTCGACCTCAAAGACGCCGACCTCTATTCGATTCAGTTCAGGGAATAAATTGCCAATCTCTCGCGCCAAACGCGTCCCATACGACCACCATCTGTGGCCAATACAAGGTATGTTCTTCGCGGCCCTTCGCGGATCAAAGAGAGGTGTTCTTCGTGGCCCTTAGTGGCCCTTCGTGGAAGAAGGTTTTAGGAAGTTCTCCGCGGCCGGCCCGCCAGAGATGGACTATCTGTCAGGAGAAATACTATGCACATTTCCGAACTGGACGTGAACCAACTGGAGCGGGGAACAAAAAGCGCCAGCTGGCTGAACATCTCCCAGCGCGTCGAAGGCGGCTGGTGGCAGCTACCCCTGCTCACCGTCACCGGCTCCGAACCGGGACCCACCCTGGTCGTGTTCGCCGGCGTCCACGGCGACGAGTACGAAGGCGTCGAAGCCATCCCCCGCATCGCTGAAGAGGTCAACCCTCACCAACTGCGCGGTACACTCCTCATGGTCCCGGTCTGCAACATGGCCGCCTACGCCGCCGCCACTCGCAACAGCCCCATCGACGGGCTCAACCTGGCACGCGTCTTCCCCGGCTCCGAAACCGGCACCCTGACCGAGCGCATCGCCCACTGGCTCACCGTCAAGTTCATCAGCGCTGCCGACTTCTTCATCGACCTCCACAGCGCCGGCGTTGTCGGCGACATCCCTACGCTCGCCGGCTACCTCCACAGCGACGACGAAGTCGGCCGTCGCTCCCTCGCCGCATCCCGCGTCTTCGGCGCGCCCGTTTTGTGGGGCCACCCTCCCCCCATACCGCCGGGCCGCAGCATCTCCGCAGCCACCGACCTCGGCGTGCCCTGCCTCTACACCGAAGCCGCCGGCGCCGGCCGCGCCCGCCCCGAAGACGTTGACTGTTTCACACAGGGCGTCCTCAACGTCATGCACCACCTCGACATGCTCGCAGGCGAGCCCGCCGCTGCCCCGCCTCCCCAGCACCTCCTCGGCGACGGCAACATGGACGAAGTCATGTCCGCCCCCATGGCCGGCTACTTCCGACCCCGCGTCGAACTCTTGCAGGAAGTCCAATCAGGCCAGCTCGTCGGCGCCATCCACGATCCCCTCGGCGACCTCCTCGCCGAACTGCACGCCGAAAAAGAGGGCATCGTCATTATGCGCCGCGGCGTCCACCGCGTCCTCGCCGGCGACGGCCTCATCCACCTCACCAACCGCGCCGAATGACCCTGACCACTGACCACTAACCACTGCCGTTACCACCCCAGCGCATACCCGTCCCGCCGCGGGTCCGCGCCGCCCATAAATCCCCCGTTCTCAGGATCGACCATGATGCCCTGCCCGCCCCCTACCTCCGCGTTCCAGGGCCCCAGCCGGTTGAGCCGGTGGCCCATCTGCGTCAGCGCCAGCAGCACATCCTCACCGATCCGCGTCTCAACATCCACCTGCGTACCCGGCGACGTCGACTTGACCCGCGGCGCCTCGATCGCGGCCTGTATGTTCAGGTCATGATCGATGACGTTCATGATCATCTGCGGCGTCGTCTGCAGAATCCCGTAACTGCCCGGCGTCCCGATCAGAAAACGCAGCCCCTGCTCGTCCCACACCTGCGCCGGCGACATGCACATCTCGATCTTCCGGCCGGGTCCGATGACGTTCGGGCTCTGCGGGTCGCCGTCAAACCAGTTCAGGAAATTGTTCAGCGCAATCCCCGTTCCCGGTACGACCACCGCCGAGCCAAAACCGGCCCCCAGGCTCTGTGTTATGGCCACCGCGTTGCCCGCCGCGTCGATTGCGCTGAAGTGCGTCGTGCACTCGGTGCGCATCCACCGCCGCGGGTCCCCTGCCAGTACCTCGTCCTCCATCTTCTCCGACGTATACCGTTCACCTCCCGAAGGGCGCGCCTGCGAGCCGATCTCTGCCCGGCGCTGCGCCGCGTACTCCTTCGACAGCAGACCGGCAGTGGGCACGTCCTCAAGCCCCGTATACTCGGCCCTGTCCGCCTGTGCCAGTTTCGCCGCCTCGATAAACCGGTGCAAAGTCCCTGCACGGTTGTGTCCCATCTCCGCCACGTCGAAGCCCTCCATGATGTTCAACGTCTCCAGGTACTGGACCGCCTGGCACGGCGGCGGCGGCGCATATACTCGAAAGCCCCGGTATGAGACAGAAACCGGTTCCTGCCACTCAACCGCAAAATCCTCCAGGTCCCTGTGCGTAATCAGCCCACCATTCTCCTCCATGTAACGGACCAGTTTGTTGGCAATCTCGCCCCGGTAGAAGACATCCGCGCCGCCCTCGGCGATGGCGCGCATGCTCTTCGCCAAATCAGGCTGTATCATCAGCTCACCGGCAACCGGCGCACGGCCATGCGGCAAATACGCCTCCACCGTCGCCGGATACTTCAGCATCTCCGGCACGTTGAACTCGGTGAACTCGGCGTTCTTCACCGTCAGCGGAAAGCCCTGCTCCGCATACTCGATCGCCGGCCGAAAGACTGTAGCCGCATCCATCGTACCGTACCGCTCCAGCGCCGCCAGCCAGCCCCCGCACGAACCGGGCACCAGCGGCGAACGCGGCCCCCGCGCCCGGCTCTCCGCATCGCCCACCTCTTCAAACGTTGCCCCGTACGGCGAGCGCCCCATATAGTCCAGTATCGTATGCTCCTGCTCGCGCGCCGAGTAGATATGCATGTACCCGTCGCCCCCCAGCCCGGACATGTATGGCTCGACCACATTCAGCGCCGCCGCCACCGCCACCACCGCGTCGATAGCGTTGCCGCCTTCCATCATTACGCGCACGCCCGCCAGCGAAGCCAGCGGATGCGCCGAAGCGATCATGCCTCGCCGGCCCGTCACCGTCGAGCGATGAACGATTCCCTTGGCAGAAAAGGACATCGGTTCTCTCCTTGCAACTGTAGTTCGGGTTTCCTGTTTTTGGCTATACGTTTCTGATGAGGACTGGCTCTTTTGAATCCGATCTCTCGTAACCCGGATCCCCCGCTTCTCACTCCTCCCACACCAACAGCACGCCCATCGCCTCGGCCAGTCGTCCATACAGCAGATCGAAGGCCTCTTTTGCTTCCTGATAGGGGAATCGGTGGCTGACCAAAGGCTCCACGCGAATACGCCCTTCCCGCACCAGCTCAACGGTCCGGGCCAGCATGTACTCAGGCGGATCTTCCCCGTAGTAGCCGCCGATCAGACGCCGCCGCTGAATCTTGCCCGCGTCCAGCGGCAGCGGCTGCCCGTGATAAAGACCAATCAAATGCAGCGTTCCCCCGTCGCACACCATCTCCTGGGCCTGCGCAAACGATTTCAGCCCCGGCTCGCCGCCCACACACTCAAATACGATGTCCGCGCCGCGCCCGTCCGTCAGCTCCATTACCCGTTCCACCGGGTCCGTCTCCGTAACGTCAACAGCGTGGTCGGCGCCGAAAATAAGCCCCATCTGGCAGCGCTTGGCGATAGCATCCACAACGATAATCTGCTCACAAAGATGCTGCTTTACCCCCTGCAGAACCAGGTTGCCGACCAGACCCTGCCCCATGATCACGATCGTGTGGCTGGGCCGGATCCCCGGCGACTGCGCCCAGGTGACGCCGCTCTTGGCCAGCGGCAGAAACGTAGCCTCCTCAAATGAAATGTCGTCCGGCAGAGGCCACACGCGCGGCCCGATTCTCGAATCGACCGGCTGCACAACATACTGTGCATGTGGCGCCACCGCCATCACCCGGTCCCCCGGCTGAAACTTCTGCGCCGCCTCGCTCCCCACCGCGTCAACCACGCCCGCCAGCGAGTAGCCCATGATCCTCGGGTCGATCGCCTCCTCATGCATATAGCGCCGCAGGATCTCCGAGCCCCGGCTGATCAGACTGACTTTGCTCCGCACCCGCACCTCATTCGGCCCCACAGGCGGAATCGGAACCTCCTCCAATACGATGTTACCAAATCCCTCCGGCTTGGTTACGCGTAACATTCTCTGCTCCTCGCTTTCCTGGAAACTGACGCTGACTGAAAGGAGTGCCTCCCCCCTCTCCAAGGCAAAATTCATACTAGCACCAAAGGGACTTTCGCGTAAACGCCTCTTTTCATTCTCCCCAATTCCGGATCGGATCCTTTGCTCCGCGGTACATCCCGGAACGGGGGTGAGTTCTCGCAAACCTGTGGCAGCGACATTACTATGGTCGGTCCGTAGTCGAATCTGATGCAGCAGAAGCGCCGCCTCCACCCTCCCCCTCAAACTCCGGTAGGGGCAGGCCTTGTGCCTGCCCTTCCCCCGCCATCTCGCTCTTCCAGGGATTGCGAACTGAAGAACACGTATAGTAGAGTAGCTACTACCCAAACGCGATTCAAACCGGCAGGAGACGATCCCCATGCGCCGCCCCAACTTCCTCATTATCTACACAGACCAGCAGCGCTGGGACGGCCTCGGCGCAAACGGCAATCCCGACATTCACACGCCCCACCTCGACAGACTGGCAAATCAGAGCGTCAACTTCGACCACTGCTTCGTGCAGAATCCCGTCTGTATGCCCAGCCGCCTGAGCTTTCTCACCGGCCAGTATCCCTCCACCCTCGGCATCACCCACATGGGCGTTCCCGTGCCCGAAGATACCGTCACGCTCCCCCGCCTCCTCGCACCCTACGGCTACCGTTCCGCCAACATCGGCAAACTTCACTTCCAGCCCCACGCCAACCGCGATCACCGTACCTGGCATCCCCCCTACGGCTTCGACCACATGGAAATCTCCGACGAGCCCGGCTCCTATGAAGACGCCTACCGTGCCTGGGTGCGGCGCCGCGCGCCCGACCAGCTCCCCCACGTCAGCCTCGGTCAGGCGCCTATGTCCGAAATCTGGCAGGCGGCCATGGGAATAGAGGACGGGATCGAACACCCGGCCGAACGCTTCCCCAAACACCCTCTTCCCTCCCGCTGCCGCGACGACATGACCCACACCGCCTTCGTCGCCGAGCAGTCCATCGAATTCATGCGCCACCAGGCCCGGACCGGCCAGCCCTTCCTCTGCATCGCCGGCATCTACTCCCCCCATTCCCCCTGGGTAGCGCCCCAGCACTACTTCGACCTCTACGATGCCGGCTCCCTCCAGCTCCCGGCCTTCCCACAGGAGATCGAGTCACAACGCGGGCCGCAGAACTATCCCGACGACGAGCTGCGGCTTGCCCGGCAGGGCTACTACGGCCAGATCAGCGAAGTGGACCTTCACGTCGGCCGCCTCCTCGCCGCACTTGATGAACTGAGCATCGCAGACGACACCGTCGTTATCTTCACCTCCGACCACGGCGAATGGCTGGGCGAACACCTTCGCTACGGCAAAGGCTATCCCGCCCACGACCAGTGCAGCCGCGTCCCCCTCCTCATCCGGCCGGCCGGCGACGCTTTCACCGCGCGCAGAGATTCGGGCCTCACCGAGGCGCTCGACGTCCTGCCCACCATCCTCGACCTGGCCGGGATCCAGGTTCCGCCCCACCTGCAGGGCGCCTCCCTGCTGTCCCGCCTGCAAGATGACGCGCCCGGAGGCGCCTCCGCCCTCACCGAGCACACCGGCTGGAAATCACTCCGCACCGAGCGCTTCCGCTACCTTCTCCACGCCGACGGCACCGAAAATCTCTATGATCTTTCAGCCGAATGGGGTGACTACCGCGACGTGGCCTCCGAACACGCCTACGCCTCCGATCTGGCCGCGTCTCGTCATGAACTGGGCCGCAAGCTCCTGGCCGCAGAACGGCCGCTGCCCCGCGTCTGGCCCTACTGAGGTGACTGTCGCGAGAGAGAACATGTCGAGTCAGAGTCCGCAGCAAATCCCACAGTCGTCCGCCGGCAATACACACCGCCGCGCCGGCACGCAGCCCAATCCCATCTGCCGCGTCAGCGACCTGCCCCCCGGCGAACGCAGAATCGTCGAAGTGCGCAGCCGCTCAATCGGCGTCTTCAACGTCCACGGCGAATACTACGCCCTGCGCAGCCTCTGCCCCCACCAGGGCGCGCCCCTCTGCCGCGGCGCCATCACCGGCACCGCCCGCTCCACCGCGCCCGGTGAGATCATCTGGGAACGCGAAGGCCAGATTCTGCGCTGCCCCTGGCACGGCTGGGAGTTCGACATCGCCACCGGCCGCTCCGTCTTCAATCCCCATCGCCTGCGCGTCCGCACCTACGATGTCACCGTCGATGTCACCGTCGAGCAGCCTGAGCCTGAAGAAGAAGACCCCTCCGTCGAAAGTTTCGATGTTACCGTCGAAGACGGCTGGGTCGTGCTGCACGCGTAGCGGCGCCTGTTTGAAAGCGCTTCCAACCATGCAAAGCTTTCCCGAAAAACGAAAAGGGCTGGCACAGAACCTCGCCACAGCCTTCTGCAGCACCTCAGAATTTCTCAGCGAGACGAAAGTATTGGGAATCTCTGTTGGGTTTCTGACCACGCGTCGAGACTTTCTCTGACAGCGTGCATGCATCTCGCAAACAGAATGAGCGAACCCTTCGCAACCATCAATTCGAACGCACTGTCACCATAACGGGACGAAAGGGAGGCACATTCGATTATGGACAGAATCCTTGCCAGATGGCGAAAGGTGCCTTACCTGCACTCAAGCCTCATCTGGACACTCGCAATCCTTCTCCTCGGCGACTGGATTGGCGGCTCCTACTTCCAATCCGACTTCCGCCTGCGTTACGCCTTCATGTGTATCGCCGTCTCCGCCGTCTACTTCATCCACGTGCTGATCTACAAACGCAAGACCCCTGCCGAAGTGCGGGCCTCGCTCACCATCTTCATCCCCGTAATCGGCCTTTCCGTATGGCTGTCCTTCACCCTCTTCACCGCCGACTCCCCCTACAACTTCCTTCCCCTCCTCGCCGGCATATTTGCCGCATTCGGCCTGGACCTCTGGTTCCAAAAACGACAACGTAAAGCATGACTCCCCATCCGCAGCATCCCGTAGGGGCATCCCTTGTGGGTGCCCTCCCACTTACCCCTTTCGCACAGCACCTCACTCCACCGGGTCCACCCCACCCTGTTGCCCCTTCTCGCACTGTCCATCCGTCTCCCGCAAGATAATCCCCAACAGTTATCACGCCACTGCCTGCCATCCCGAAAACTCATGTCAATCCTGCAAATCCTGATTCAGACAACGACCACCTGACAAAATGCCAAGCCGCGCAAGTCGGTGTAAAATAGGGCAATTACCTTCCCAGTCCCAACACTCCACCCCACGCGAGGATCAACCATGGCCGACCCAATCATCACCAAAATCGAAATCCATACCTATGAATCCGAAAGAGAAAACCTCGGCAAAGACTACAACGGCTTCAACCTCGTCTACGAGCCCGGCAGCCGCATCAAGACCCAGGGCAGCATCCTCCGCATCGAGACCGACCAGGGCATCGTCGGGGAGTACGCCGGCGGCGGCGGCGCCGAATACTCCACCCTCCCCACCTTCACCCACTTCCTGATCGGCCGCAGCGCCCTCCAGCGCGAGCTCATCTACACCGAAGTCAGACGCGCCCTCCGCCAGGTCGCCCGCATCGGCTTCGCCCCCGTCGACATCGCCCTCTGGGACATCGCCGGCAAACTCTACGATCAGCCCGTCTACAAACTGCTCGGCGGCTACAAGACCAGCATCCCCTGCTACGCCAGCACCTACCACGGCGACCACCAGCCCGACGGCCTCTCAACGCCCGAGGCCTTCGCCGACTTTGCCGAACACTGCCTCGACCTCGGCTATCCCGCCTTCAAAATCCACGGCTGGGGCCGCGCGCCCGTCAGCCAGGAAGTCGCCAACGTCCACGCCGTCGGCAAACGCGTCGGCGACAAGATGGACCTGATGCTCGACCCCGCCTGCGAGCTCATGACCTTCGGCGACGCCGTCAAAGTCGGCTGGGCCTGCGACGAAAACCGCTTCTTCTGGTACGAAGACCCCTACCGCGACGGCGGCATCTCCCAGTTCGCCCACCGCAAGCTGCGCCAGCTCATAACGACGCCCATCCTCCAGACCGAGCATGTACGCTCCCTCGAGCCGCACATCGACTTCGCCATCGCCGACGCCACCGACTACGTGCGCGGCGACGTCGGCTACGACGGCATCACCGGCGTAATGAAGCTCGCCCACGCCTGCGAAGCCCTCGGCATCGATCTCGAATTCCACGGGCCCGGCCCCGCCCAGCGCCAGTGCATGGCCGCCATCCGCAACACCAACTACTACGAGATGGGCCTGCTCCACCCCAAAGCGCCTGCCAGCCACGAACCGAATCTCTACATCGACTACGTCGATGACCTGGAGGCCATCGACGCCAACGGCCACGTATCCATCCCCCAAGGGCCGGGACTCGGCGTTGACATAAACTGGGACTGGGTAGAGCGAAATCGCGTGTCAGTGGTAGAATACGGCGGTTGACATCGCACACCGTAAACTTCAAAACGTAAGCATATGATCCGATAAAAACGCAGCCGAAACGCTCGCCTTCCCAGGAGGACTCCCTATGACAGTCGCCACCGCCCCCCAACTCTCAATCTCTGAGCTGCTGACCGCTCTCGAAGGCGTGACCGCCATTCCCTGCGCTCCCTACCGCGCCGGCAGCATCGACTACGACGCCCATCTCAAAAATGTCCGCTACCTCATGCGGACGAACAATCTAAGCGACAACCGCCCCCGCGTCCTTTCCATCGCCGGCACCAGTCCCATCCACCAGATGACCCGCGCCGAGCAGGTCCACCTCGTCGACATCACCACACGCGAAATGGGCGATGAGGGTGTCTACGTCGCCGGCGTTCTGCCCAGTCCGCTCGCCGACGCCAAAGACCTCATCGGCGAGCTCTCCGGCCTCCAGCGTCCGCCCGACGCCTACCTCGTAATGCCGCTCGTCGGTGTCTACGATCCGGCTGGCATGTACAACGAGTTCATGGCCTTCGGCGAAGAGGTGGACGACCGCTTCGACGCCCGTCTCATCTACTACTTCAAAGACAGCCGCGACCTGCCGCAAATGGGAAGACTCTTCCGCGATGCCGAAGCCTTCATCGGCTTGAAAGTCGGCACCGGCGAAGACGACGTAGAACCGCTCGTACAGGCCATCGGCGACAACGGCCTCGTCATCTGGGGCATCGGCGACCGCTGCACACGCGCCTCCCGGTTCGGCACCAAGGGCCACACATCCGGCATCGCCGTCGCCTACTCTAAGGCCTCCGACGCCATCAACAACGCCCAGCGCGCCGGCGACCACGCAGAGTCCCAGCGCGTCGAGGACGCCATCTTCGCGCTCGAAGAACTCCGCTTCCGCGACGGCCGCCGCTACAACTATTCGGCCGTAATCTCCGCCATGGCCCAGAGCGGTTTCGACGACATCGACGGCGGTGAAGGCGCGCCCTTCAACCCGCCGGTCCCAGCCGACATAGCCCGCGAAGTCCAGGCTGCCATCGCCGCCCTGGCCCAATACCACTAAGATCTGGAGTACCGCCATGGCACCCCAATCCCACGCCGGCCCGGACGCGCCCTCGGTTCTGCTCATCTCCACCGACCACTGGCCCGCCCACCTCATGGCCGGGGCCGGACATCCCGCAGTCCGCACCCCGACGCTGGACAGCCTCGCCGGCGCAGGCGTGCGCTACACCAACGCCTACGCCGAGTGCCCCGTCTGCATTCCGGCCCGCCGCACGCTCATGACCGGCGCCGCCACCCGCACACACGGGGACCGCGTCTTCAAGGTGCAGGAGCCGATGCCGCAGCTCCCAACCGTCGCCCAGACATTCCGCGACGCCGGCTACCAGGCCTACGCCGTCGGCAAGCTGCACGTCTACCCCCAGCGCGATCGCATCGGCTTCGACGACGTCATCCTCGCCGAAGAGGGCCGTCCCATCCTCGGCGCCATCGACGACTACGAGCTCTGGCTCGGCGAAGAAGGCCATCCCGGCCGCTCCTTCGCCCACGGCATGAGCAACAACGAGTACAGCTACCGCCCCTGGCATCTGTCCGAAGAGACCCACGTCACCAACTGGGCCACCGACCAGATGTGCCGCATGATCCGCCGCCGCGACCCCACCCGGCCCGGCTTCTGGTTCCTTTCCTACTGCCATCCCCACCCGCCGCTCGTCCCTCTCGAGTGGTACTACAATAGCTACCGGGACGTAGACATTCCGCTCCCTCACCAGGCCGCCTGGTCGCAGGACTTCGACAACCTGCCCTACGCGCTGCAGATGATCCAGACCCGTTACGGCACGTCCTTCAGTGACGAGGCGTTGCGGGGCATCCACCGCGCCTTTTACGCGCTCTGTACCCATATAGACCACCAGCTGCGTCGCGTCATCGGCACCCTGCGTGAGGAAGGGCTGCTCGACAACACCATTATCTGCTTCACCAGCGACCACGGCGACATGCTCGGCCAGCACGGCCTCTGGGCCAAGCGGCTCTACTACGAGCAGTCCGCCAACATTCCCATGCTGCTCCTGGGCCCCGTCAACGACGAACGCACGCCCGCTGCCAGCCGGGACGACCGCCTTGTCGGCTGGCAGGATGTCATGCCCACCCTGCTCGACCTGGCAGGCATCCCAATCCCGGAAACCGTCGAGGGCATCTCGATGGTCGGAGAGGCCCGCCGTCCCTATCTCTTCGGCGAAGTGGGCGAAGGGCCCATGGCCACCCGCATGATCCGGCAGGACCAGTACAAGCTGATCTACTACCCAACCGGCAACCGCTTTCAACTCTTCGATCTGGAAGCCGACCCCCAGGAGTTGAACGATCTGAGCGAGACGGATAGCCACGCGGCCTTGCGCCAGCGCCTGACCGCGCTCCTTGTAGATGAACTTTATGGCAACGACGAGGAATGGCTGCAGGAAGGTGAATTGGTCGGCCTGCCCGACAAGGAGTGGCAGCCGGTCAAAAACCGGGAGCTCTCAGGCCAGCGCGGCCTGCACTGGCCCCCGCCGCCTCTGGATCTGTCCGGCAGACAGGTGGGCATGCCGGGATGACTGTTGGGGGCAGGGAAATTGGATTGCGCAGTAGGTCTGTCAGTTTTCCGGTGGCCTCTCTCAACGCGACTCCAAGTCTTTGCCCCGCATTGCCCTTCGAAAACGAATCGTAGCTAAGAACAGAAAGGGAACCTTCCCGTGCCTTCACCTCTCCGCCGTTACGCGCTCGTCGGCACAGGCGGGCGCGCCAGAATGTACATCCACGCCATCCTCGGCGACTACGCCCAGTGGAATGAGCTCGTCGCGCTCTGCGACCTGAGCCAGACGCGCATGGACTTCTACAACCGGCAGATCCAGGAACGCTCCGGCAGTGGACCGCTGCCCACCTACCACGCCGACGACTTCGACCGCATGATCGCCGAGACCAGGCCGGACGTCGTCATCGTCACCACCATGGACGCCACCCACCATCAGTACATCTGCCGCGCCATGGCGCTGGGCTGCGACGCCATCACCGAAAAACCCATGACCACCGACGACGCCAAAGCCCGCCAGATCTTCGACACCATCGAAAGAACGGGCCGCTCCCTGCGCGTCACCTTCAACTACCGCTACGCGCCGCTCGCCACAACCGTGCGCGAGCTGATCATGGACGGTACTATCGGCCGCCCCCGCCACGTCGACTTCTCCTGGGTGCTCGACACCCGCCACGGCGCCGACTACTTCCGCCGCTGGCACCGCGAGAAAGACAAGTCCGGCGGTCTGCTCGTACACAAGTCCACCCATCACTTCGACCTCATTAACTGGTGGATCGACTCCATCCCCCACACCGTATACGCCCAGGGCGACCTGCACTTCTACGGCCGCGAGAACGCGGCCGCCCGCGGCGAGACCTACAGCTACGACCGCTACACCGGCGAGGAGGCCGCCGCAGACGATCCCTTCGCCCTCAGCCTCGATTCCGACGAGACCCTCCAAAACCTCTACCTGAACGCCGAAGCCGACAGCGGCTACCTGCGCGATCGCAACGTCTTCGGCGACAACATCACCGCCGAAGACACCATGAGCGTCACCGCCCGCTACCGTAACGGCATCATCCTCTCCTACTCTCTTCTCGCCTACTGCCCCTGGGAAGGCTACCGCGCCGCCGTCACCGGCGATCGCGGCCGCATCGAAGTCGAAGCCATCGAGGCCGTCGGCCGCACCTTCGTCGCCGGCCAAGAGGAGACCCTCCCCGAAGCCGCCAACCAGCTCCAGGATTTCGGCGGCAAGCACATCTGGGTCTTCCCCATGCACGGCGCGCCCTACGAAGTGGAGATCCCCGAAGGCGTTGGCGGACACGGCGGCGGCGACCGCGTCATGCTGGAGCAGATCTTCCATCCCGACCCGCCCGAAGATCCCTTCGCCCGCGCCGCCACCCACATCGACGGCGCCGCCTCCATCCTGCTGGGCATCGCCGCCAACCACTCCATCGCCACCGGCCAGCCCATCACCGTCGATGACCTCTTAAAGCTGAGCAACGACTAAGCCTGCGCGCCGTCCCCAAACCGGGTAATCGCACAGGGTCAAAAAGGAGACCATACATTGAATGACTTTTCCGGTCAGAACGTAATCGTAACCGGCGCCAGCAGCGGCTTTGGCGAAGCGATCGCGCTGAAATTTGCAGCCGCCGGCGCGCACGTGGCCATGATCGCCCGCCGCGAGGAGGTGCTCCGCGCCCTCGCCCAACGCATCGAATCCGACGGCGGCCGCGCCCTGGTCTACCCCTGCGACGTCGGCGACGAGGCCCAGATCCGCGCCACCGTCGAAAAAATCGATGCCGAGCTCGGCCCCATCCACGTGCTGGTCAACAACGCCGGCACCAACGTCGTCAACCGCAGCATCGACGCTACCACCATCGACGACTGGCGCGTCGTCGCCGACGTCAATCTCGTCAGCGCCTATCTCTTCACCAACCTGCTTATGCCGCAGATGAAGGCCCGCGGCGCCGGCACCATTATCAACATCGGCTCACGCGCCGCCAACTACCCCAGCCTGCTCTCCGGCGTCGCCTACAGCAGCGCCAAACTGGGCATGCATGCCCTCAACCGCGTCACCAACGAGGAAGGCAACCCGCACGGCGTGCGCGCCTGCATCATCAACCCGGGCGTCACCGCCACCCCCCTTCTCGACCGGCGGCCCGTCCCGCCCCCGCAGGAAGCCCGCAAGCTCATGATGCAGTCAGAGGACATCGCCGACACCGTCCTCTACGCCGCCGGCCTCCCCATGCGCGCCAACGCCGAACGCATCGACCTCTACCCAACCAACACGGAGGTGGGCTGACATCGTCGAAAAGCACGCAAAAGTACCGCCGGCCATCGCCGCCATCGCGCCTGACGGACAACTCACCCCGGCCCAAAGGCGCCGCTTTCTCATATCGATCTCCCTGCGACGCCAGCAGCCCGGGACCGGCAGCGCCTCCCAATTCCTGCGCGAACGCTCGGCGCTTTACGCTTGGCCCGACCTGCGTTCCATTCTGAAAGGCATCCGCTGGGCCGTCGTTGGCGCCGTCGCCACCCGCGCCTACATGCCTGAGCGTATGACCGGTGACTTTGACATCCTCGTCCACCACCATGATGGCGACGCCGCGCTGGCGCGCCTGAAAGACGCGGGCTACGAAGTTGCTTCAGAACTGTCAATCCCAGGCTTTATGTTGAACGCCCCCGACGGGACCGAAATCGACCTGCTCCTGATCCCGTTCGAGTGGCTGGACGAAGCCCTGCAACCGGACCAGACTGACGCCGCCGGCTACCCGGTCCTCGGCCTTCCTTATCTCGTCCTGATGAAGATGGAAACGTCCCGCCCGCAGGACTTGGGCGATCTGTCCAGAATGCTCGGCCTCGCCAATGAGGATTACCTGGCGCAGGTTCGCGCGGCCGTTATCCGCTACATGCCCGAGGCCGCAGAGGATCTCGAGTCGCTAATCTATTTGGGCCGTCTCGAAATGGGCGGAACCTGAACCGCGCCGGCCGGTCCGTCCGCGTCTGACACCACGCAAACTATCCCTTAGGCTAACGGAATCCAGTTCAACCCGGCTGTGGAGGAATCTCAAACCACTGATCTCCCAAGGTGCATTCCAGATACTTTGGGAAGGGGAGGGGGGACTGGTTTGCACCCGATAGCGATTCAAGACTCGCGAACTCCGAACTGCTCCAGTGCCTCCTCGTCCAGTTCAACACCCAGGCCCGGCTCCTGCGGGACTTTGAAGTAACCGTCCTCGAATTCCAGAGGGCGAACAATGAGATCATCCACGCGCAGCGTCTCTCCCACAATATCGCTGGACAGCGTTGTCGCCTTCGTCGCAGCGCATGCATGGATGTGAGAGGCCTCCGAAATGCCCAGTCCGACTCCCGATCCATGCCAGACAGGCATGCCGGCTGCCTCGGCTATCGCTGTGCCCTTCTTGAAATCGTTCATGCTGCGGCCCAGGTTCAGGTAGTCACACGCCTCGCGTTTGACCGCGTTAATGACATCCTGATGATTCCCCAGGTGCAGTGCCAGGGGGAAATTCAGTTTCTCTCTGAGCAGAACGTACCAATCCAGATTACTGCGCGAGACGGGATCCTCAAAGCATTCAATGTTATCGAGATAGGGTTCCAGGCCGCGTGCGATTTCCAGGACATGCGTCGGATGTTGCAGGTGCTGCCCCGCGTCGACGGTCACTCTTACGGCTGTGCCAACCGCCTTGTTGATGGCTGAAATGCGTTCCACCACGGGGTCGCCCAGATTGGCTTTCATCTTCAGCACGTCAATCCCCAGTTCCGCCGCCTGCCGCGCCCGCCTCGCCGCATCATCAGGCCACATCTGCCCGCTGCAAAGAGACCCGCGCACGCGGCTGCGATAGGCGCCCCCGAGTAACTGGTAGACTGGCAACCCGAGCGCCTTGCCCACCAAATCGTACAGTGCCATTTCATAGGCTTGATAAGCTCCGCTCGCGTGGCTCCATACGTCGCCGATGGGCAAATGTTGCCAGTTCAGGTCAAAAGGATCCCGCCCCTTGAACAACGGTGCATACTGGCGGACCGTGCTCTCTGCCACGCCTTTGGGCGCCTCGCCCAGCCCGTTGAGACCACTGTCAGTGGTCATCCGCAGCAGCACGATAGGAAGGTCCCACCAGGCGCCGCTCCACCCTTCAATGCTGGCGCTGTGCCAGCTGACGGGGTGCAGCGGTACTCGGACGCGGAAGGTTTCGATCTCTGCAATTTTCATCTGCGATATCTCCAAGGCGACTATCTACCGCTTGATATCGAATCTATCACGGCGCAAATCCACTGTCAACGGCAAGAGCCTCATCAGGTCAGGGCAGTTGCAACGTCAAATGGGCGCCAAAACGCAAAACCGGCCGGCCTGCCAGCGAAGTGCCGCTGACAAACCGACCGATGCATTGAACTCTTACCGCGCTAACGATCCTGCGCGGCGTATCTGAAATCCAGACCCCCTAGAAGGGAATATCCTCCTCGCTGCCTGGCAGTGCGTCCCCATTAGAGCCGCCGCCCAAAGGGGCGCCCTGCCCGCCCGCCTGACCCCATCCACCGGCAAGCGCTTCACTTTCTGCCCGCGTGTTCAGGAACCGCACGGTCCGCGCCGTTACTTCCAGTGATGCGCGTGTGTTCCCCTCTTGATCCGTCCACGTGCTGGGCTCCTCAACTTCGCCCACAACCAGCACTCTCTGCCCCTTCGTCAGATACTGGTTACACGTCTCGGCCAGCCCGCGCCACGCTGCCACCCGGAACCAGACAGTTTTCTCCTGACGCTGGCCGTCCTGTCCGGTCCAGGACCGGCTGGTGGCGACACTGAAGTTGGTTACGGCCACGCCACTGGGCGTGTACCGCATCTCCGGGTCGCGGCCCAGGTTCCCTACAACTGTGATCTGCTGATACATTGCTCTCCCCCTTGTTCCGTTCGCAACGAACTTGCCGTTCGGGCCAAGGCCTGCTGCCTGCAGTCACACAATGGTCGGCTCTGCAACGCTGCTTTTGAGCCGCCAAAGTCGAGCAAGACCAACCCCTTAGAACGGTATGTCCTCTTCGCCGCCGAACTCCTGTGTCGGTCCGGACCCGTCCCCCGCCTGTCCAGACTGGCCGCCGTACTGGCTCCCGCCAGCGTCCATCGCCTCAGTCTCTTCCCTTGAATTGAGGAACCGCACCGTCCGGGCCCGTACCTGAAGGGAAGCCCGCGAATTGCCTTCTTGGTCCGTGTATACGTATGGCTCTTCCACTTCGCCGACAACCAGAACTCTCCGTCCTTTCGTCAGATACTGGTTGCACGTCTCGGCTTGCCTTTCCCATGCAGACACGCGGAACCAGACTGTCTTCTCATTCCTCTGACCATCTGCGCCCGTCCATCCCCGACTGGTTGCGACAGGGAATGAAGTGACAGCGACGCCGCTTGCCGTATACCGCATCTCCGGATCGCGGCCTAGGTTTCCTACAAGAGTGATCTGCTGATACATGTAAGAGTTTTTCCTTGCTTCGATAAATGTTGGATATGTTGAAATGGATCGAACTGCGCCGAACGAATCGCGACACCAATTTCCCGCGCTGCTCCGTTACTCACGATTTCCTGGATTGTAACGATACGGTCTTCTCCTGCCGCTGCCCGTCCTGGCCTGTCCACGACCTTGAGGTAGCCACGCTGAAGCGCGTTACAGGATCCCCGCTCGGCGCGTACTGCATTTTCGGATCATTGCCAAGATTCCCAACCAAAGTGATCTGTTGATACATTGTACATCTCCCTCATCTCATGTGCAATTGGAATGGCTTATCGCATCGGCGCCCGATCAGGGGTCTCCAGATTCGATATACCTGTATTGTACAAATGTTCTAGTATTCTGTCAATATCCAATATCGCCGGGGTGCATCCCGGATTTAGGGTGGGAACAAAGGCGAGGAGAATGTGTCAAAACACGACAAATCCTCCCAAAATCCTTCAGTGCCCCCGCGCCCCTCTCCTCGCCGCGCCTGACCTCAATCAATCTCCGCAGTTACTGACCACTGCCAGAAATTAGACCTAATCGCCACTTCATGGAATAATGTCGGCATACCCTCATCCGTCATCTCCACGCCGTCTGTCAGGGCGCCTCCGCTAATGCCGGCGCACCGGAAAAAGGAACCGTTCGTGAAGCTGCAAACAATCCGCAACCACCTGCGCCAGCAAAACCTGGCCGGTTGGCTGCTCTACGACTTTCGCGGCCAGAACCCAATCGCCGCCTCCATCGCCGACCTCGATTTCACCGGTACCCGGCGCTGGTTTCTCTGGATCCCAGCCGACGGCGAACCGCAATGGCTCATCCACTCTATCGAACAAGCGACGCTGGATAAGGCAGACCCCGAACTGTCCGGCCCTCTGCACCTCTATGTCGGCTGGCAGGAGATGGAAGAGAAGCTGCGTTCGATCCTGCCACAGGACCCTTCCAGCCGGATCGCCATGGAATACAGCCCTAATGGCGCCATTCCCTACGTCAGCAAAATCGATGCCGGCGCCATGGAAACAGTGCGAGCCGCCACCGGCGCCGCCATTGTCAGCAGCGCCGACCTTGTGCAACAAATGCAGGCAGTGCTCTCCTCCAGGCAAATGGAAAGCCACCGCCGCGCCGCTGCACACATGCTGGCGGCAAAGGACGCGGCCTTCGCCTTCATAGGGCAGGCCTTACGCCGGCAGCAGGAAATCACCGAATACGACGTCCAGATGCTTATCGTCGAACGGTTCCGTGCCGCAGACCTGACCTGGGGCCACGATCCCATCGTCGCCGTCAACGGCAACGCCGCCGTCCCCCACTACGCACCCAGCGCACAGCAACACAGCCCAATTCGTCCCGGCGACCTGGTGTTGATCGATCTCTGGGCCAAAGAAACGACCAACCCTGATGACTGCTTCGCCGATATTACCTGGATGGCATACTGCGGCGCCGAACCGCCTCCAATCGCTCGCCGCATCTTTGACGTCGTCGCCCAGGCACGCGATACCGGCGTCTCCCTCATCAGCCAGGCTCTTGAAGCCGGCACATCGCTACCCGGCTACGAAGTCGACGACGCCGTCAGCTCTGTCATCACAGAGGCCGGGTTTGGTGAGGGGATCCTCCACCGCACCGGCCACAGCCTGGGACCGAATATCCACTGGAACGGCGTCAACATCGACAACGTCGAAACCCAGGACCGCCGTACACTCATCCCCGGCGTCATGTTCACAATCGAACCGGGCATCTACCTGCCCCAACTCGACTTCGACGAAAGCGGCCAGCCCAAAGGACTCGGCATCCGCAGCGAAGTCAACTGTATCGTTCACGACGGCCGCCTCGAAGTGACGACCCTACCCTACCAAACTGAGCTGATCCCTTTGGGCAGCTAAACGGCGCCACTTACCGACCACCGACCACTGAAGTTAGAGTCGTTTATCCCATGCACAAGGCCAAATTTGAACAAAGACCCAGACGAGTCGCCCTGTTCGTCACCTGTATGGTGGATATGCTCTACCCCGGCGTGGGTATCGCCGCCTGCGAACTGCTGGAGAAAAACGACATCGAGGTAATCTTCCCGGAAGAGCAGACCTGCTGCGGTCAGCCGGCCTTTAACGCCGGCTATCGTGACGAAGCCCGCAAACTGGCCCGGCGCTTCCTGTCGATCTTCGGGCCGCTCGTCGACAGCGGCGCAGTCGATGCCGTCGTCGCCCCCTCCGGCAGTTGCGCCACCATGACAAGCCACTTCTTCGAGCCGATCTTTCAGGAATCCCAGGAGTCCGACCTGGCCCACCAGGCCGAGCGCCTGGCGTCGGTCACCTTCGAGTTGACGGAATTCCTCGTTGACGTGCTCGGCCTCGTCAACACCGGCGCCCAACTGCAGGGCAAAGCCACCTATCATCCCTGCTGCCATCTCTATCGTGAACTGGGCGTGGATGAGCAGCCGCGCAAACTGCTGGAGGGCGTCGAAGGCCTCGATGTCGTCGACCTGCCCCACGGCGATGATTGCTGTGGATTCGGCGGGCTTTTCGCCATCAAGAACAGCGGCATAAGCGCGGCCATGGGCCGCGCCAAGGCGCGCTGCGCCGAGCAATCCGGCGCCGACGCCATCGTCCTTTGCGACGTAAGTTGCATGACCCATATCAACGGCATTCTCAGCCGCGAAGGAGTGACGTGCCGCGCCCACCATATCGCCGAAATACTGAACAACCATCTCGGCAGCACTCTGCGTCCCCCGTCGCAGCCGCAGCCGGCGCAACCGGACCACCCCCGGCGCTGGGGCGAGTAACGGCCCCTGCCTGAAACAGCTCTCAACCGGCCTTTGCCGCACGGCAACAGGCCGCCAGGAAGCCGACACGATGCAAGTAGACATCCATGCCCCCTACAAAGACCGCGTCCAGCAGGCCCTGAACGACCCCAATCTTCGCGTCGCCGTCAGCAAGGCCACCGACCGCATGTCCAATGCGCGTCTCGCCTCAATGGACGCAATCGAGGGGCAGCGGCTGCGGTCGCAAGTGCGTCAGATGAAGGAGCATGTTCTGCGTAACTGGCCCGATTACCTGGAACAGCTGGAGTCGAACCTGACGCGCAATGGCTGTGCCGTCCATTGGGCCGACGGCATAGAGGACGCGCAGGCAATTGTCAAAGATATCGCTTTGCAGAACAGCGCCAATCTGGTCGTCAAGTCCAAGTCCATGGCAACCGAGGAGATTCACCTCAACCACGCTTTGGAAGAGGCCGGCCTGCGCGTCGTCGAGACCGACCTGGGCGAATACATCATCCAGCTCGCCGACGAGCCGCCCAGCCATATCGTCGCACCTGTCATCCACAAGCGGTTGGAAGAGATTGCCGAGGTCTTCCAGGACAAACTGGACATGCCGCCAACGCGCGAACCGACGAAAATGACCTCGCTGGCGCGTGCCAGGCTGCGCCAGGAGTTCTTCGCCGCCGGCATGGGCGTCAGCGGCTGCAACTTCGCCATCGCCGAAACCGGTACCATCTGCATCGTTACCAATGAAGGCAACGGACGCATGGTCTCCAGCATGCCCCGCGTCTATGTCGCCGTCATGGGCATCGAAAAGCTCGTCCCGACCGTCGAAGACGCCTACTTGCAGCTCCAGGCCCTTTGTCGCAGCGCCACCGGCCAGCAACTCACCGTCTACTGCTCCATGACCAGCGGACCGCGCCGGGAAGGCGACGTCGACGGCCCCGAGCAGGTGCATGTTGTCCTCCTCGACAACGGCCGCTCACGCATGCTGGCGCGCGGCTACGGCGAGGCCCTCCTCTGCATCCGCTGCGGGGCCTGCCTCAACGCCTGCCCGGTCTACCAGGAGATCGGCGGCCACGCCTATGGCGGTACCTACAACGGCCCCATCGGCGCCGTGATCTCACCCGCCCTTGCCCCCGAAATTGCTCAATTCAAAGAGCTGCCCCACGCCACATCCCTGTGCGGCGCCTGCCGCGAGGCCTGCCCGGTCAAGATCGACCTGCCCCGCCTTCTCCTCGACCTGCGCTCCGACCTTGTGCAGCAGGGCGCTTCGCCCAAGCCGGAAGCATGGGGCATCAAGAGCTACGCCAGCCTGATGAGCAGCCGCCGCATGTACGAGAATCTCGGCAAAATGGCCAGCATCGGCTCAAATCTCTACGCCGGTATGAGCGGCGGCAATATCAAGCTCCTGCCTCCCCCCTTGAATGGCTGGACCGCATACCGGGATTTCGCGCCCTTCGCTCCCAAAAGCTTCCGGGACTGGTGGCGGGAACGCAAAAAGCCGCGAGGGCAGGCGTGAGAACGCCTCCCGATCACCACAGTCGGCAGCCGTCGCACGCTGCGTATTGGACTTAAGACACATGAGCGTTCGTGATACAACTCTGGCCCGTCTGCGTGAGACCCTGCGACAGCCCCATCTTCCCTTTCCACCCGCGCAGAGCGAACCGCTGACTCACGCCGAACGCATGACCGTAACCCACGCCCCCGGCCATATCTGGGCGCAGGCCCAACGCTTCGCCCAGGAGCTGCACGCCGTCAAAGGCAGTTGCGAACTGCTGGAGACCGTGACCGAAGCTCGGCTGTCCGTCGTCTCGCGCCTGCAACTGTGGCTGGAGGAGGAGCAGTCGGCCCGCAAGACCACCGACCCCGAACGCCCCGAGGACTGGGAGGTCCTCTGCTGGCCATTGGACCAGCTTCAGATCGAAGGGTTGCCCCTCATTCTGAAGGACGTGGGATTCAAGCTGATCGAACCGACCGACCTGCACGATCCCCGGCAGCGCGAACACATCCGCAAGGTCCGGGCCGGTATCACCACGGTCGAAGCCGCCTTCGCCAGCACAGGTTCCTTTGTCGTCGGCGGCCGCGGCGCCAACGCCCGCGCCGCCAGTCTGACACCCTTTCGACACCTGGTCGTGATCCCGTTCAGCAGGCTATTCGCCACCGGTGAAGACTGGCTCGCCCAAATGCGTCACGCCGGAAAACTGGACGCCTATGTGCGCGACAGCCGCAACCTTTCCATCATCACCGGCCCCAGCAAATCCGCCGACCTCGAAGGCAACCTGACCATGGGCGTCCATGGCCCCAAAGTCGTCCATGCCATCCTCTTCGATGACTCGCAACAGTAGATTCGACTGTCAATCTTCGTGGGTGAACGGGACTGCAACTCGAACAGGCAGTGTCCCGGCTCGATGCGTCCCGGTGCCCCTCTGAGTATCCCAAAAGGAGTTGTTGACATGGCGAACGAACAGGAGCGGCAGTTCCGCACACTCATCAGTTGCTCCCAGCTGGCGAACGCTCTCGCTGCAACAGATGACTCTGACACAAGCAATCTGCGTATCGTAGACTGCCGATTCGACCTCGGCGACACCGAAGCCGGCCGCCGCGCCTACATCCACAGCCATATTCCCGGCGCGGCCTACGCCCACCTCGACGAAGATATGTCCGGGCCCATCCTGCCGGGCCGCACGGGCCGTCACCCCCTGCCCGACCCACACGAATTCGCCCTTACCCTCGCCCGCCTCGGCATCAGCAACAACGCCCAGGTCGCCCTCTACGACGCCAGCGGCGGCAGCATGGCCTCCCGCATGTGGTGGATGCTGCGCTGGGTCGGCCACGAGGCCGCCGCGGTCCTCGACGGCGGCTGGGACGCCTGGACCGCCGCCGGTCTGCCAACCCGCAGCGGCGTGGAGTCTTCGCAACCCGGCAGCTTCAGCGCCAGCCCCCGCCCCGAGCTGGTCGTCGATGCGGCCGAGATGCTGGCCAAGACCGCCAGCGGCGGCGCACTCGTCATCGACGCCCGCGCCGCAGACCGCTTCCGCGGCGAGAATGAAACGCACGATCCCATCGGAGGCCATATCCCCGGCGCCTCCAATCTGCCCCACACCGGCAATCTGCACGACGGCCTCTTCCGCGATCCTGCCGAACTGGCCGCCCGGTTCAGCGAACTGATGGGCAACAGGCCCCCGTCCGAAGTGATCTTCTACTGCGGTTCCGGCGTCTCTGCCTGCCATAACGCCCTCGCCCTCAAGCACGCCGGCATTGGCGAAGCCCGCCTCTACCCCGGCTCCTGGAGCGACTGGATCACAGATCCCGCCCGGCCTACCTCACAGGGGTAGACAAGGCGTTGAAGGACCGGCGCAAGAGAAGATACAGCGAACTGCCTTCGTCTGTCTCTGTGTAGCGGACGCATGCAACCGATTCCAAAGGACCTTCCCAATGAAAACGCGAACAGGCAACTTCCCCATCGGCTTCCGCCAGGTCAACGCCAATTGGAACCGGGATATCCCCTCCCTCCTGGAATGGGCCGTAGAAAACAGACTGGAAGCAGTCGATCTGACTACCGATCCCGAGAGCGCCTTAGGAGCGGTCTCCAATGCGGGCCTGCGCATCGGCTCCATCGACCTGCCCGACAACAAAGGCATGATCGCCGCCGACCCCGCCCGCAGAGCCGAAGCCCTCGCCCGCAACAGCGAATGCATTCGCGCCTGCACCGCCAGTGGCCCCCAGAATTTCTTCGCCGTTATGCTGCCCGAAGATCCCGCCCTCCCGCGCCTCGAAAACTACGGCTACATGGTCGAAAGCTTCGCCGCCCTGGCAGGCGTCCTTGAGGAAAGCGGCTCCCACTACGTCATCGAAGGCTGGCCCGGCCCAGGCGCTCTCTGCTGCACGCCCGAAACCTACCGCGCCTTCTTCCGCGACGTGCCCTCACCCTCCATGAGCGTGAACTACGACCCTTCACATCTCATCCGCATGGGCATCGACCCCCTCCGCTTCCTGACGGAATTCGTCGATCGCGTCCATCACGTCCACGGAAAAGATACCGAAATCCTCGAAGAAAACATGTATGTCTACGGCCACGAGCAGCCGGCCACCTTCGCCGAACGCATCGCCTTCGGCGCACACAGCTGGCGCTACACCATACCGGGTCAGGGCCTCTTCCGCTGGGGTGAAGGTCTGCGCATCCTCGCGGAGAACGGCTACGGCGGCGCAGTTTCCATCGAACTGGAGGATTCCAACTTCAACGGCGCCGAAGAGTCTGAAAAGTGGGGAATTCTACACGGCGCCCGCTTCCTGGCGGGCTGCTGACAGATGCAGCGGGCGGCTCAGAGGAGGAAGCCGGGACGAGCGCTTCAATGACCGCTCCCCTCTCTGCTCCTGTTGCCGCTCAAAGCTCGAACGTCTGGTGCAAAATAGGCGCGACGACATCGCTTCGGCCCTGTTCCCGCAATCCTTCCGCCAAAGCGCCTGCCCCCTCCGGCTCGCCGTGAACGAGGAATATCTTCTGCAACCGCTCCTGGTCGAAATGTGAAGCCCACGCCAGCAACTAAGCTTCATCAGCCCTTTCTCCCTTACTCGCCCTTCATCCAAAACATTCGTGCGCTGAAAGACTTGACACCGCACAGATGTTCTTGTATAATTGGGATATGGTTTGGGAATTACCCGTGGAAATTGGGATAATCGTCAGCCGTCAACCGGTGTACACGTTGCGTCGTGATGGCGCATCCATCAACCTTACAGGAGCAAGACAATGAAACTCACCGAACGCCGAAAGAAGATGCTCGCCTTTATCGCCGAATTTGTCGAAGAAAATAACTACCCGCCTTCTATCCGCGACATCGGGAGCGCCTGCGATATATCCAGCACCTCTGTCGTCAAGTACAACCTCACCAAACTGGAGCAGGATAGGCTGATTAAACGCGATAAGGAAGTGAGCCGGGGTCTGAGTCTCGACTGGGCCGGACTGCAGGAAGCAGGGCTTGCCGACGACCTGGCCGGCGCGCCCGCTTCCCACCAGGGCGGCGACGGCTCCGCCTTCAGCTTCTTCCAGGTGCCCGTCCTCGGCTATATCGCCGCCGGCGAGCCAATCCAGGTCGAGACCACCGATCACTTCACTGCCGACGAATGGCTCGAACTCAACGAGACCCTCTATCGCAACCCTGACCAACTCTACGCTCTCCGCGTCCAGGGCGACTCCATGATCGACGCCAGCGTCCTCGACGGAGATATCGTCATCCTCCGCCATCAGGAGCGCGCCGAAAACGGTGAAATGGTCGCTGCCTGGATCGACACGCAGAACGAAACCACACTCAAGCATTTCTTTCTCGAAGGGGACCAGGTCAGACTGCGCCCGGCCAATCCCAGCTATCCGGAAATGTTTCTGCCAGCCGCAGACGTGAGCGTCAAGGGCAAAGTGGTCTCAGTAATCCGTCAGCTGGAATAACTTTGGCCGCCTGCCAATAAGGGCCTGTAGTGCTGCGCGTCTAATCCGCGCCCCGCATACCACTTGCCGCAACCGCCCGTCCCCAGCTGCGCCGCCCATCCCCCGGCTGCGCCGGCAATGGTGCGGCCTGCTCATCCCGCTTCCACCCCCGGAACCGCTCGCGCTACACCCTCTCGCCGCGCTGCGCCCCCCGCCGCAAGCTCTCCTCCTCCACCAACCGCGCCAGTTCACGCCGCACCTGCGACCGCCGTTCCAGCAGATAGTTGAACTGCTCATCACAACCCGCAATCGGCGTCGGATAGCTGCTGATCTCCGCCTGTATGCGCTTCCTCTCAGCCTCCAACCGCTCCCGAGCCGCCCCGAACTCTTTCTCCCGTTCCGCCTGCACCCGCCCTGCCGCCGACCGCCTCGCTTCTCCTGATCCTGACACCTGACACCCCCCAACGTCGTCAACCCTTCACGAAACAGGCCCCCATTGTAGCACGCCCACCCGCCTCCTCCTGTTTGCCATCCCTGCTGTTTCCCCCACCCCAATACCCATTGGGGTTCCCCTTGCAGGTGCCCCGCCCCGGTTAAACCTTAACGCTGCCTACATCTTCGATTCCTTCCCCAACGTCCGCCGCCACCGCCCTGTATAATCCCATAAAAGGACTATCGCTCGGCCAATGACTGTAGTATACTTACGCCCAACCCTTGGGTACGGATCTTCCCGGTCGGCGCCGTTACAACAATCTGTTCAACATTCATTTCTCAACCCCGCAATGCCTTCCCTGTCCCCGCCGCACCGCACCAGCGGAGAGAATGAACAGGGCTACCAGAATTCACGCAACTGATAGCAGGAGAAAGTACCATGGCAAAAACTGGTCGGGCGGTCATCGCCCAAGGGCAGGACTTCGAAATACGCGAATATCCCGTGCTCGACCCTGAACCGGGCAAAGTGCTGTTGCGCCAGGAACTGGCCGGTATCTGCGGTACCGACCTGCATAACTGGCAGAACGGCATCCAAGGCGAAGTGGTCCTCGGCCACGAAAACGTAGGCGTCATCGAGGCCATCGGCGCCGGTGGAGCCAAGGACTACATCGGCCGTCCCCTCGAGGAAGGCGACCGCGTCATCTTCTCCCCGGGCACAGGCGGCTACGGCGCCTACGGCTTCTACGATACACCCGACATTGCCCCCCACTTCTACGGCGGATTTGCCGATTATATCTACCTGGGCTTCGAAAATACCTGCATGCTCAAGACCGACTGCACGCCCGAAGTCGCCGTGCTGACCGAACCCTACACAATCGGTGTCCACGCCGCTATGCGCGGCAAAGTGCAGCTGGGCGATACCGTCGTCGTTCAGGGCAGCGGAGCCATCGGCCTCGTTACCCTCCTCTGCGCCAAACAGATGGGCGCGGCCAACATCATCGTCGTGGGCGGCCCCGCCAGACGCCTTGAACTCGCAAAGGAGTTCGGCGCCGACGTCACCATCAACATTGAAGATGTAACCAGCGTTGAAGAGCGGACCGAGCAGGTCTTCTGGCACACACCGCTGAAGCGCGGCGCCGACATTGTATTTGAATGCTCCGGATTCCTGGCCGCCACACCGGAAGGGTTGGGCTACCTGCGTCACAGCGGCACCTACGTGGAGGTCGGCCATTTCGTCGATATGGGCTCCATCGACTTCAACATCAACCAGCTCCTGATGCGCAAAAATCTGACCTTCGAGGCCGTCTGGGGCAGTGCCTACGAACACTTCGTGCGCGGCCTGCCCATTCTCGAGAAAAACGAGTTCCCCTACGGCGACATGGTCAGTCATAAGCTGCCTCTCGAACGCGTAGGCGACGGTTTCCACGCCCTGGACGGCACCTATCGCCTCGGGGATGAGCAAGTGATCAAGATCGCCGTCAAGGCGTGGGATGATTAGAAAACCGCAGCGCGAAATGTTCTCACGCTCAGGCGTTGCACAGGAATCCAAATCCACGCCGCACCCGCGGCGGGTCTCAACCAGGCAAAGGAGATTGCCATGCCGTTCGGAACCGGCGCCTATCAGTACGAAGTAGTTGAAAACTGGGCCAAACTGCCTGCAGGTTGGCAGTTCGGCTGGGTAGCCGCAGTAGCCTGCGACTCCCAGGACCGCGTCTTTGTCTATTCACGCAGCGAGCATCCCCTCGTCGTCTTCGATCGCGACGGCAACTTTCTTGCCTCCTGGGGCGAAGATGTCATCGAGGATGCCCACGGGATCTTCATCGACGGTGAGGACAACGTCTGGTGCACCGAACGCGAGACCCACTGCATCTTCAAGTTCAACGCCCAAGGCGAGCTGGACATGACCATCGGCACGCCCGGCCAGGAGGGCGCGCCCGGCGAACCGTTCCGCCTGCCCACCGACCTGGCCGTCGCCTCCAATGGAGACCTGTTCATCTCCGACGGCTACGACAACGCCCGCGTCCACAAGTACTCAGCCGCCGGCGAACACATCCTCTCCTGGGGCGACTGGGGCGAAGGGCCCAGCCAGTTCACCCTCTCCCACTGTGTCCGCCTCGACAAAGACGATCGCGTCTGGGTCTGCGACCGCACCAATGACCGCATCCAGCTCTTCGACACCGACGGCAACTTTCTCGAAGAACGCACCGGCCTCCTCAAACCGGATACCATCTATTTCGACCCGGATGGCGAGATCGTCTACGTCGCCGAACTGGAGCAGCGCGTCAGCGTCTGGACCCTCGACGGCGAACTCCTCAGCCACTGGGGCGGCGCCCAGCCCAGCGACAAGCCGGGCGAATTCAAAGCCTGCCCCCACGGCATCTGGGCCGACTCCCACCGCGACCTCTACGTCGGCCAGGTCCAGGTCGACGACGGCCTCCAAAAGTTCCGCCGGCTTTAAGGGTCGGGGGAGCAGAGAGACTCCCCTATCCTCCTCTTTTCAAGGCTGGTGAATTTAAGGATAAAATTGAGTTACCCATGTAATTCTTGTGATTTCTCTTGTAAGTACATTGGAAGTGAAACATGTTAATTGAATTTAGCGTCGCCAACTACCGGTCTTTTCGCGACGAAGTCACCTTCAGTATGGTAGCCAGTCCGATCAAAGCTGGAGGCGCAAAATTGGATGAAAGGAACCAATTTCCGGCGCCTGGAGACGTCAACCTTCTGACGAGCGCAGCAATTTACGGCGCAAACGCAAGCGGGAAAAGCAATCTCGTCGCCGCAATAAATTTCATGCGGCGTTTCGTCATGACTTCCTCTAACATCAGTGAAGTGGACGAGGGAATCGATGTCGAACCCTTTCGACTCAGCACCGAAACCGACACAGAACCTTCTTTCTTTGAGGTCGTGTTCATTGCTGAAGAACAACACTACCGCTACGGATTCGAGGTAAATGCAGAGCGAGTAGTTGCTGAATGGTTGCATCTCGTGCCGACCATTCGAACGCCCAAACTCATAGAAGATGACCATGATGACATTGTTCTATTTAAGCGTGAATGGGATGACATCATCATAGGTGATGAGTTCGAAGCTGAAGGACTGGATCTGAAGAATAAGACCAGATCTAATGTGCTGTTTCTGTCTGTAGTGGCCCTATTTGCGGGTGCGATAGCACAAACTGTTTTGAAGTGGTTTAGGACATGCAACTCATTGCGAGGGCTCTCCGATCGCAGTCTGTTGCCTTTCACTATCAGTCAAATGCGTAAGGGCGAAGCGTCGGAAAAAATAGAGGAGCTTGTTCGAAGCTTGGATCTCGGCATAGATGGTATCCAACTGGCGATAATCCAGGAGAGCACTGATTTTCATCCGAGGCAGACTGGAGTAATTAGGATTCAGCGAGGGGAGCATGCCGAGGATACTGAATTCGAACGTGTAAGCATTCATACGATACATCGTCAGTATGATGATGAAGGCAATATTGTCGGCGAAAGTCTGTTTACCATGGACGAACACGAGTCCCAAGGCACGCAGAAACTGTTCGCCCTATCTGGACCCCTCCTGGATACTCTAGAGAAAGGAAAGGTTCTCTTCGTTGACGAGCTTGACGCTCGTTTGCATCCATTGCTTACTCGTGAAATTGTCAATCTCTTCAACGATCCGGACTGGAACACTAACCACGCCCAACTGATATTTGTCACGCAAGACACTAATCTCTTGAGTCATCAGTTGCTGCGCCGTGACCAGATCTGGTTCACTGAAAAGGATCACTATGGAGCCTCGCATCTCTACTCATTGGTTGAGTTTAAGATTGATAACGATGCGCCCTTCGAAAGGGACTACATCCAAGGACGCTATGGTGCCATTCCTTTTCTTGGGAATATCCGCCAAGCGATCTTGGAGGACAATTGATGGCCAGGAGGGGGAAACATCGCAGAGCCCAAGGGGGAAGAAATCGTAACTACAGGGACCGGCGTGCCGACAGACAAGAAACAGTCCAACGTTTTCTGATAGTCTGTGAAGGATCCAAGACTGAACCCAATTATTTTCGACGTTTTCGGGTCCCAGAGTTAATTGTCGATGTGAAGAATCCATCCAACAATCCCCGTAAACTGGTTGATAAAGCTTTAGCAGTGAGAGAGCAAGGTGAGTACGACCAAGTATGGTGCGTATTCGATCGCGACGACTGCGATGTCGGTGAGTTCAATAGCGTAATTCAGCGGGCAGAGAGTCAAGGAGTGCACGTGGCCTACTCCAATCAGGCCTTTGAACTCTGGTATCTTCTTCACTACCACTTCTACAATGCCCCTATGCACCGTGTGGATTATGCTGAAAAACTCAGCGAACAGTTGTCCCGCACTTACCGCAAAAACGATATACACATGTTTGATGAACTCCATCCGATGCAATCTACTGCTGTCAGGAATGCCAAACTACTGCTCCAACAGTACTCCCCGCGCAATCCGGGGACAGATGATCCGTCTACTACAGTTCATCTGCTAGTTCGGGAGTTGAATCGATTCTTGCCGGAGAATCGAAAGAATATAGCATGATCCGCTTCGACAAATCCGTCCTCACGCCCGACCCGGCGACCCGCCGCCCCGTCCTCCAGGTTCTGGACGCCGCCCTCGATGCGGTTGACCCCTTTGCCGCCGTGCAAAACTGCCTTCGGCGTCAGGGCGAAATCCTGACTGTCGCCGACCCTTCTGACCCCGAAACAGCGGCCGCGCAGACATACGACCTCGCCCGCTGCCGCCGCATCTTCGTCGTCGCCGCCGGCAAGGCAGCCGCACCGATGTGCAGCGCCGTCGAAGCTGTGCTCCAGCACCGTATCAACAGTGGATTGGCCGTGACAAAGTATGGCCATGCCCAGCCTGCCGACCCTGCCTCCACAACGGCCTCCCGTATCCGCGTCGTGGAGGCAGGTCATCCGATTCCCGACGAAGCCGGTGTCCTCGCCGGCAAAGAGATGCTTGCCCTCGTGGAGCAGGCGAACGCCGACGACCTGGTAATCGCTCTGCTCTCCGGTGGCGGCTCCGCCCTGCTGCTGGCGCCGGCAAACGAGGCCGCCGCCAACTCCGGGCAAACGCTTCCAGCGCTCACCCTGACCGACATGCAGGGCATGACCGACGCCCTCCTGGCCTGCGGCGCAACCATCAACGAAATGAACTGCCTCCGCAAACACACCAGCGCCGTGAAGGGCGGCCAGCTGGCCCGCACCGCCGCGCCCGCTACCCTCCTGACCCTTGCTCTCAGCGACGTCATCGGCAGCCCCCTGGACGTGATCGCCAGCGGCCCCACCGTCCCCGACGAAACCACTTGGGCCGATGCCTGGGCCATTGTCGAGAAGTACAGGATAGACGCCGCCTTGCCGGCTGCGGTACGCAAACGTCTGCAGGCCGGACTGAACGGCGAAATCCCCGATACACCCAAACCGCACGACCCGGTCTTCGACAACTGCAACACTCTCGTCGTCGCCGACAACCGCACCGCGGCCAGCGCCGCCCTCGCAAAGGCAACCGAGCTCGGCTACAACACCGTTCTGCTCTCGACCTATGTCGAAGGCGAAGCCGCTGAAGTGGCCAAAGTACTCGTCGGCCTCGGGCGGGAAGTGCTGGACAGCGGCCAACCGGTCCCCGCCCCTGCCTGCCTCATCCTCGGCGGCGAAACCACCGTCAACCTGGGGGACAGTCCCGGCCAGGGCGGCCGCAACCAGGAGCTGGCCCTCGCAGCCTCCTTGGCCCTCCAGCACCTGCCGGGGATTACCATCGTCTCACTGGCAACCGACGGCACCGACGGCCCCACCGACAGCGCCGGCGGCCTGGCCGACAGCGGCACCGTCGGCAGAGGCGAGCTTGCCGGCCTCTCCGCATCCGACCACCTCCGCCGCCACGATGCCTATCCCTACCTGCGCGCCGCCGCCGACCTGCTCAAAACCGGCCCGACCCGGACCAACGTCAATGACCTCCTCTTCGTGTTTGTCCGGGAAATGTGAGAGAATGCAGAAAGGATTTGCGCCGCGCAATTGAAATCGATCTTTCGGACCGATCCTTCACACGTACAGGAGTAGAATTTCATGCCAAAGTTGACAGTGGAAAATGTTGGCACATTCGATGTACAGGCTGGTAAGCGCCTGGTTCTGGCGCTGGTTGAGGACGCAGCCGTCGATCAGCTGCACGCCTGCGGCGGCAACTGCAAATGCACAACCTGCCGCGTTGCCTTTGTCGGCGGCGAACCTGCCAGAATGACCGTCGCCGAAAAAGAGAAGCTGGAAGAAAAGGGCCTGACCGGCGTGCGTCTGTCCTGCCAGCTACTCGTCGAAGACGACATGGCCGTTCAGCTCATCAGCCGCCTCGAAGGCAGCGGCCGACCCGACCCCGGCCCTCCGCCGGAGACGTCAATCCAGCCGGAACCGGAATGGACCACAACAGACTGAGGACAGTGTTAAAGCGGAGCCGGCGGCCTGGCCCGTAGTGGAGTAGCCAGTGAGTTCATCCCACTCCGGGCCCGCTCCACTCGGGATCCGGCGCGCCGCAGGTTCCCCCGGACGCAGACACTGCGCCCGCCGGACGCCATTCCCCTCTTGACCACAGCGCTCCCAGTGAGGCGAATTTGACCCGCCAATCACAACGTCCCGCATCCCTCAACGCCTCACACTTGCTGGAGAGGTGAAATGAGCGCCAACAGTGCACTTGCCGGCAAGAAAGCGCTCGTAACCGGCGTCGACCACGGCGGAATCGGCCAGGGCATCGCCCTGGAACTGGCCCGTCAGGGCGCCGCCGTCGTCTGCCACTACCCCTACAGCGACGAAGGCGCAGCTGCAGCCGTAGCACAGATTCAAGCGGCCGGAGGTACTGCGGCAGCCGTGCAGGGCGACTTCACGCAGTCCGCCGACGTATGTGCGCAGGTCGTGGATGCCGCCGCCAGCTGCCTCGGCGGACTGAATGTGCTGGTCAACAACGCAGGCCTGACCGAGACCCGCCCACTCGCCGATATTACACCCGCCCACTTCGAAAAGCTGTTCGCCATCAACGTGCGCAGCCAGATTTTTTGCGCACAACGCGCATTGGCCTGCATGCAAGAAGATGGCGGCGGTTCGGTGATCAACCTTGCTTCGGTTCATACGCACGCCGGCGTCCCCGACTACTCAGTCTACGCCGCCACCAAGGGCGCCGTCGCCGCCCTGACCCGCCACCTGGCCGTCGAGCTGGCTCCGCAGAAGGTGCGGGTCAACGCCATCGCCCCCGGGCTCATCGAAGTGCCCCGCTACTTTGCAGACATTCCCGATTACGACCCAACCATCTTTGAAGCCACCGTACCCTGGGGCCGCCTGGGCGCACCGTCCGACATCGCCCATGTGGCCGCCTTTCTCGCCTCCGACGACGCTGACTTTGTCACCGGACAGACAATCTACGTCGATGGCGGGACCGTTGCCTATATGTCATTCGGCGCTCATCTGGACGGCCAGGACTGGAGTTCCGGGGATTGAGCTCCGTACTCGACCTGCTCTGCCCCCTGTAATTCATGCTCATTACGATAATCTGGACGTAGGTTCCACTCAAATACCACGCAGCAGCTGCGCCCAGGACCGGCTTTCCTCCGGCTCAGCCAACCGCCTCTTGCTGTCTGTCTCTTGTCAGAAATCCCTGGCCTGAGTACAATTACGGTGCATTTTGTGCATTCTATGTCTCATGCTACTCCGAGAGGAAGGAGAAAACTGAAATGGATCGACGAAGATTCCTGAAAGTGGCTGCAACAGGCGCCGTAGGCGCAGCCGCCCTGACCGTCGCCGGCTGTGAACAGGCCGGTGTTATGGCGCCGGGCCAGCTTGAAGGCGCCGTCGCAGAGGACTCAACCCTGCCCGAGATTGAATGGCAGATGGCCACCAGCTGGCCGCCCGCCCTGGACACCATTTTCGGCGGCGCCGAGACGGTTGCCAAGCGCGTTGAGGCCATGACACACGGCAAATTCAAAATTGAAGCCCGCGCCGCTGGTGAGCTCGCGCCCGGCCTGGAAGTGTTGAATGTCGTAGAAGAGGGCGCAGTGCCGATCGGCCATACTGCCTCCTACTACTACGTTGGCAAAAGTCCAATCACCGCCTTCGGCACAGCCCTGCCTTTCGGCCTCACCTCCCGCCAGCAGGACGCCTGGCTTTATGAAGGCGGCGGCCTGGAAATGCTGCAGGCCGTTTACGCCGAAAAGTTCAATACCATCCAGTTCCCGGCCGGCAACACCGGTGTTCAGATGGGCGGCTGGTTCAACAAGGAGATCAACTCCGTCGCCGACATGGAAGGGCTGAAGATGCGCATTCCCGGCCTCGGCGGCCGCGTTATGGATCGGTTGGGCGTAACCGTCCAGGTCCTGCCCGGCGGTGAGATCTTCCAGGCCTTGCAGACCGGCGCCATCGACGCCGCCGAGTGGGTCGGCCCCTACGATGACGAAAAACTTAGCTTCCACAAGGCCGCCAGCTTCTACTACTTCCCCGGCTGGTGGGAGCCGGGCCCATCGCTGGAAATCCAGATCAACCTGGACGAGTGGAACAAGCTGCCCGAGCAGTATCAGGAAGTACTCAAAACGGCCGCCTACGCCGCCAATGCGACGATGATGGCGCGCTACGACGCCAAGAACCCGGCAGCACTGGGCCGCCTCATCAACGACGCCGACATTACGATGCTGCCCTTCCCGGACGATGTAATGCAGGCTGCTGAAGAGTCTGCATTCGGGCTGTTCGACGAAATCGCAGCCGACGATGCCGAATTTGCGTCCATCTTCAAAGAATGGTCCGCCTTCCGCAGCGCGATTCAGTCCTGGCACGGATTGGCCGAGCGCGGCTACCTGCAATACGTGGGCCGAAGCCGGTAATGCTCCTGCAGCTGATGTCGATTTCCCGGTTCAGGTTTTCACAAAAAAAGAGGGGCGAGTCTGCATAACTCGCCCCTCTTTTCTGTATGGAAAGGCCTACGATGCCGCTTCCACCAGCCAGGTCACCGTCTCCGGAACAAGGATAACGACTACGAGGGCGATGCCTTGCAGCACCATGAACGGCAGTGCGCCCTTGTGTATATCCGCAGTTTTCACCTCCGGAGGCGCCACGCTTTGCAGATAAAACAGCGAAAATCCAACCGGCGGCGAGATGAATGCCATGTTCAGATTAATCGCCATCATCACCCCAAACCAGACCATCTGTGCATTGGTGAAACCCAGTTCCAGGGCGGCAGGCACAAACAGAGGCATCGCGATAAAGCTGATCTCAATGAACTCCAAATTGATGCCCAACAGGAAGATCGCGATGTTGGCCACAATCACAAACCCCCAGAACCCGCCGGGCAGACTCGTCAGCAAGCTCTGTACGTACTCCTGTCCCCCCAAACGGTCGAAGACCAGCCCGAAGTAGGTCGAACAGAACAGAATCATGATCACCAGGGCGGTGATATTGGCCGTGGAGCGGGCCGCCTCCTTGATCAGCTTCCAATTCAAGTTGCGGTTGAACGCTGTGAGGATACAGGCGCCGATCGCGCCAACAGCACCTGCTTCGGTCGGTGTGGCTATACCTTGAAAGATACTGCCCAGTACAGAGAAAATCAGCAGAACTGGCGGAACAACTGCAATCAACGTCTGCCGCAACAATGCTGCGCCCTGAACAGTTCGAGCCTCCGGCGGCAAAGCCGGCGCATCCTGCGGACGTACGATGGCGATCCCAATCACGTACAGGGCGTAGAGGCCCGAGAGAATCAGCCCTGGAATCAGCGCGCCGACGAACAGATCGCCCACGCCCACCCCGATCTGGTCGCTCAGTACCACCAGAACCAGGCTGGGCGGCAACAACTGCGCCATTGTCCCCGAGGCCGTAATGATGCCTGTCGCCAGCTGATGATTGTACCCATAGCGCACCATGATCGGCAGTGACAGAAGTCCCATCACGATAACAGTGGCCGCGACCACCCCGGTAGCCGCCGCCAGCAGTGTCCCCACCAGAACCACGGCCAGAGCCAGACCGCCACGCATTGATCCCAGCAGGATGCCGACCGTCGTCAAAAGCCGCTCAGCCAGCCCCGATTTTTCGAAAATCGCCCCCATAAAGACGAAGAATATAATCGCCAGAAGCGTAAAGTCCGACATCGTGCCGAACCAGCGGTTGGGCAGCAGCTTGATCCAATTCATGTTGAAAATGCCCAACGCCCAACCAATTAACATGAAGACGAAGGCCGTCCCGGCGAACGAAAACGCCACCGGATATCCATAGAGGATCAGCACAAAAAACAGTATGAACATCACGATCGCCAGCCATTCCAACCCCATAGCCACTCCCTTTCGTGTGACCCGTGCGGGAAAAGAAACACAGCCTGCCACGGATCAGCAACCAGTCGTCAACGACTCCAACCAGCTCGCGAGACCCTTACTCGATCCGCAAAGCCTCCTGGTGTTCCGCCAGATCTTCGATCTCTTCCTCCTCACCTCGCAGCACTGCGTAAAGTTTGATCAACTCGGAGATTGCCTGCAATAGCAAGAGAACAAAGGCAACGATTATCATTGTCTTCAGAGGCGCGCGCGGCAACCCATCTGGATCAGGCGACATTTCCCACTGCCGCCAGGAGGTCATCACCGGATGCACGGTCACCCAGATGCCGATGACGCAATAGGGAACGAGCAGAAACAGATGTCCCCAGAAATCGAGCATCGCCTGGCGCTTTCTGCTCCAATTCGCATAGATGAAATCGACGCGTACGTTGATGCCGTTTTTCAGAATATAGGCAAAACCCAGAAAGAAGACCAGCGAGTACAGATACCATTGCATCTCAATAAAGAGATTGGAGGACAGCTGTACGCCTATGAACCTCGCGATGTAGCGCACAAGAACATTGTAGAACCCAACTGCTACCGTAACGATCACGAGATACACAGACACGCCGCCGACGCGTTCTGAAAGGCTGTCAAGGAGCCCGGAAACCCGCAGAAGTATCTTTAACATCGTCACTGTTCCTCTGTCAGTGCGGTACGTCCGACGGGAGCGACCCGTCTTCCACTTCAAATGCCCCGCTCAGGACTGCCCTATCTTACCCGAAACGGTCCAATACTCAATATCCAGATATACACGCTTGCAAAGGGCTCGATAAGAGACACACCGCCCAAACCAACACTGCCACAGTCTGTACAGACCCGCAATCGTCAACGGAACGACTCCGCCGCCTTCACAGTTATTTCGCGCCCTTGAGTGAGCCGGGCGCAGGGTTCTCCCGTGCCTTGCGCTGAACAGGAGGCAACAGTTTTGAATGGCCCGAATACACAATACCGAGAACTTAAATCGAATATGGCTTAGTATTTGTCTGTGCAGTATAATCAGGTTGTACAGAATCTATACCTTATGTTGGACGGTTCTTCGGTCAGTACAGTATTTTAGCTCAAAAGGAATTTCTTATGGTCTGGAAACAATCTCAGGTTAAGGTCGGCGTCTATGTTGACGCCGCCAACATCTATCGCAATGGCGGCTCCCGCATGCAATATGACGTTTTGCGCGAATTTGCCTGCAGGGATATGGGCGAACCCGTGCGTCTGAACGCGTACGTAACCCACGACACCGAACGCGCCCAGTGGGATATCGACTACCGCGTCGGCGCGTTGCGCTTTCATTCCGCACTGCGTGATCTCGGTTATAAGGTGATAATCAAGCAGGTGCGCTGGTACGATGACGAGGCCGGCAACCGCTATGCCAAGGCCAATTCCGATCTGGACCTGGCAGTGGACGCACTGCTCCAATCAGAAAATCTCGACAGGGTTCTGATTGCAACCGGTGACGGCGATTTTGTACAGGTGGTACGTGCGCTCCAGAACAAGGGCTGCCGCGTGGAAGTGGTGGCATTTGACAATGTCTCGGGCAATCTACGACAGGAAGTGGATCTGTTCATGTCCGGCTACTTGATCCCCAACCTGCTGCCCGTGCACGACGGCTCTGCCGACTGGGGCCATCCCGATTCTACCGTGCGCGGCTGGTGCTACTACTACAACGAGGATAAAGGCTTTGGCTATATGCGATTCCTCACCAAGGTTTCGCCCCACCTGTGGCTGGTGGACAAACGCAAGAGTTCCGATTCCCCTTATGAGAGCGCCTTTTTCCACTTCTCAATGATGCAGGATAATTCCGTAAAGGACTATCTCCCCAGCCGTGAACATATCTTTGAATTCCGGCTTATCCCCTCGGAACGCGACCAGAACGAACTCACAGCAACCAACATCCGCATCGTCTGCTCTCTGTAGTGCCAGATTCCCATTGCAGTTGGCCGCGTATTCGCGTATCATTGACCGCGAGACGCCGACTGCCTGTGCGCCTGACCCATCGACGTCCTTCCCACCAGGAGCCAAAACCCCATGCCTGCCGCAATCTCTGCCCAGCAACCGCTCGCCGTGGAAGCCGGCGCCAAGGTCCTCATGTCCGGCGGCAATGCCGTTGACGCCGCAGTTACCGCCGCCCTTATGCAGGCCGTCGTCAGCCCCCAAATGTGCGGCATCGGCGGCTATGCCGTGATAAATCTGCACTTGGCCGGACAGCCAGGTTCCATCGGAATTGACGCGCCTGCCCTGGCCGGGGCCCTCGTGAAGGATGACATGTGGGTGGAACAGCTGATCCGCCCCAATCCCGGTGGCTGGGGATACTTCCTTGAAGGCAACGTCAACGAAGCCGGTTACACGTCGGTCTGTACACCGGGAGCGGTCAAGATGTTTTCTGCCCTGCTTGAACGCTGGGGCGCCATCGACTTCGAACAGGCCGCAGAACCGGCCATCCGCACCGCCCACGACGGCTATGTCGTCGGCGATTCCCTCGCCGTCGGCTGGAAACGCTCCAATCAGTACTGGGAGGGGATGAGCCTGCGCGACTATATCAACAGTAATCCGGAGGCCCGCCGCATCTATCTCCGCGACGACGGCGAGCCCTATGACACCGGCGAAATCCTGCGTAACCCGGACTACGCTGCCACTCTGCGCCATATCGTAGAACATGGCAGCGAAGACTTCTACCACGGCCATCTGATGGAGCGCATGGCTTCCGACCTGGCGGCCAACGGCAGTTTCGTCACCCGCCAGGACTTTGAACAGTACCGCCTGCGCGAGGACGCCTCACTGTCCGGAACCTACCGCGGCCACGCCGTCACCAGCTCCACCCCGCCCCACGGCGGCGCTACTCTCATCGCCATCCTCAACATCCTGGAGGGGTACGACCTGGCCGCTATGGGCCACAACTCGGCCGATTACATCTACACAGTCGGCCTCGCCATGAAGGCCGCCTTCGCCGACCGTAACCCCCACCTGGCCGATACCGAATTCGAGGCAGTGCCTCTTGACTGGATGATGTCGAAAGATCGGGCGGCCTTCTGGCGTGAGCGGATCGACAGCGGCCAGCCCATCGAACCTTCGCCATCCCAGCCTGAGACTCCGCACACCACCCACCTCTCCGTGATCGACGCGCAAGGCAACTGCGTCTCGCTCACCCATTCGCTGGGTTCATCTTCGGGTGTCATCACCCCGGGCCTCGGCTTCATGTACAACAACTCGATGGTCAATTTCCACCCCCTGCCCGGCCATCCCAACTCGATCGCGCCCGGCAAAGGCCGCACCACCGGCATGACCCCGACCATCGTCTACAGCAACGACGCTTCCGACGGCGGCGCCCAACCCCTCCTCGTCCTGGGTGCGCCCGGCGCCACCCGCATCATCACCTCCGTCCTGCAGGTCATCCTCAACGTAATCGACTTCGGCATGGACATCGAAAAGGCCGTGCACGCCCCCCGCTTCGACTGTCAGCTCGACGCCATCAGCTGCCAGCGCCGCATCCCCATCTGGGTGCTCGACGAAGTCAACAAACGCCATCCCGCCGTCCACATCCCTTACAGCCACGGCGGCCTTGCGCTCGTCCATGCCCTCCATATCGACCCCCAAACCGGCGCCCTCTCCGGCGCAGCCGATACCGGCGCCGAGGGCATGGCCGCGGTGGTGTGATCTGAATGCCAGCTTCGGCACTGATGAAGGGACAGGAGAAGGAACTCATGCCATATGCCAAATATACGCCCGAGGAGGTTGCATCCAAGGGGGATACTATCTATCGCCAGCGGCTGCAGGGGATAGTCGAGCCTGAGTACAATGGCAGCTTCATGGTCATTGACATCGAGACCGGTGCATATGAAATTGACACTGACGACGTCCAGGCAACGAAGCGTTTACTTACCAGCTATCCCGATGCTGTAATCTACGGTCTACGTATCGGATTTCCGACTGCTTATCGTATTGGAGGACGTTTCGTAGTGAATCAGAAATGATTACCGGCAAAGTTACCGATAGGCGAGAAGCCGTCATAGATTTGGAGATTGTTGATCAAAATCAGAGGAAGGTAAGGGTTGAAGCAGCTATTGATACAGGTTTTAATGGCTATCTGACATTGCCGAAGGCTACGGTAACTTCCCTTGAACTGCAACCAGCTGGAAATCGAATTGCTACTCTGGGAGATGGGAATACAGTGATACTGGAAGTGTATCTGGCAGTGGTCATTTGGAATGATCAAGAACGCGAAGTGCTTGCCTTGCAAGCAGAGGGAGGGGCTTTGGTCGGCATGTCACTTCTCTATGGTAATCGCGTGACGATAACCGTTCTGGACGGAGGTGAAATCACAATTGAGCCGATTCAATGATCGAGACTACTCTCAAGGCCATTCTCTGGATGAATGCCACATTGGACAGAGTGGACTTACTTATAGTATGCGAGGAAAAGTATGAGTGGGGCTCCTCAAATCGATAGCGTTCAACTTAACGGAGGAGAGAATCGCTTGAATGCCCGGGGCTGAAAGCCTGAGATGAAACTCTACACTATCGGTTTCACCCAAAAGAGCGCGCAGACTTTCTTCACACAACTCAAAGAGTCAGGCGTTCGCACGCTGATCGATACCCGCCTCAACAACCGGTCGCAACTGTCCGGTTTTGCCAAGCAGAATGACCTCCGATTTTTCTTGCGCGAAATCGGCAGCATCGAATACCTGCATCTGCCCCAACTCGCGCCCACCCAAGAGATCCTCAACGCCTTCAAGAAAAAGAAGGGGACATGGGCAGCTTATGAGCATTCATTCCGGGATCTCATGGTCTCCCGAAAAATCGAAGAAGAGTTCCAACCTGAACTTTTCGATAACGCCTGCCTCCTTTGCAGCGAGCATAAGCCCCACCACTGTCACCGGCGCCTCGTCGCCGAATATCTCCGAGAAAAGTGGGATGGGATCACAATGGAGATCGAACATCTGCAACCGCAGGATCCTGACTGACGATCCACTGAGCGATAAAGCTGCAAGTAAGACCGGGAAATCGTTTTCGTGCAACCAGTGATGGAGCGAAGAGAAACACTGTGCTGATTACTCCGGACCAGATCGAGAAACGGAATTACTGGATAGAAGAGATAAGCCTTCTGAGTGGCGACTTTGGTGTTGATGCAGAAAGAGTCGAGAGCGAGATGAAGCAATCAAGGAAGTTCTGATGTGGAGAAAACTCGACAACAAGGTTCAAGCAGTTCAATCTGTTGCCGAGAACAGAATTCTTGACCTAGAGTGACAGTTAGAATGAACGCCGACTACCTGGACAGAATTATAAAGGGTGACTGCCGCGACCACATCCCGCGCTTGGAAGACAACAGCATTGAACTATTTCTCTCGGACATTCCCTACGGAATTAGTCTCGACGACTGGGACGTCTTACATGACAACACAAACTCGGCGTTGTTGGGTCAATCACCAGCTCAGGTGGGTAAATCTGCTTTCAAGAGACGGGGAAAACCGATCAATGGCTGGTCGCAGGCGGACAGAAATATCGGCCGAGAATACCAGAAATGGTGTCAAAGGTGGTCCGAAATGGTTCTGCCGAAAATGAAAGACGGCGCTTCCTTATTCGTCTTTGGCGCACGCCGTACAATCCATCGTGTCGTCAACGCCTTTGAAGGCAGCGGATTCCTGTTGAAGGACATCCTCGCATGGCAAAAAGAGTCGGCGCACCATCGGGCGCAGCGGGTTAGCATCGTATTTGAGCGGCGTGGATTGGCAGCCGATGCCGAAGCCTGGACCGGTTGGCGCTTAGGCAACCTGGCGCCCCTATATGAGCCGATTGTCTGGCTTGTCAAACCATACAAGATCGGCGGTACCATCGCTGATAACATCCTGGAACACGGTGTGGGCGCAATGAACTTGGATGCCTGTCAGATCCAGGGCGCCAATCCGACTAATCTCTTGGCCTTCGGCTTCCAGAAAGGCGAACAAAGAGTCCACGAGGCACAGAAACCACTCAAACTGATCGAATTCCTAATCAATCTTACAACCAGGGAAGGCCAGGTGGTCCTCGATCCGTTCATGGGAAGCGGGACCACAGCCGTGGCCGCACGGCGGCTAAACCGGCGTTTCATCGGCTTCGAGATCGTACCGGAATTCCATCAGAGAGCGGTGCAGAGGCTAGGTAGGGAAGACAGGGCCGGATATGTGGAAGCCTCTAATCCACACCAGCCGGCGTTGTTGGAGAAAGCAGAAGACGAATACGAGAGCTAACAGATCTGGTCTACGTGACAACCCATTTGGCAAGGACCCGGACGCGTTTCCTGCCCTTTAACCGGGGGAAGTTCGGCGGTGCCGGCAACCTGCCCGTCCCGCTGTCCCGGAACGGCTACCCCACATCCTACCTTTGGGAGGAGACCTGGGTCCCCGACAGCGTGCTGGACCTGGTGCGCCAGTTCATCTACGAAGTCCGGGAGGAGGATGAGAAGGGCAAGAAGACCGGCAAGCGCTTCCTTATCTTCCCCCGCTACCAGCAGCTCGACTGTATACGAAAACTGGTATCCGACGCACGCGAGCAGGGGACGGGCCGGCGGTTTGCCCTGGTCGTGGACGAGGCCCACTCCTCGCAGTCCGGCGAGGGCGCCCAGGGGCCGAAGGCGGTTCTCGCTTCGGCCTCCCTTGCAGCGGCGGAGGAACAGGAGCGCGGCAGCGCTGTAGAGGGGGAAGATGAGCTGGACAACGCGGTGTTGGCACAGATGGCGAGACGAAAGCAGCCCGAAAACGTCTCGACCTTCGCCTTTACCGCGACCCCCAAGTCCAAAACGATGGAGCTCTTCGGCGAGCGCCGGTCCGACGGCTCCTTTGCGCCGTTCCATCTCTACAGCATGCGCCAGGCAATCGAGGAAGGGTTCATTCTCGACGTTCTGGAGAGCTACACGACCTATCGGTCATACTGGAAGCTGTACAAGACGGTCGAAGACGACCCCCGCTACGACAAGGCCAAGGCCGCTTACCTGCTGAAGGCGTACGTAGACCTGCATCCGCATGCAATCGAAGAGAAGGTGGGGATTATGGTCGAGCACTTCATGGCAAAGTCACAGCATGAAATCGGCGGCAGGGCCAAGGCGATGATCGTGACCCGTTCCCGTCTGCACGCTGTGCGCTACAAGCTGGCCGTTGACCGGCGCCTGGCAGAGCTCGGCACTCCCTTTAAGGCCCTCGTCGCCTTTTCAGGCACCGTGCAGGACGGCGTCGCGTCCTACACCGAAGCCGGGATGAACGACTTCCCGGAACTCCAGACGGCCAGGACATTCGAGGGCCCTGATTGCCGGCTGCTCGTTGTCGCCAACAAATTCCAGACCGGGTTCGACCAGCCCTTGTTGCATACCATGTATGTCGACAAAAAACTTGGCGGCGTGAACGCCGTGCAGACCCTTTCGCGGCTGAACCGGGTCCACCCGCACAAGGCCGGCACAATGGTCTTGGACTTTACGAACGAGGCGGATGACATCCGGGCCGCCTTCCAGCCCTACTATGAGACGACAATTCTGTCGGAGGCAACCGATCCCAATCTGCTTTACGAAATTCAAACCGGGCTCAAAGCATTTCCAGTCTACACCGATGAAGACGTGGACGCCTTTGCGCAGCTGTTCTTCAGCGGCAATGCGACCCAGGATCAGATCTATGCGGCTCTCTCCCCGACTGTCGGCCATTTCTCCCAACTGCAGGAAGACGAGCAGCGCGACTTTCGCAGTCAACTCGCCGACTACGTGAAACTGTATTCATTCCTGGCCCAGGTGCTGACTTTCCTGGACGCCGATCTTGAGAAGCTCTACATCTTTGCGCGGCATCTGCGCCGCTTGCTCAAGGTCGACCGGGAAGAGCTGCCTCTCGAAATCCAGCAGAACATCGACATGGAGTCCTATCGAATTCAGCAGATCGGTGATGGAAAAATCGAACTGGAACGGGTTGGCGACAAACTGGAGCCGATGCGCACGAAGGAACATGGCGAAACGCCACCGGAGGAGTTGGAAGCCCTCTCCCGCATCATTGCCGACCTCAACGACCGCTTCGGCATCGAGATGGGCCCCGAACACCGCATCACCCTCAGCCGGATGATGGAGCGGCTGCAAGAGGACACTGCCCTGGAGGTTGCGGCCGCGGTCAACACCATGGAAAACGTCCGCATCGCCTTCGACTACAAAGTTGAGCAGGTCATCCAGGAAATCGTTGACCAGAACTTCGACCTCTACAAGCGAATAACCGACGATCCGGCCTTCGGGGACGCAATCAAGAACTACCTCTTCGATCAGTACCTGGTTAGGAATCGCAGTGACCGGGACTCCAGCAACTGACGAAATAACTGGCCAATCGTCCTGCTGCCTTCAACCGCTTCCAGCGCAATGCGGAACTCGTGGGCTGCCTCTCAGCCACCCTCTTGCTATCCTTGGCCTTACCTGACCCGGCAAACAATTTGGGATGCGCCCAATTTTGAGGGGTGCAGTTCAAAATGGGGGTGAGCTCTCCTACACACCTGGTAACGACAAAACTACGGTAGGGGCAGGCCTTGTGCCTGCCCTGTTCCCACCCCGGATCTGGGATGCGCCCAATTTTGAGAAAAGGGTTGCGCTGGCGGAAAACTTGTGCTAGACTGTAAGCGAATTCGATATTGATCCACCGGCGTGTCCCCAAACGCGCACCGGTGCATACCACGAGGTCTGGTCTCGTGATAGTTGTGTTCTATCACAGGTCCGGACCTTTTCGCGTTCCCAGCCACCCGCGCACACAGCCGGTGGCCTACACATCCCAAGGAGGACTATTCCCATGCCCAAAAAACTCTGCACAGGAACCAGAAAGGACGGCCAGCCCTGCCAGGCCAACGGCCTCGAACAATACAACGGCCTCTGCCTCGCACACGGCGCGCCGCCCGAACAGGCGCACGAATGGCGCGCCCGCGGCGGCAAAAACTCCGCCACCGCCGTCCGCCGCGACAACCGTATGCCCGAACAGCTCAAACATGCTCTCGACCTCGTTCAGAATAGCATGGACCGGCTGGCGCAGCAGGAACCCACTCCCGCTACCTGCAACGCCATCAGCCGCTGCGCACAAACACTCATCAACCTCCGCCGCCGCGCCGACGAGGAGATGGCGCTCATCCGCG
>VXMH01000088.1 GCA_009841235.1 Caldilineaceae bacterium SB0661_bin_32 | reverse complement strand
GGTGAATGCGCTGAAGGATGTTGTCAGGTTTGGACAGGTTTTGTCAAGTTTTTTTGGGCCCCCAGTTCATCCTGTCGATGGCTGAACTGCGAGGAGAGAGTGGAGAGGAGAGAGGAGTGAGATCAGACGAACTTCCCACAAGAGACCATCAGGATTCGACGAAAGGGTAGTGGTCACAAAGTAAGTGGTGAAAGCCAGGAGGGGTTGATTGAAGCCGGATATTCGGATGAGCAGGCGTACAGGCAACTGGACCGGTCCAGGGTGCGGGGGTCAGGTCAGCGGGCGCTGGCGGATATCGTGTCGCTGGTGCGGTATGCCATGGGGGAGGAGGAGCTGGTCCCCTTTAACGCGCGGGCTAACGAACGACTTGAAACGTGGATGGCTGCACAGGAGGCCGGCGGGCGGACTTTCACCGCCGAACAACGTCGGTGGCTGGAGGACATTCGCGACCACATTGCAGGCAGCGTCAGCATCGAACTGGATGCCTTTGAACTGGCGCCCTTCAACCAGAAGGGCGGCCTGGCGCGGGCATATAGGCTGTTTGGCGAGGCGTTGACACAGATTCTGGATGCGTTGAATCTGACGCTGGCGGGGTGAACCGGCAGTATGACAGCTTTGTCAAGATATATCAAGATGAATCTTGACAAAATCGCCATTCCTTGCCAGAATAGCGTAAACACACAAGGAGGTTATGGGATGGGGAGGCAGAGGGTAAAGTTTTCCAGCCAGGTTTCGCCGGAGGTGCTGGCTGCGATGCGTGAGATTGCCCGCAGCGAGGGCCGTCATTTCCAGGCGGTGATGGAAGAGGCGATGGAGGAGTATATTGTGAACCGCAACCGGCAGACGCCGCGACCTGAAGTCATGGCGCATTTCCGGGCCAGTGTGGAACGAAACCGCAGGCTGTTAGAATTGTTGGCCGAATGAGTTTGGACTACCCGGAGATTGGCGAAGCCATCGCCATTCACGACGTTCTGATTGACGAGTTTGGCGGCGCGCTGGGCATACGTGATGAGGGCGCGCTGGCCTCCGCTATCATGCGGCCCCAGCTTGGTTACTACGATGGCCTGATTGAGGAGGCGGCCGCGCTGATGGAGAGTCTGGCGAACAATCATCCTTTCGTGGATGGGAATAACCGTACTGCCTTCGCTGTCACCGATGCCTTTCTGCGCTTGAACGGTTATTTCATCGACTGCGACAGCGTTGAGACATACGAATTTTTCATGCGGCTGTTCGAGATGAATTCGTTCCGGTTTGCGCAGTTGTGTCCGTGGCTTGGGGAAAAGGTCCGACCTCTGACGAGAACCGATGGCGATTGACGTTGTTTAATTGCTGCAAAACAGTAGGCAACGGCAGTTTAGCGAATCATATTGGGGAGGCGCGAACGGAGTATCGAATGAATTTTGGTCAGAGATTCACACAAAGCTTCAATACTTACACGGGCGCCCAACCCTGACCTTCGTCAGCTCTGAGGGCAAGTCGGAGAAGGAAAACCTGGTGGTGGAGCGCCCCGAATTTTGGGCGTCCACGAGCAACAAGCAGTTGAACTTCCTGCAACACGTGCGCACCTTGTTGAAGAACCATGGGCGGGCGGCATTGGAGCAGTTGGAGGAGATCGCAGGGGATGTCGTCATAATCGGGAATACAAGCAGATTTGACTTGAACGCCTGACAGACCAATGCTAAGATTGGCAGCAGCAGCGATTCATCCCGTTTGAGAACTCACGATATAGTCTGACGAAGCCGGCACAAAGTTCATCGATTCATTGACCCGTCCCGTCGAAAGGTAGTGCGCCTATGTCTACTCCACCCAGAATTTTCCTTCTGCTGGCGCTTGTCAGTCTCCTGTGCGCCTGCGGAGGAAACAGGGCGGAGCCGCTAGAGGAACGTCTGCAGGTCGTCACGACCGTCTCCCCCCTCACCAATATCGTCTACAACATCAGCGGCGACCACGTCGAGCTGACCGGCCTCGTGCCGGCCGGCGCCGATTCGCATACCTTCGAACTGGCCCCTTCCGATGCCGTCACTCTGGCCAGTGCCGATCTCATCTTCATCAACGGGCTCGACCTGGAGACCTCCGCAATGCAGATGGCCGAGGCCAATCTGAAGGATGGAGGCGAGATCGTTCTCCTCGGTGAAATGGTCATCGACCCTGAAGAGTATGTTTTCGATTTCTCCTTTCCCGAAGAGGCCGGCAGCCCCAATCCCCACCTGTGGACCGACCCGATCTTCGCCCTCGCGTATGCCGAAATCGTACGCGAAAAGCTGACCGCCCACGACCCGGACAACGCCGAGGCATACCAGGCCAACTACGACGAGTTCGCCGCGCGTATCGAAGCGCTGGATGCCGCCATTCAGGCCACGACCGCCAGCATCCCCGCCGAGAACCGCAAACTGTATACCTATCACGACTCGTTCGCCTACTTCGCGCCCCGCTACGGCTACACAGTCCTGGGGGCGATTCAACCGGCCGATTTCTCCGAACCGTCGGGCCAGGAGGTCGCGGCGCTCATTGACCAACTGCGTGAAGGCGGCGTACCGGCCATATTCGGCTCGGAGGTCTTCCCCTCCCGCGTTGTCGATCAGATCGGCCGCGAGGCGGGCGTCCAATTTGTCAGCACTTTGAGCGACGACGATCTTCCCGGAAACCCGGGCGACCCTGAACATTCCTATATCAGTATGATGGTGGAAAATCTGAAAACGATGGCGGAAGCCCTCGGCGGCGACCCCTCGCTCATGGATGGCGTTGAGACCGGCAATGTGCCCGGCCCGGATACGTCCGTTAACCAGTAAGTTCAGCAATGCCAGTTAACGATGAGGACGATCTGCCCGGTGAGCCGGGTGCCCTTGCGCACTTCTTTGTGAATATGTATGAAGGTGCAAAACATGAAGACATTAGCTGAAGCGCTTGGCGGCGCCCCCACACTTATGGACGACATCGACACCGGCAACGCGCCGGACGCGGCGTAAATTCGCTAAGCAGCAGAATCGCCTCGATGAAGGAGGCTTGTGAAGCATTTGGAGATTTTCCGTCTCGTCGGCAAGATGGTACAGTCTACAGGATAGATTTGGAAGCGAGTAAGCGGTTGACGGGAAACCGGTGTTGACGCCGCCGTCGGCTGGCGCTACACTATGACTTGTTGCGAATTTTCGCAACAAGCAAAATTATCATGCCCCACAATACGACAGAGATCAATCGGCAGCTGCGCAAATCAGGCTACCGGGTAACACCCCAGCGCCAGCTCATCCTGGACGCCGTCTGTCAGCTCGGTGACCATGTCACGCCCGACGCCGTGTACGACCATGTACACCGCATCGCTCCCACGCTGAGCCGGGCGACCGTCTACCGGGTACTGCACTTTTTGACAGAACAGCACATCCTGGCGATGGTGCATATGGCCGACGGCCGGCTTGCCTACGAGATGGCCGGCCCCGAGCCGCATCACCACCTCGTCTGCCGCTCGTGCGACAGCCTGCTCGAGCTGCCGCACAGCGTCTTGCTGGCGTTTCGCCGGGCGATGGATACCCAATACGACTTTGAGGTCGACGTAAGCCACGTCTCATTCTTCGGGCACTGCACCGACTGCCGCGACTCTGCCGGCGCCTGACGCCAATTGTGGGTACTTTGCCATCCGCTATGGCTACACCGTGATCGGCGCCATCCAGCCTAACGACACGTCCCAGCCGTCTGCCCAGGAGATTGCTGCGCTGATCGACCAGCTGCGCGAGGAAGGCGTAGAGGTCGGCAACGTGCCCGACAGCGAATAGTGAAGTAAGGAAGCGCAAATGAATCCGCTCATCGAACTAAAAGGCGTGGCCTTCGGCTATGGCTCGTTCAATGTCCTGGAGGAGATCGACCTGCATCTGCATCCCGGCCAGTTTGTGGGCCTGGTGGGGCCGAGCGGCGCCGGCAAGACTTCCCTGTTGAAGCTTATTCTGACCCTTCTCACGCCAGGAGAAGGAGAGATCCAGCGCGTGCGTCCGGACCTGCGTATCACCTATGTACCGCAGATCGAGACCGTCGACTGGAGTTTCCCTGTCACGGCCGAGGAGGTGGTGTTGATGGGCCTCGACCACCGCCAGAACATCTGGCCGTGGCCCCGCACTCGCGAGCGCAAACGGGCGCGCGAAATCCTGGACCGCTTGGAGATCGGCCATCTGGCAGAGCGCCATATCCGCGATCTCTCCGGCGGACAGCAGCAACGCGTTTTCCTTGCGCGCGCGCTGGTCGCAGACCCGGAAGTTCTCGTGCTCGATGAGCCGACCACCGGCGTGGATGTCCGCAGCGCAGAGAATATCTTCCACTGGCTCACCATGCTAAATAAAGAGGGAATGACGATCCTGCTGACAACTCACGACCTCAACATGGCCGCCGCCCACGTACCCTGGGTCGTCTGCCTCAACCACTGCATCGTAGCCCAGGGGCCGCCGCAAGAGATCTTTACTGAAGAGATTCTGGGCGACGCTTACCAAGGAGACTTCATTGTCATCCGCCAGAACGATCTGATCTTCGTGCAACAGAGGCCCCATCCCCACGGTCTGAATGAAGTGCTTCCGGACCCGGTGGAAGGGGGTCTGCCCAATCACGACAGCGTGGAAAAAATAGTTTAGCCCAATACCCCCCAAAGGAGTCCCGACCGCTATGGACGTTCTGCTTGCTCCGTTTCAATATGAGTTTTTCCGCAACGGCACAATTGCCGCCGTCCTCGTCGGCGGCCTCTGCGCCATGATCGGCGTCTACATCGTCCTGCGCGGCATGAGTTTCATCGGCCACGGCCTTTCCCACGCCGTCTTCGGCGGGGCGGTCGTCGCCTTCATTCTCCAGTTCAACTTCTACGTCGGGGCCGTATCCTGGGGTTTTATCGCCGCCCTGCTCATCAATCAGACCGTTCGCAAAACGACAATCAGCGCCGACGCCGCCATCGGGGTGGTGACGACCGCCAGTTTCGCCTTGGGGGTCGCACTGATCTCACGCTACCGCCGCTTCTCCCAATCGTTCGACGCGGCCCTATTTGGCAATGTCCTCGGCGTCACTCCGACCGACATTGCCGTGATCGTCTTCGTTACTCTGGCCGCGACGTTCATGGTCTTTTTCTTCTACAAGCAGCTGCTCTTCACTACTTTCAACACCGAGGTTGCACAGGTCTACGGGATTCCCACCGTCTGGATCGAGACCTGGTTTGCCTTGATCCTTGCGGCTGTGATCATCGCCGCAGTCCAGATCATGGGCGTGACCATGATTGGGGCCGCCCTCGTCGTACCACCGATCACCATGCGGCTGTTGACCGACAGCTTCCATCGCCTCATGATCTACTCGACGATATTGGGCGCGGTGACCGGATTGATCGGAATGTATCTCAGCTTCTACGTGGATGTTTCCAGCGGGGCGTCGATTGTGCTGCTGCAATCGATACTTTTCTGCATTGCTCTCTTCTACGTTGCCAAAATACGCAACAGACGCCAGCTTGTCGAAACGCCGGTCTACGGTCCTACTTGAAGGGGAGAGCGTAGAGAGAGGGTGGCAATTGAGGGGGCCGTACACGAGAGGTAGCCGTGTGTACGGAGCAGGACGTTGACGGCGGGGAAAACGGCCTTCACCGTTCGCTCTCCAATTGTTCCATCTCCACAGACGCCAGTTCGTATTCCGCAGCCAATCCGCTGTCTTCGTACCCGGGCATCGTCTGCCCCAAACGAAACAGCGCCATCGCCGCCGCGGCCTGTTCGGCCTCCTGCTTGCTCTGCCCCTGGCCGACGCCGTAGGGCTGCTTGCCGATCGTCACCTGGCGGGTGAAAAGCCTGGCATGGTCCGGCCCCTCAGTGTGGACCGTCCTGTAACGAGGGGTCTGTCCCATCGCCGCCTGCACCCACTCCTGCAGGCGGCTCTTGGGATCCTTGGTCAGTGCGTGCTGCGCCACGCGCCCGATCTCCTCGATCAGGCGCGGTTCGAGAAATTTGCGCAGCGCCGAGAGTCCCTGATCAAGATAGAAGGCGCCGATAAAGGCCTCATATGTATCGCAAAGCGTCGTGCGGCGGCCGCGCCCCCCGCTTTCCTCTTCACCGCGCCCTAAAAGCAGGTAGTCGCCCAGTCCCAACTCCTTGGCGAAGCGGGATAACGCCTCCCGCTTGACCAGCGCCGACCGCAGATTCGTCAGCTCACCTTCCCGCCGCTCCGAAAATCGTCGGAACAGCAGTTCGCTGACAATGAAACTCAGCACTGCATCCCCCAAGAATTCAAGACGCTGATTGTCCTGGAGGTCAGTTTCTTCATCGGCCTCGTGCAGATAGCTGCGATGAACGAACGCCCGTTGTAACAGGGCGCGATCATTGAAGCGGACGCCCACCGCGCCCTCAAGTTCGTTCAAAGTATCGTGATCGAACTCCATGCCAATGCCTCCCTGGCACAGACAAACACTAAACTGCCGGCAGCCGCTTGAGACCCAGGCCGGTAAGGTTGACGACCACGGTATCCGACGGTTTCAGCCGGGGGCCCAAACTCGTCAGAGCGGCCGCCACCGTGGCGCTGGTCGGCTCGACAAAGAGCCCGCGCTGGGCCAGACGCTCCTGCGCTTCCAGAATTTCCTCATCGTTGACCACGATCGCCGTACCGCCCGACTGCCGCAAAGCCCACAAGATAGAGCGGTTGCGCACCGGATTTTCCACCGCGATGCCGTCGGCCAGAATGCTCGGCGCAACCTGGCGGCGCGGCACGATCTCGCTGCGGCCTTCGTGAAAGGCGTCGCAGACCGGCGTAATCGGCTCGGCCTGCACCGCCACCATGCGCGGCAATCTCTCAATCACCCCACTGCGGTGCAGATGCTGAAACCCCCGCCAGGCGCCCAGGAAAAGGCCGCCATAGCCGACCGGGCTCACAAACCAGTCCGGGACCCTCCCCCCAAGCTGCTCCCAGATCTCCCAGGCATTGGTCATGAAGCCCAGCAGGCAGGCCGGATGCCAGGCATGGGAAGCATACACGACATCAACGCCGGTCTCAGAGGCTTCAGCGGCTTCCGTCGCGGCCGTACGCGGCCCGCTGACCTCAACCAGCTCCGCCCCATAGACCGCAATCTGCGCCTTCTTCGGCTGCGGCGCGTAGGCCGGCACGAAGATCCGGGCAAACAGACCTGCCCTCGCCGCGTAGCAGGCGAGGCTGGCGCCCGCATTGCCGCTGGAGTCGTCCATGACCGTCCGAACGCCCTGGCCCACAAGCCAGTTCACGATTACGCTGACGCCGCGGTCCTTATAGCTGCCTGAAGGCATCAACCCCTCAAATTTCCAGTAGACCCGCTGGGGCCCCCAGCTGTCCTTGATCAGCGGTGTCCACCCCTCCCCCAGCGAAAACAGCTCGCGCCCCCCGGCCACCACCGGCAGCATCGCCAGGTAGCGCCAGTGTCCCGGCTCTCGATCATCGATCCGGTCCGGGTCAAAGGGAGGCAGGTCGCGATACTCCAACGGTTCGCCGCTGAGAGGGCATCGCAGGGGAGCTTCTTCGGCAGCAACCTGAAAGCTGCTGCCGGGGCAGTAAGCGATCAACCGTCGGTTCCTTTCCGGGGGCGGCGTGGAGAAGCTGCGCTCCGTTCAAGCAGGGACGCGTTATCCATTCTTCCATACTGTTGTAACCGAACTGCGTAGAATGGTCAAGTGGGAAGGCTGTCAGTGCCTCGCCCAACTGCTGCGGAACAACGATAGTGTGTTAGAATCGGACCGTTCCCAAGACGACCCGGAGACCGTGCTCCTACCATTACCCAGACCAGCCGCCATCAGACTGCCAACCACCGAATAGAGAGTCGCAAACGATGAGAATCAAGCGCATCTCCGCCTATCAGGTCGACCTGCCCTTGCACGAAGGCCGCTACGCCTGGTCCGGGGGCAAATCGGTCTCCGTATTCGACAGCACCATCGTCCAGGTCGAGACAGACAACGGCCTCGTCGGCCACGGCGAAGTCTGCCCTCTCGGCCCCTTCTATCTGCCCGCCTACGCTGCCGGCGTGCGCACCGGCCTGGCCGAGCTCGCGCCCCACCTCATCGGCCTCGACCCGCGCCAGCTGGCAATCCTCAACGAACAGATGGACCGGGCCCTCAAGGGCCATCCCTACGTCAAATCAGGCATCGACATCGCTTGCTGGGACATTCTCGGCCAGGCCGCCGGGCAGCCTGTCTGTATCCTTCTGGGCGGACGCTACGGCGAAGAGTTCATCCTCTACCGCGCCATCTCCCAGCGTCCCCCGGCCGAAATGGCGGACTCTGTCGCGGCCTACCGCGCCGAAGGATACCGCCGTTTCCAGCTGAAGGTCGGCTCCGATGCCGACACCGACATCGAACGGATTCACGCGGCAGCCGCCGTCCTGGGCCCCGGAGACGTGCTCATCGCCGACGCCAACACCGGCTGGCTCGTCCACGAGGCCGCCCGCGTCGTACGCGGCGTCCAGGACGTCGATGTTTATATCGAGCAGCCCTGCCTCGGCTACGACGCCTGTCTCTCGATCCGCCGCCGCACCTCGCATCCCTTTGTCCTCGATGAAACCATCGACGGAATCGACGCCCTCCTTGCAGCGCATAAGGATGACGCCATGGATGCCGTAAACATCAAGATCAGCAAGTTCGGCGGACTGACCAAGGCCCGGCAGGCGCGCGATCTCTGCATTTCCCTCGGCATCGCCATGACCATCGAAGACAGCTGGGGCGGCGACATCACCACCGCCGCCATCGCCCATTTGGCGCACAGCACGCCCCCCGAATTCCTCTTTACCGCCACTGATTTCAACAGCTACGTCACCGTCAGAACCGCGGAAGGCGCGCCCCAGCGCCGCAACGGCCGCATGGCGGCTTCTACCGCCCCCGGCCTTGGCATCTCCCCCCGCTGGCAGACCCTGGGCGAACCCGTGCTGTCGATCGACTCGTAGTTCTCCACAGTCAATTTGCATCTGCCAAGTCCCAATTGGCAGCGGGCCCCATCTGTCCCTAAACCGAATGGCAAAGTCCAAGTGCACATACAGACCCTCTCTGATTTGTAACATGGCTGCCAGAAAGAATATAATACGCCCGCAACGAATGGACTGAGCTTCCCCCCTCATCGCCAGCGCAATACCTTCGCCCCTTTCGATCCGGGGCGCACTCAGCGAAACCGGATCCATCTCTTGCCCTTCCACCGGCAAGCGGGACTCTCTTCTTTCCTTGCCATCCGGGAAGGTCAATGCGCCTCTGTCTGTCAGCAGCGAAGCCCGCTCTTCCTTTGACGACTCGAGTCAGCAACGAGGACGAAGTACTTTTGTCAACCGAAACAGGGAGCAATGGCGCTCATCAGACCAGTTCCGAAACCGTTTCCCCTGCCTCCGACCCTCCCGACAACTCTGCGAAGCTGGCTGCCCGCGTCCAGCTTTTCGAGTCCTTCTTCGAACAGCTATACCTGGAGAAAGACGTCTACGCCCACGAAGACAAGATAGTTTTGCGCTGGCCGCGCAAGCTGGAGGCGCCGGCCGACTACAACGCCCGCCTGCAACTGTCCAGCGGTCGCATCTACGCTGAATCCGAGGGTAGGGAAGGTGACAACGGCGACCGGACGCTGGCTTCGGCCGTCTCGATTCCCGACGGGGAATACGAGCTGATTCTGATGCCGTCCCCCAGCGAGTACTATATTCGCGGCGTTCGCGTCCAACGCAAAATCCCGCTGTCGGTTGTGCGGTCGGACTATCGGACCGCCCCTTACGGCGCCTATGTCGAGCGTCAAATCGAACTTCTGCGCCACGCCGTTAGCGGGGATGACGGCCTCTATTCCGAGATCGCCAAGATGACCCTGGGATGGTGGAACCGGCTCAACTCAAGGAAACTCGGCGCCGCCGTCAAGGCGGTCGCGGGTTACGAGGCGGATCACCTTGCCCGCCTGATCGCGCTCGTGGGCATGGTCAGCCGCCACGGCGAAAGCGACGAATTCCCCACTGAAGTCCGAGAAGAACTCGACGAGTGCATTACCGGTTTCGCCTACCACCAGCAGGACTATGTTGAGAAAACAGGCAAAGCCGCCGGCGACATCGAAGGCCTCCTGCTTGCCGCCAGTGAGCTCCTGGCCGGGCAACTCTATCCCGACCGCCCGTTTCCGTACAGCCGGCAGACCGGGCAATGGCACCGCCAGCGCGCCGAAGATGCGATTCTGCCCTGGCTCCAGCGCGTCGCGACCACCGGTTTCACCGACCCGTCAAGCCACGGCCTGGCCCAACTGCTGACCGCCCTCTCCCACCTCATCGATCTGGCCGATTCGCAAGAGATCTGGGACCTGGCCGCAGTCGTGATCGATAAAGCCCTGGTGACCCTGGCGTTGGACTCGTTCCAGGGGGTCTACGGCGCCAGCCAGATCACGGCAGAAAGCGGAGGGGTCGTTCCGAACGGACATGTGTCGCCACTGGCCGGCGTTGCCCGCCTGATGTGGGGCACCGGCGCCTGGAACCGGCATTTGGCCGCGCCGGTAAGCCTCTGCTGTTGCCAAGGGTATCAACTGCCGCCTCTCATCGCCTCGCTGGCAACCGAACCAACCCCCGCCGCCACGTGGGCCAGCCAACGCCACGCCATCGGGGCAGCGTGTGAAGAGGGTCGGAAAGCCGGCGAAGACCATCTGCCGCGGACGTTCCACAAAGCGACCTACAGGACGCCCGACTATCTGCTCAGCAGCGCGCAGGACTTCCAACCCGGTCAGCCCAGCCAGGGGGGGCAGAGCTGGCGGGCGACCCTGGACGCAGACGCCATCGTCTTCGTCAACCATCCCGGCGCGGATGCTCTCGAGCAAGATGCCCACAGGGGCGACTACTGGCGCAGCGGGCTGCTGCCCCGCGTCGCCCAGCACCGCGATTTTCTGATCGCGCTCTTTGCCCTGCCGGAGACAGATCCTATTGGCTTCACCCGCGCCTATTTCCCCACCTTCGCCTTCGACGAGCACCAGGTCGGCAAAGAGTGGGCCTTCGCCGCCAGGGGAGACGCCTACCTCGCCCTGGGCTGCTCACTACCCATCGAGCTTGTCCAGGACGGTCCGGCCGCCCTCCGCGAACTGCGGGCAACCGGGCATAACGCCGCCTGGCTATGCCAGCTGGGCCGCAAAGCCGACCATGGATCCTTTGCCGAATTCCGCAAACGGGTCCTGGCTGCGCGCTTCGACTGTGACAGCCTTTCAATTTCCTATCGCCCTTTGCAGGGTGATACCGTTAGTTTCGGCTGGAGCGGGCCGTTCTTGCTCAACGGCGAAGCGCAACCGTTGCATGGCGCCAACCATTACGAGGGTCCAAACTGCGTGACGGACGGCTGGCCGGCTACACAGATGATCGTCGTCCATGGTGAGCAGGCTATACAACTCAGTCTTGCCGATGTTTAGATCCATCATTTACCAAACTTCACAGTTTCAATCCAGGAGGAAAGCATGACCCAACGAAAGATGCATCGCCGCCGCTTCCTGCAGCTGTCGGGAGCAACAACCGCGGCCGTCGTACTGGCTGCCTGCGGTGGCCCCGAGCCGGAGGTGATCACCGAGGAGCCGGCTGCTGCACCGGCGGCCGAGGAAGAACCGGCCAAAGAGGTCGTGATGGAAGAGGCCGAGGCACCCTCCCAGTACTCGGAATCCCCGCGCCTGGCCGAGATGGTCGCCAATGGTGACCTGCCCCCCGTCACCGAGCGCCTGCCTGTTTCGCCACTGGTCCTGCCGCGCGAGTCGGTCGGCGAGTACGGCGGCCTGGTACGCCAGATTCACCTCGATCCGTCCAGCTTCGTCAGCCAGTACGGTTGGTTCGCCGAGCGTATGCTGACCTATTCGGACCAGGACCTCAAGACCATCAAGCCCAACCTCTTCGCCAGCTGGGAAGTCAGCGACGACGCCACCCACTACACCTTCCATCTGCATGAGGGTATGAAGTGGTCCGACGGCGAGCTCGTGACCACCGGCGACGTCGATTTCTGGTGGAACTCGATCGCCACCCATCCCGAGGTCGCCTCCAGCGTATGGTGGGTATACCGCCACGGCGGCGAGAACATGGTCCTCGACATTCACGACGACTACAGCTTCTCCGTCACCTTTGCCGCCCCGTTCGGGAACTTCCCCGCCTACCTCACGCGCCGTATTCAGGGCGACTTCCTGCTGCCCAGCCACTATCTCAAGCAGTTCCACGCCGATTTCGCCGACGAGGATGACCTGGCCGCCATGCTCGAAGAGTCCGAGTATGAGACCTGGGTACAGCTCCTCAGCAACAAGCGCAGCGGCCGCAGCATCTGGGGCACGCGCCCCAACTCGCCTGAGTATCCCATGCTCTCCGGCTGGATCGTAGACCAGGAGCCGCAGCAGGGCCTCGTGCTCATGAAGAGGAACCCCTATTACTGGAAGGTCGATACCTCCGGTCAGCAGCTGCCCTACGTTGAAGACCTGCGCATGGACTTCGTGGCCAACCATGAGATCGCCACGCAGAAGACGATCCAGGGTGAGCTCGACTACGTCGGCCCGCACGATGTCTCGATTGCCCGCTATCCCCTTTACAAAGAGAACGAGCCGACTCAGCACTACCAGGTCATGGACTACACCAGCTGCATGACCGACCGCTACACGCTCTATCCCTGCCACACGCTGACCGAAGACCTCGTGCTGCGTGACATCGTGCAGCACCCCAATTTCGTCAAAGCGCTGAACGTCGCCATCGACCGCGAGGAGATCAACCAGAATCTCTTCTTCGGCCTTGCCAAGATGGGCCAGCTGGCGCCGATGCCCAACTCCCAGTATTACGAACCGAAATATGCCGAAAACTGGTCCCAGTACGATCCGGACCTGGCCAATCAGCTGCTGGACGACATGGGGCTGACGGAGCGCAACGGCGACGGCTTCCGCCTGCGCCCTGACGGCGATGTGCTCAAGTTCAACATCGAGCACGCCGGGCCGCGCGTTGGCGTCGCCACCCACGAGTTCACCGAGATCGTCGTTACCTTCTGGCGCGAGGTCGGTATCGAAGCCTCCACCAAGGAGATCCAGATCTCGCTCTACAACGAACGCTGGAGCCAGGGCTTGGTTCACTGCGGCTGCTGGCACGCAGACCGTTGCACCGATACGTTGCTGCCGGTCGAAATGCGCTGGTTCATCCCCACCAACATCGGCCAGGGCGGCCCTGCTCCCGAGTGGGGGCGCTGGTTCAGGAGCAACGGCCAGGACGGCGAGGAGCCGCCGGCCGCGATCCAGACCCTTTACGACCATTACAACACGATGAATACCGTGATTGATGATGCCGAGCGCGTGGCTGCCGGCAAGAAGATCTTCGACTGGCTTGCCGATAACCCGCTGGCCGTCGGCTCGGTTTCCGAGAGCCCGGCTCCGCTCATCTTCCCCAAGACGATGCGCAACCTGCCGGCCGCAGGTAAACCGGTCGGCTGGGATACCTACGGCATCTCCACCTACCATCCCGAAGCCTTCTACTACGAAGGCGGCGCGTAAACGGCGAGGAGAGAGGAGAGAGGAGTGAGAGGTTACACTCTCCTCTTCACTCTCTCCTCAACTATGTACTATCGGGAAACGATTCTGTGGCAGAAGGCGATGGAGGCAGCACGGGAGATATATCGTCTGACACCAAGACTGCCAAGCACTGAGAACTATGGTATGCGCTCGCAAATCACCCGAGCGGCAGTGTCGATACCGGCCAATATCGCGGAGGGCTGGACGCGAGAGACATTGAAGGATAAGGCGCACTTTCTGGCGATCGCGCAGGGTTCTTTGGCAGAAACGGAAACACTTCTGACACTGTGTGAGGATCTGGGCTGGTTTCCCAAAAGCGAGACCAAAAAGTTTCGCGGCCTGCTGGACGAAGTGAGCCGAATTCTGACAACCATGCGCCGCAACTTACGAAGCAAGACCTGAAGAAGCATGTTCGTGAGGAGCAAAACGGAAGGGGAAACGAAAGGTTTTTCTCTCTCCTCTCTCCTCAAAAGGGGTTCCCAATGACTGTCTACATCATCCAGCGCGTTATGCGCATGATCCCGCTGCTTTTTCTGCTCTCGCTGATCGCCTTTCTGATCATTCAGCTCCCCCCGGGCGACTATCTGACAGAGCACATTAACGCGCTGCGGGCATCGGGCCGCGATGTAGACGAGGCCGAGGTCGAGCGCCTCATGAAGCAGTACGCGCTCGACCGACCCATGCACGTCCAATACCTGACCTGGATCCAGAATATCCTCCTGAAAGGTTCATTTGGTCAGTCTTTCCAGTGGGGGAGACCGGTCAACGAGGTTATCGGCGACAAGATGGCGCTCACCTTCCTATTGGCCATCCTCACAACTATATTTGTGTGGACCATCTCGGTCCCGATCGGCATCTACGTTTCGGTGCGGCAGTACACATTCACCGACTACCTGTTCACCATGATCGGATTTATCGGCCTGGCAGTGCCAGGCTTCCTACTGGCGATGGTGGTCATGTACTTCTCCTTCGCCTGGTTCGGCCTTAAAGTGGGCGGACTCTTCTCCCCGGCTTTCGAGCTCGAACCCTGGAGCATCGCCAAATTCCAGAATATGCTCACCCGCATCTGGGTACCCGTGCTGATCCTGGGGATCGGCGGCACCGCCCACATCATCCGTATCATGCGGGCGACCATGCTGGACGAGCTGCGCAAACAGTACGTCACCGTGGCCCGCTCCAAAGGGCTGTCCGAGTTTGCCGTCCTCATGAACTATCCAGTGCGCATCGCCATCAACCCCCTGATCAGCTCCCTCGGGTTCCTGCTGCCGTGGATCATCTCCGGGGGTACTGTAGTGGAGATTGTGCTCAATCTGCCCACCGCGGCAGTCGTTCTCTATCGCGCTCTGCTCTCGCAAGACATGTTCCTGGCCGGCAGCTTCATTCTTCTTGTCGGAACCCTGGCCCTAGTCGGCAGTCTGCTGGCCGACATCGCCCTGGCAGCCGTCGACCCGCGCATTCGGTTTGGCAGCGTGGAGGAGATGTAACTGAGACCATGACTTCAATCGTCACCAACATCTTGAGGCTGATCAACCCGCGCCAGCGCTCTATTGAGACGGCGCCAAGCCCGGCCACCACCTTTACCGAGTCGGAAGATTTCTACCGCGCCGGGCAGTGGCAGCTGGTCTGGTGGAAATTCCGCCGCCATCGCCTGGCCAAGTTCGCCATGTGGGTGCTCGCTTTCTTCTATGTCGTCGTTCTCTTTGCCGAATTTATCGCGCCCCACGCGCCCCTGACCCGCTACAAGGACCTTGCCTCCGCGCCGCCCACCAAGATCCGCCTCTTTGAAGTCGTCAGCAGGAGCTACCGCAGCCCCTTCATCTACACGATCGTGCGCGGGCGTGATCCCGTAACCGCGCGCCCGATCTACAAGGCCAACGCCGCCGAGCCAAACAGGATCAGGCTTTTCGTGCGCGGCGATTCCTACAAAATGTGGGGCCTGATCGAGTCGGACCTGCACTTCTTCGGCACCGAAAAGGATACAATGCCGCTCTTCATCTTCGGCACCGACCGCATTGGCCGCGACATCTTCTCCCGCATCATCTACGGCGGCCGCATCTCTTTGACCATCGGCCTGATCGGCGTCGCCCTCACCGCCATCGTTGGTGTGCTCCTGGGCGGCATTTCCGGCTACTTTGGCGGCGCCATCGACGAAATCATCCAGCGCCTCATCGACATATTCTACGCCCTGCCTACCATCCCGTTATGGATGTCGCTCGCGGCCGCCCTGCCCCAGGACTGGCCCAACCTGCGCCTCTATTTTGCCATCACCATTATTCTCTCGATCCTCAACTGGACGCGGCTGGCCCGCATCGTGCGCGGTAAAATTCTCAGCCTGCGCGAAGAGGATTTCGTCATGGCCGCGCGGCTCGACGGCGAAAACCAGTGGACGATCATCACCCGTTACCTGCTCCCCGGCTTCACCAGCTTCATCATCGTCGAGCTCACGATCGCCATCCCTTTCATGATTCTGGGCGAAACAGCGTTGAGCTTCCTGGGCATCGGGCTGCAGCCGCCCACCATCAGCTGGGGTGTCATGCTCCAGGACGCGCAGGACATCATGTCGGTTGCCCAAACGCCCTGGACGCTCTGGCCGGTTATTTTTGTTGTGATTGCAGTTCTCATGTTCAACTTTCTGGGCGACGGCATGCGCGACGCGGCCGACCCGTACCATTAAATCGCCGCAGGTTTCCAGCGGCGATTTAAACCACTGACTTCAGGCCGGCAACGACTGGGATTACACTTTATGGCGTCAGATCAAAACGGAGCGGGAGCGCGGGAAACCCTGCTGGAAATCAGGGATCTGAAAACGCACTTCGCTCTTGAGGAAGGAACCGTGCGCGCCGTCGATGGCGTCGACCTCGACGTCCGCCGCCGACAGGTAGTCGGCGTCGTAGGCGAGAGCGGCTGCGGCAAGAGCATGACCGCCATGTCGATCATGCGCCTCATCCCGCCCCCGGGCCAGATCGTCGAAGGCGAGATTCGCTTCCACCGTCCATTCGACGACCGCACCGACGCCGCCGACATCGTCGACCTGGCCCAGTTTGAATCGAACGACCGCCAGCTCCGCGATATTCGCGGCAATCAGATTTCGATGGTCTTCCAGGAGCCGATGACCGCGCTCAGCCCCGTCCGTACCGTCGGCAAACAGATCACCGAGGCGATCCTCCTGCACCAGGATGTCAACAAGGCCGAAGCCCGCGACATCGCCATTGAGACGCTCGCACGCGTTAAGATGCCCAACCCGGAGCAGCGCTTCGATGACTACCCGTTCCAGCTGAGCGGCGGCATGCGCCAGCGCGCAGTGATCGCCATGGCGCTCGCCTGCCGCCCGCAGCTGCTGATCGCCGACGAACCGACCACTGCTCTTGATGTCACTACCGAGGCCCAGATCCTGGATCTGATGCGGGAGCTGCAGGCTGAATCCGACATGTCGATCCTCTACATCACCCACAATCTGGGTGTCGTCGCCGAAATGGCGGAGGACGTCGTCGTCATGTATCTGGGCAAGGTCGTCGAGCGCACCGACGTCGACTCGATCTTCTACAATCCCAAGCATCCCTATACAAGGGGGCTGCTGAACTCGATCCCGCGGCTCGAAGATGTACTGCAGGACAAGCGCGAGAAGCTCAACGCCATCGAAGGCATGGTGCCAAGCCCATACCAGCGGCTGCAAGGATGCTCATTTCACCCCCGCTGCCCGGACTTCATGCCCGGCGTCTGTGATGAGGCCGAGCCCCAGCTGATCCAGCTCGAGGAGGGGCATGCCGTACGCTGCCATCTCTATACCTGAGACGCAATGAGGACCGCACCCGTATAGCCGGGCGGCAGCGCATTGCAACACAGCGCTCATATAGCGAAGCGGCAGCGCATTAAAGAAGGTCAAATGTCAAGCGAAAACGGAAACGCCTCCCAGCCCCAATCATCATCCCTGCTTCTGGAGATTAAGAATCTCAAGAAGCATTTTCCAATCCGCCGCGGCCTCTTCAAACGCACCGTCGGCTACGTCAAAGCCGTCGACGATGTCAGCTTGCAGGTGAACGAAGGCGAAACATTGGGGCTTGTAGGGGAAAGCGGCTGCGGCAAAACAACCACCGGACGCATGATCCTGCGCGCCATCCCCTCCACAGAGGGCGAGGTCTTTTTCCGCGACCCGGACCTGGGGCGCGTCAATGTGACCGAGCTGGACGACAAGCAGCTCAACCAGGTGCGCCGCAACATGCGCATGATCTTCCAGGATCCGCACGCCTCCCTCAACCCCCGCATGACCATCCTGGAACTGATAGGCGCCCCCCTGCGCGCCATGGAACTGGCGAAAGGAACCGAGCTCGAGGATCGCGTCGCTCACACTCTCGGCCTCGTCGGCCTTGCGCCCGAAGTGATGCGCCGCTACCCTCACGCCTTCAGCGGCGGCCAGCGTCAGCGCATCGGCATCGCCCGCGCCCTCGTCTGCCAGCCCAACCTCGTCGTCGCCGATGAGCCGGTCTCCGCCCTCGACGTCTCTGTGCAGGCCCAGATTCTCAACCTCCTGCAGGAGCTGCAGGATCAGATGGGGCTCACCTATGTCTTCGTCGCCCACGATCTCAGCGTCGTCGCCCATATCTGCGACCGCGTCGCTGTCATGTACGTCGGCAAAATTGTCGAGATGGCGTCGACGCTCGAACTTTACACCAACCCCAAACACCCCTACACCGAAGCGCTCCTGTCGGCCATCCCCAAACCGGACCCCCGGCGCCGGGGATCGGCGCGCATCCTCCTCGAAGGCGAAGTCGCCAACCCAGCCGATCCGCCGTCCGGCTGCTATTTCCATCCCCGCTGCGCCTACGCCCAGGAGCTCTGCCACGAGCAGGAGCCCGTCTGGGAAGAGGTCGCGCCCGGTCACTTCGCAAAGTGCCACTTTGCCAATGAGCTGGAGCTGGCCGGCGTTGTCGCTTGAACGGCCGCTGCCCCTGGCCTCTGGCCTCTGGCCCTATAGTTGGATACCCCCTATGAGAAACTTGAAGATTGCAGGAGACGCCGCCGCACAGGCCATACTGTTTTACCTGATCTGGTTCGCCTCTTGCGGGCTGTTCATCCTCAACATCGTAACCGCCCTCCCAGCCCTGCGCGCCATCGCCATCGTCTTCGGCGCAGACCAGTGGACGCTTCCCGCCGTCCATCGCTTCTCGCTCCTGGGACTGGCCGTCGCCGCCGTAGTCTTCTTCTTCTGGAGTGAGGCGGGCTACCGCCGGGCGTCTAAAGTCAGCCTCGGCCGGTTCTTGCGCGCATTCGCCTGGGTTACCGCTTGCCAGCTCGCCGTCATCGTAATCGCATATCTGATTCCCCGCATGGTACTATAGTGCCCTGGACCATCAGCGAATAGTGGACAGATGAACCTGGCTGCCAGCCAGCCGTTCATAACGCCTAGCGTCAACTATCTACAGAGTGCCAGGGCCCCGGTCCCGCCGGTAAGACCGGCACAGACCACAAATACGGAGCGCCAGCAATGCGTATCGCCTCCATCGAAACCTTCCTCCTCGAATCGCCCATCGAACCCGGCTTCGGCTGGTCCCAGGGCTGGGCCGACAAACGCCACGTCGGCCTCGTTAAACTCGTGACCGACGATGGTATCGTCGGCTGGGGTGAGGGCCTGCACGGTCCCTCCGTGCGCATCGTCCACGAAGAGTTCGCCCCCCTCCTGTTCGGCGCCGACCCCATGCAGCGCAACCTGCTCTGGCAAGCGATGTTCCGCCTCCTCTACAACGGCAACGTCGCCGGCGGCATCGGCGGCAGCGCCATCAGCGCCGTCGACACCGCCCTCTGGGACATCGCCGGCAAAGCCAGCGGCCTGCCCGTCTGGGCCCTCCTCGGCGGCAAAGTGCGCGATCGCATAGCAGTCTACGCCACCGGCCTCTACTATACCGAGGAAAATCTTGCCTCCGACGGCCGCGACATCCCGCAGCGGCTGCTCGACGAGGCCCGCATGTACGTCGAGCTGGGCTTTGCCGGCATGAAAACCAAGGTCGGCGGCCTCCCCCTGGCCCAGGACGTGCGCCGCGTCGCCGCCATCCGCGAGGCGGTCGGCCCCGACGTCTTCCTCATGGCGGACGCCAATCAGGCCTATAACGCCACCACTGCCATCCGCATCGGCCGCGAGCTGGCAGAGCTCGACATCTACTGGTTCGAAGAGCCGGTCAACGCCAAAGACGTAGAGGGCTACCTGCAGGTCAAAGCCGCGCTGCCGATGGCCATCGCCGGCGGCGAAAACCTGCGCACGCGCTACGAGTTCAAAGACTTTATCGGCCGCCGCTGCGTTGACATCGTCCAACCCGACGTCGTAATGGCGGGCGGCATCACCGAAATGCACCGCGTCGCCTCCATGGCCAACGCCTTCGGCATCCTCTGCAATCCCCACGTCTGGGGCTCCCCCGTCATGATCGCCGCCAGCCTCCACGTCGCTTCCGCCGTGCCCGAATGCCCGCCCGCGCGCGCACCCCGCCCCTACCAGCAGGAGCCGGTCATGGAGTTCGACCGCACGCCCAGCCCCATCCGCGAGGGCATCGCCGAGCCCTTCGACCAGGCCGGCGGCTTTCTCGACGTGCCCACCGGACCCGGCCTCGGCGTGGAAATAGACGAAGCCGCCGTGCGCCAGCTGAGCGTCGACACACAAGAGACCGGAAAATAACCTCCGCGACCAGTATCCAATCGGCGCCAAAGACACAGGCTTCCACCATCTGATCTCCTACACTGTTGTTTCTTCAAAGTCGAAAGGAATCCGTTCCCATGCCTCCCATCGCTCTGCAACTCTACTCCGTGCGCCGCGAATTTGCCGCCGATATGCCCGGCACCCTGGCGGCAGTGGCCCAAATGGGCTACAGCGGCGTCGAGTTCGCCGGCCCGCCCCAGCACTCCGCCGCCGCCCTGAAAGCCGAACTCGACAAGCTGGGCCTCGCCTGCGCCGGCTGGCATGTACCGTTCGACCTTGTACAGGACGACCCGCTGCCCAAGACCATCGCCTTCCACCATGCCCTCGGCAACGACAAACTGATCATCCCCGGCATCCCCGAAGAGCTGCGCCGCAGCCGCGACGACTGGCTCAAACTGGCCGCCTTCACCAACCGTCTCGCCGAACGCCTCGCCGCCGAAGGAATGCGCACCGGCTACCACAACCACTTCCACGAGTTCCTGCCTCTCGACGGCGAAACCCCCTGGGACACCTTCTTCGGCAACACCGACGCATCCGTCATTATGCAGTTCGATACCGGCAACGCCGTCTTTGGCGGCGCCGACCCGGTCAGCGTTATCCGCAGCTATCCCGGCCGCGCCGTGACCGTCCATCTCAAACCGTTCACCAAGCGGCTGCACGACGGCCGGGGCCACGACTATCCCCACCCCGCCTTCGATCCGGTCATCGGGGAGGACGACACCGACTGGCCAGCAGTCTTTGAAGCCTGCGAATCGGTCGGCGGCACGGCATGGTACATCGTCGAGTATGAGAGCGAAGGCTACCCCCCTCTGGAAGCGGTCGAACGCTGCCTGAAGGCGCTGCGGGGCATGGGGAAATAACCTGCCGGTTACATGACCGCAAATATAACCACCCAGGCCCCAGTCGGCTATGCCGACCTGCTCCGCAGCAACCGCAACTTCCGCTTTCTCTGGTTCGGTCAGATCGTCAGCCTCCTCGGCGACTGGTTCAACCTTGTTGCCTCGGCCGCGCTCGTCGGCATGTTGACCCAGTCCGGCCTGGCCGTCGGCTCTCTCTTCGTCGTGCGCATGCTCGCGCTATTTCTCATCAGCCCCGTCGCCGGCGTCGTCGCCGACCGCTATAACCGCAAACAGATCCTCATCGCCACCGACGTAGTCCGCGCGGCTGTCGTCCTCGCCTTTCTGCTCGTACGCGATGCCGGCGACGTCTGGCTCTTCTACGCCCTGACAGCCGCCCAGTTTGCCGTGAGCGGATTCTTCTATCCTGCCCGCAACGCCATCCTGCCGGAGCTGGCAAAAGAGGGAGAACTGGGCGCGATGAACGCGATCAGCTCCGCCACCTGGTCCACCATGCTTGCCCTCGGCGCCGCGCTGGGCGGGCTCGTGGCCGGCGTCTGGGGCATCTACCCGGCCTTCCTGCTGGATACCGTTACCTTCCTGCTGTCTGCCGCGTTCCTGATGCAGATCCGGATGCCCGCCGCGCCCGCGACCCTTTTAGCGGACAAGACCATCGCTGCCGGCCTGCGCCAGTACATTGATGGCATGAAATATCTTTACAAACATCCCAACATCCTCTTTATCGCCTCCCAGAAAGCGCTCAACTCTCTCTGCCTAACCGCCGGCTTCCAGGTTGTCATGGTCGCCATCTCTCAGCGGGTCTTTACCGTCGGCGAAGGCGGCGGCATCAGCATGGGACTGATGTTTGGTCTGACCGGAGTCGGAACCGGCATCGGCCCGATACTCGCCCGTAAGTTGACGGGGGACGACGGCCCCACACTGAGAAAGGCGATAATTGTTGGCTACCTGCTCATCGTCCTTGGGTCGGCGGCCACCGCGCCGCTCCTGAGCCTGCCGGCAGTGCTGCTGGCGTCAATCGTACGCGGTGTCGGCGGGGGCATTGTCTGGGTCTTCTCCACCCAACTGCTGTTGCAAAATGTGTCCCGAAGCGTGCATGGAAGGGTATTCGCCACCGAGTTCATGTTTTTCTACCTGGCAAGCGCACTCGCATCCGGTATCGTCGGCTCCGCGCTTGACAGCAGTCTCAGCATCACGGCGATCATCTGGTCGATGACGGCTCTGGGCCTTGTTCCAATGACGTTGTGGACGCTATCGGCGGTGCGGGGAAATCGGAAAGCGGTATAAGAATTTCGGCTCCCTGCTGGAATCTGATACCGTATGTTGATCTGTACAAGCTAAGTTAGAGTTCATCAGCTACTGAAACTACACTACATGACCGCCAATACCACCACCGAAACCGCCGTCAGCTATACCGACCTCCTTCGCAACAATCGCAACTTCCGCTATCTCTGGTTCGGCCAGATCGTCAGCCTTCTCGGCGACTGGTTCAATCTCGTCGCCTCGGCCGCGCTCGTCGGCATGCTGACGCAGTCGGGTCTGGCCGTAGGCTCTCTCTTCGTCGTGCGGATGCTCGCGCCCTTCCTCGTCAGCCCCATCGCCGGCGTAGTCGCGGACCGCTACAACCGCAAATATGTCCTGATCGCCGCCGACCTCATCCGGGCGGCCGTCGTTCTCGCCTTCCTGCTCGTCCGGAACCCCGGCGACGTCTGGCTTCTCTACACGCTGACAGCCGTGCAGATGGCCATGAGCGGTTTCTTCGATCCGGCCCATACGGCCATCCTGCCCGACATCTCCGACCGGCGCGAACTCGGCGCAGTCAACGCGCTCAGCTCCGCCACCTGGTCGGTGATGCTCGCCCTCGGCGCCGCGCTGGGCGGGCTCTTCTCCGGCATATTCGGCATGTACCCGGCCTTCATACTCGACACCTTTACCTTCCTGCTCTCGGCTCTGCTGCTCGCCCAGATCCGCATGCCCGCCAAGCTCGCATCCGCGGCCGCCGACAAGACGGTCGCCGCGGCCGTAGGCCAGTACCTCCGCGGCCTGCGCTATCTGCGCGCCCATCTGGACGTCCTGGTCGTTGCCCTGCAGAAAGCGACCATGGCCCTCTTCCTGGCAACCGCGTTCCAGGTCATCCAGGTGGCGATCGCCCAGCAGGTCTTCACCGTCGGCCAGGGGGGCGGCATCAGCCTCGGGCTCATGTTCGGCCTCACCGGCGTCGGCTCCGGTCTCGGCCCCATCGCCGCCCGCAAACTGACCGGGGACGACCCCCGGTCCTTAAAGGAGGCGATAGCATACGGCTATCTCCTCGCCATCGCCGGCATGATGGTGACCGCGCCGCTGCTCAGCCTGCCCATGGTTCTGCTCGGCTCCTTCGTGCGCTCCATTGGCAGCGGCATCATCTGGGTCTTCTCAACCCACCTTCTTCTCCAGATGGCGCCCGACGAAGTGCGCGGCCGTGTCTTCGCCAGCGACTTCATGTTCTTCTACCTCGGCAGCGCTCTCGCCTCCAGCCTGGTCGGCGCCGCCCTCGACACGAGCCTGACAATCACATCGATCATCTGGGTTCTGGCAGCGCTCAGCGTTGTTCCGACCGTGCTGTGGACACTGTGGGTGGTGAAGGGGAAGCGGGAGGCGGTTTGAGTGTGTCGTCAAAGACGGGTAAACTGTTTCGTGATCGCCGGAGGCATCAGTTCCAGAATCAAGAGAATGATCGTGGAGCTATAAGTGTGGTAAGGAGGTTGTCATGCTACAGACGATTGAAGCCACAATTGATGAACATGGCAATGTACAATTGCTTGAGCAAGTCCAACTCTCAGAACCACGACGGGCATATGTAACGATTCTTCCTAGTGAGTCAGATGCTTCGGAGATTGCACTGCTGAGTGAAGCTGCACTCGCGAAAGACTGGAATCGTCCTGAGGAGGACTTGGCATGGTCACACCTGCAGCAGGTGCAGTCGTCCTAGTACCATTCCCATTTCTTCCACTGTCTCGAGCAAGATTGGGTTCCACTATAGGGCTGGCAGGTCTTGAAACTGTGTTTTCTCTTATCTGAAGAAAAAGAATATGTTTGACAGCCTCACCGAACTAGTCGAGAAAGTCCACCTCGGTGAAGACTCCACCATCGAGTTTAAGAGACAGTTGCCGCGTAGAGATAGTCTCGCCGACGAGATTGCCGCCTTCGCCAACGCCAGAGGCGGCGTGATACTGATGGGTGTAGACGACAATGGAGAAATCGTCGGTCTTGGCCAGCGCAACTTGGACCAGTCCGAAAAGACTGTAGTTGAAGTCTGTCGCGATAGCATTGAGCCCCAAGTCTCCATCTTCACCGAGAAGCTGCGCTTCGACGGGAAAGTCCTTCTCAAAGTCGATATCCCACGAAGCCTTTTCGTTCACAAAAGCCCCGGCGGTTACCTGGCTCGCCAGGGCAGCAGCAAGCGTGAGATGCCCACCGATCAACTTGCGCGACTATTACAAAGCCGTTCTCAGGCGCGGATTATTTCTTTCGATGAGCAAGTCGTGCCGAACACCACTAGAAACACGTTGCACAAAGACTTTTATCAGCGGTTTATCCGAGAGGGAGCTACCGAAGAGGAGGTGGAAGACCTGCTGCAGAAGAGGCGTCTGCTCGTTAGGGACGGGCCGGTGTATCGCGCTTCTGTCGCCGGTTTGTTGATGTGCCACGACAGGCCCGATGACTATCTATATAACAGTTTCATTCAGGCCGTCTTCTATCGCGGCAAGACAAAGGACGCCAACTACCAGATTGACGCCAAGGATTTCAGGGGACCTCTGGACCGGCAGATCATGGACGCCTACAAATTTGTTGAAAGATATAATCAGGTTTCCGCTCGCAAGGATGTAGGTCGTACGGAACGTTCTCAATACAGTATGAGAGCCGTGTTTGAGGCACTAGTAAATGCTGCCGTGCACAGAGACTATTCCAAGACAGTCTCAAAGACTCGTCTTTTCATGTTTTCTGACAGACTGGAACTTAGTTCGCCGGGCGCGCTGGCCAACACACTTACCGTGGAACGGCTGCGATACGGACAGGCGACCCGCAACGAACTGCTAGCCCGCCTACTGTCCGAAATTACGGTTGAAGACAACGTCAGCAGACAGGTAGCCAGACGTTATTTTCTGGAACGGCGCGGAGAAGGTGTAGGCATAATTCTCGACGAAAGCACAGCCCTGAGCGGCAAAGTACCCGTCTACGAACAGATCGACGAAACTCTGTTCCTGACCATCTTTGCCGCAAAATCCCTGCAGCCAGGCCAGGATCTGTAACTCCCCTGCTCACCATACACGCACGCGCGCCACTACTTCAAGTTCTAACCCAACCAACTCTCAACTCCATCGCTGACTACTGATCACTGACCACTGGGGTTCACCATGAAAATCACCGACATCAAACTCCATACCCTCCAACACCCAACCCTCACTCAAAGCCGTCACCGCCTCATCCAGGTACCCGGCCTGCGCCGCATCCAGTACACCCACACCGGTCGGCCTATCGACACACCCATGCAGTCGCACATCCTCGAAGTCGAAACCGACGAGGGCGTCACCGGCCGCATCGCCCCCACGTCCATCAACAAGTATCAACTCGAAATCCTCAAAACCCACGCCATCGGCGAAAGCCCCTTCGCCCGCGAACGGCTCTTCCAGATGCTCCACAAAGGCACCCGCTGGGTCTACCAGGAGCCCGGCTGGTTTGGGGAATTCGACAACTGCCTTTGGGACATCCTGGGCAAGACCGCCGGCCGCCCCGTCTACGACCTCATCGGCCGCGTGCGCGACCGCCTGCCCGTCTATCTCACCGCCGGCGACATGGAGCTCCAGGGCTATCTCGACCATATTGAAGGCGGCCGCACCTTCGGCGTCAACGCCTACAAGCTGCACACCTACAAAGGCGGCAAGGCCGACATCCCCATTCTGACCGACGTACGCAAAGCCGTCGGTGATGATTACGACCTGCTCAACGATCCGGTCTGCTCCTACAACCTGCGCGAAGCCATCGAAGTAGGAACCGCAATGGAAGAGCTCGACTACATCTGGCTCGAAGAGCCTATGCACGAACAGAAGATGAACCAGTACCAGGAGCTCTGCAGTACCCTCGTCATCCCCATCATGGCGACCGAGCGCCTCATGCACGACATGGACCTGACCGCCCAGTGGCTCATCCAGGGCGCCACCGACCGTCTGCGCGCCCGCGCCACCTTCGGCCTCACTCAGGTCCTCAAGCTCGCCCACTTTGCCGAAATGCATGGCGCCAACATAGAGATGAACGGACCCGGCGGCCTCTACGGCCTCGTCCACGCCCACGCCGGCTGCTGCATCGACAACACCGACTTCTACGAGCTTCTCGGCCCTGCCGACCCGAAGCGTCTCCGTTCCGAAGGCGAGGAATGGGGCCTTCTCAACGCCCCCCTCATCGAAGACGGCCACATCGCACCCCCCGACGGTCCCGGCTGGGGGGCAGTATGGGACGAAGACCGCATCCGCTCGCTCACCATCGCCACCGACTGATAGACGTAAACGCCGGGCATTGAAATGACTGGACTGCTCATCTGATCCTGCGTTCCCGCCAAGCGCAATCGCAAAAAGCGCGCGCCAAAGCTGGAATTCACTAAGGAAAAGAAACTGCCGTCACAATGAAAATCACCGACATCAAGCTCCACACGCTCGAACATCCAACCCTCACCCAGGTCCGCCAGCAACTCGTGCAGGTGCCCGGCCTGCGGCGCATCCAGTACAAGCAGATCGTCATCTCCTCCGACGCCCCCATGCAAATGCAGATCCTCGACGTGGAAACCGACGAGGGCATTACAGGCCGCATCGCCCCTGTGTCCATCTCCAGGAATCAGCTCGACATCCTAAGGACCCACGCCGTCGGCGAAAGCCCCTTTGCCCGCGAACGGCTCTTCCAGATGCTCCACAAGGGCACGCGCTGGGTCTACCAGGAGCCCGGCTGGTTCGGCGAGTTTGACAACTGCCTCTGGGACATCGCCGGCAAAGCCGCCGGCCTCCCCGTCTACGCCCTCACCGGCCGCGTGCGCGACCGTCTGCCCGTCTATCTCACCGACCACGAGCTGACCCCGCAGGGCTATCTCGACCAGATCGAGCGCGGCCGCACCTTCGGCGTCAACGCCTATAAGCTGCACACCTACAGGGGCGGCAAGGCCGACATCCCCTTGCTGACCGATATTCGTAAAGAGGTGGGCGACGACTACGACCTGCTCAACGATCCCGTCTGCTCATATGACCTGAGGGAAGCTATCGAAGTCGGGAGGGCGATGGAGGCGTTGAACTACGTCTGGCTCGAAGAGCCGATGCACGAACAGAAGATGAATCAGTACCAGGAACTGTGCAGCACGCTGACCATCCCCATCATAGCCACCGAGCGGCTCTGCCACGACATGGATCTCTCCGCCCAGTGGCTGATCCAGGGCGCCACCGACCGCCTGCGCGCGCGGACCAACCACGGGCTCACCCAGGTACTCAAACTGGCCCGTTTCGCCGAACTGCACGGCACAAACGTGGAGCTCCACGGTCCGGGCAGTCTCTACGGAATCGGACATGCCCACGCCGGCTGCGGCATCGACAACACCGACTTTTTCGAATTCTTCGGTGGATGCGGCCCCCGCGATTTGCGAACCGAAGGCGAGGCGTGGGGTCTCCTCAGCGCCCCCCTGATCGAAGACGGCCACATCGCCCCGCCCGACGGCCCCGGCTGGGGCGCAGTCTGGGACGAAGACCGAGTGCGCTCGCTGACAGTGGCCACCGACTGAGCGCGCTTATTGCGAAACGGCAGCGCATTCAACCTACCCACTCAAATGCGGCAGCACCGTCGCCGCGAACAGATAGGACCCCTCAACGCGCGGCGAATCCGCAATATTTACCGTAATCCGCTCCGCTCCCTGTTCCACAATCCGCAACAGCGCATCCGTCACCTGCTCCGGCGTTCCCTCAATCGTGCCCTCGCCGGAAGGCCGCACGTCCGGGTCCTCTCGCAGCCGCTGCAGCTCCTGCTCGTTCTCAGCGATCAGCACGCTGACGTGCATCACCTGCAGAATCTCGTCGTACTCCCGCCCCACTGCACGGCAATGATCCTTCAGCACGGACTGCTTGTGCGCATACGTCTCCACATCCGAGCAGACCCAGTTCCACCAGTCCGCGTGCTCTGCCACCACCCGCAGCAGATACTTCTCCCCGCCCCCGCCCACCATGACCGGCGGCACAATTTCCGGTTTCGGCTCGCAATACCCGTTCTCCAGCTGGTAATGCTTGCCCGCGAAGTTGACCGGCGTATCCGTCCACATCGCCCGCAAAATCCGGATCGCCTCCGCCAGCTGCTCGATGCGCGCCCGCGCCCGTGGAAACGGCCAGCCGTAGCCCCGATATTCCTCCTCATTCCAGCCAGCGCCGATCCCGATCACCACCCGCCCGCCGGAAAACGCCTGCGCCGTCGCCGCCATTTTCGCCAGATGCGCGGGGTTGCGAAAGCTGTTGCACAGCACGTCGTGGCCCACCAGCTTGTCCGGGTAGCGCGCCAGCGCCCACACCGCCATCGTCCAGCCCTCGGACACATTGTGCCCGTTGTACTGCACATGATCGGGAAACCACAGCGAATCAAAAGGATGGATGATCTGATCGAGATAGGGGAAAAGTTCCGTCACGTGGCGGGACCACGTGTTGATGCCTACAGGGATGCCCATACTGCCCTCCTCAGAGATGAAACGCGCGCCACGCCGGAGCCGCAAAAGGCGCGCGTTGGACCGGGTGAACTAACCGCAGCCGGCAAGATTCCTGCCCTGCCGGCTTGCATTTCGTATACCATTCATCGACAATCATAGACCGGCCCCCGCACCGGCCCTAACCAAAACTATCCAGTCCAGGAGCGCAACCGATGGCCTTTGAAGTCTACGATTTCCGTGATGTGAATAAGAACGTACTGACAACCCCGGAGATCCGGGCGCGGCTTTATCACATGGAACCGGGCCAGGTCGACAGGCTCCACAGCCATGATCTCGGCCACGAGATCTTCCTCATCCTCGAAGGCAAGGCCGAATTCATGATCGCCGGCCACACCGAAGTGCTCGAAGCCGGCCAGCTGTGCGTCGCCCTCGCCGACGAAATCCACCAGGTGCGCAATCTGCTGCCCGACCGCCGCACCGTTATGTTCCTGTCCGTGACGCCCCACATCCAGCCCACGCACACCGGCCGCGACCCCGACGGCTCCGTCCATCCGCCCCAGTTCCGCTCCAACAGCTTTTACGATGACGAGGACGACACCGGCCCAATCGCAGACCTCCTCGACGCCTTCGTTCGCGGCGCCGACGCCCTCGCCGACGAGGCCCGCCAAGCCGCCGCCGTCCACGCCCAACAGGCGGCAAACTGGCGCAAAGCCCAGGGCGCTGACGACAAGGACGCAACAATCGCCGCCCGCAACGCCATGTGGAAGGCAGTCCGCAGCCTCCACACCAGGCTTTTCAAACTCGACCTGACCTGGAACAGACTCGCCCCAAGAGCCGACGAATAACCGGGGTCCGCTACCTACTGCCTTACGCCCTCCTGTTGATTTCGCTGACGACTTTGTCCGCTTCTTCCGTCTCGTGCTCAATGCAGAACAGCGCATCCTCCAGCAGAAAGGCGCAGTCGGCGTAAAAACGGATGCGGTCCCAGCACAGGTCCATCAGCGGATAGACCCGTGCGCAACGCCGTATAAACGCCTCGCCAAAGCAGACGTACAGCCCAGCAAAGTCGACAGCGGGGTCGCCAATACCGGCATGCCCGAAATCGATCATGCCAACAACGCGGCGCTCCTGCGCGCTGTACAGGGTATTGCTCGATCCCATGTCACCGTGGCGCAGCACGTTGTCGAAGGCGAACTGTTCATCGTCCCCCAGAAAAGCGTCGAACTGCTCCGTCGTCCACGCACGCGCCGCGGCCGTCAGCCGGGGGAAGACGACCTGTTCGAACCGCGCGAACATCTCCCGCCATACGGCCGGCGAGTCAGACGGCTCCGGAGGAATGTCGACAGTTTCAAGCGGGACAGCGTGCAGCGCCTGCAAAAACGACGCGATATCCGCGGCCAGGCGGTCGATCGTTCCCTCATCGGCGATCCGCCTGAAGTCCTCCGGCCACAGCGGACTGCCCGGCAGTTTTCGATAGCCCACCAAGGCCCGCCCTACCCCGTCGTCCAGGTTGTGGTAAATGTATTCCGGCGTCGCCAGCGGAAGCCGCGGCCGCGCTGCGCTCAATATCGCATGTTCCCGCCGCAGCCCGGCAACGCCCTTCCCGTACTTGGGAAAACGAAAAATCAGCCCGCTGTTGACCAGAATCAGCTGATTATTCTGCCCCGCTCTAAACAGCTCGACCGTCTCCAATCCCAGCTCAGGACAGACCGCCGCAATACTCTCCCTGTACCCTTCCAGCCCGTCTCCCACGCTCCCCCCAATGACATCTCTGCTCTCAATCCGATGACAAAACGATAAGATAACCAATAACTTACCACCGCCGGACGATCCCGTACCAGCGATGTTACCGGCCACTGCCGTTGACCAACAACTGCCTCAACGCCTCAATGCCGGTCACCGGCAGCTTGCAGGCATAGTTCTCGCACACATACGCCGCCGGCTGACCGTCTACGAGCGTGCGGCCCTCCAGCAGGGGCAGCGGGTTTTCTTCCTCCGGTTCCTTCAGCGCCAGCACACTGTGCGGCAGGTAGTGGCGCCGTACCTCCTGCAACAGGAGCTGCGTACGCGGATCTGCGAGTTCGCCTACCACGGCGATCTCCTGGCTGGGGCCGAGCAGATCATCGAGCGCAGTCAGCAGCCGCCCAAAGCCGGTCGGCTGCTGCGCCATCGCCGCCGCCATGATCCGGAAGATGCGCGCCGCTTCACTCCGGAACGCATCGCTCCCCGTCAACTTGGCCAGCCGCAACAGCAGCTCAGCCGCCATCGAATTCCCGCTCGGAATCGCGTTGTCAATGAAGTCCTTGCGCCGCACCACCAGCTGCTCATGCGCGATGCCGGTCTGGAAAAATCCGCCGCCCGCCTCGTCCGCAAACTGGGACTGCATCACCTTTGTCAGGCGCACCGCCTCCGCCAGCCAGCGGAGCTCGAAGGTGGACTCGTACAGCGCGACAAGGCCCCGCCCGAACGCAGCGTAATCTTCCAGATAGGCGTTGAAGCGCGCGCGCCCGTCCTTGTAGCTGCGGAAAAGAAAACCATTCTCCTGGCTCATCTCCGCCAGGATGAAGTCAGCCGCGGCCTTCGCTGCCTCCAGCGCATCCGCCCGCCCGAAAACGACCCCGACGTCAGCCATGGCATGGATCATCAGGCCGTTCCATTCGGTCAGAACTTTGTCATCCCGCTCCGGTTTCACCCGCCTTTCCCGCTCGAGGAACAGCTTCTGCCGCGCCGCGGCCAGCCGTTCCGCAACCGTTTCTGCCTCCGCGCCTGACTGCTGCGCAATCTCGGCCGCGGTCCGCTTGACGTTCAGAATCGTCTTGCCCTCAAAATTGCCCGCCGGCGTCACGCCGTAGGCCCCGCCCAGCAGGGCAGCCTCTTCCTTCCCCAGGACCGCCTCGATCTCTTCCGCCGTCCAAACGAAAAACTTGCCCTCTTCGCCCTCGCTGTCGGCGTCCTGCGCGCTGTAGAAGCCCCCTTCCGGCGCGGTCATCTCCCGCAGCACGTAATCGACCGTTTCCTCAACCACCCGGCGATGCTCCGGCCGGCCGTTGATCTGCCACGCGTGCAGATACGTCCGCAGCAGCTGGGCGTTGTCGTACAGCATCTTCTCGAAATGGGGCACCAGCCAGATGCGGTCAACGCTGTAGCGGTGAAACCCCCCTCCCAGATGGTCGTAGATCCCGCCCGCCGCCATCCGTCCCAGCGTATGTTCGGCGACATGCAGCACGTCAGCGTCGCCGCTGCGCCGGTACTGGCTCATCGCAAATTCCAGTGTCATCGGCTGCGGAAACTTGGGCTGGTCGCCGAAACCGCCGTACTGCTCGTCGAAATACTGCAGCAGTCGGGACGTGGCCTCGCTCAGGACCTCCTCTCCGGGCGCGCCGCCGCTGGCAGACAGGCTGCCCGTACGCCCGATCGCGTTCGTCAATCGTTGCGCCTGCTCTTCCAGGTCATCCCGCCGGTTCTTGTACGCGTCCGCCACCGCCAGCAATATCTGCGAGAACGAAGGAATCCCGTAACGGGGCTGCGGCGGGAAGTACGTTCCGCCGTAAAAGGGTTTGCCGGACGGGGTGAGGAAGACGCTCATCGGCCAGCCGCCGCTGCCCGTCATCGCCTGTACCGCCTCCATGTAGATGGCGTCCAGGTCAGGGCGTTCTTCACGGTCCACCTTGATGTTGACGAAGTTGGCATTCATCAACGCCGCGGTCTGCTCGTCCTCGAAGCTCTCCCGTTCCATGACATGACACCAGTGGCACGCGCTGTAGCCAATACTCAGAAAGATCGGCCTGTCCCCGGCCCGCGCCGTCTCCAGCGCCTCCTCCCCCCATGGGTACCAGTCCACGGGATTGTGCGCGTGCTGCAAAAGATAGGGCGATGTCTCGTGCACCAGCTGATTGGCTTTGTTCAATGCGCCCCGTCCGGGGCGCGGGTCGGTCGGCGTTGCTGAGTCGGTCATGGTGAGTCCCTTGACGCGGATGCGCCGTTGCATAAGGATGGACCAGAAAAGGCATCGGTCGGGAACACTGTTGCCTACCCGTCGCCGACACCAGCGGTTGAGCGCTGGCGAAATCGACGAACCGGCACTGCACCCGACGCCCCGCCTCTTTGTGCGGAGGCGTACCCAGCATTATAACGGAATGGCGAACGCGGCGTCGAATCCGGCTGCCGGATCTGGCAACTGCGTATTGACAGCAAAAGGTGGGAATGCTAACATTCCCCTATTCCCCCAGGCTATTTAATATGAGTTGCATGTCTGTCCCGCAGGGTATTGACGCAAGGTTTTCCTTAGCCAAGGACTGTGCAACAGATCCATCTTCGGCTACTGCCGCACTTTACAGGCATCGTATATTCCAAGGGTCGGATGCGCTTAGCCGGGTCCGACCTGGGGTCCATACAGTGGCGTATGGCTCTCCAGTATTCATAACAGGGGGTCTTATTATGACAAGAAAGAAATTTTCACTCCTGGCAGCGCTCTTAGCGGCCGCATTGGTCCTGGCAGCCTGTCCTCAACCCACACCGGTCGTCGAGACTGTGAAGGAGACCGTAGTCGTCACGCAGGTCGTTACCCAGACCGAAGAGGTCGTGGTCACGCCGACGCCTGTTCCGCCGGTCCAGGGCGGTGTCTGGGTCGAGGGTTCCAGCGCGGATGCCACGATTCTGAATCCCATTCTGGCCTCGGACAGCGCCAGCTTCGACGTGCTCGGCTGGTTCTTCCCCAGCCTGCTCGGGCAAGACCCCTTCAGCGGCGCCATCGTCCCCACCGAAATGGCCGAAAGCTGGGATGTCTCCGAGGACGGCCTGGTGTGGACCTTCCATCTCCAGGACGGCGTCATGTGGTCCGACGGCGAGCAGGTCACCGCCGACGATTTCAAATTCACCTATGACGCCATCGGCAGCGATCTTGTCGAGACCCCGCGCAAGGCCAACCTCGACAACATCGAGAGCATCGAAGTCCTCGATCCGCTCACCATCCAGGTCACCTATGGCGAAGTAAAGTGCGACGCCCTCAACAATCTCGGTCTGGGCTGGCTGCCAAGCCACCTCTATGCCGCAGACTACAGCGATGTCATGGACAGCCCGCTGAACGAGACGCCGACCGTCAGCGCCGGCCCCTTCATCTTTAACGAATGGATTCGGGACGACAACTCAACCGTTCTGCGCAACGACAACTACTGGAAGGGCGCGCCCCACATGGACGGATGGATCTACAAGATCGTCCCCGACCCCGGCGCCCGCCTGGCCCAGCTCCAGACCGGTGAGCTGGACCTGATCGGCGTGCAGCCGGAGCAGCTGACGACCATTCAGCTCGATAGCAATCTGAGTCTGCACAAGTTCAAGGACGACGGCTACAGCTACATCGGACTCAACCAGGCCAACCCGGAGAACCCGCAGGCCGGTCAGGACGAAGAAGGCAACCTCATCGAGCAGGACCCCCATCCCATCCTGAGCGATCTGGCCGTGCGTCAGGCGATCGCACACGCGCTCGATTACGATGCGATCATCAGCAGAGTCTACCTCGGCCAGGGCTATCAGATCGCTTCCAACGTGCTTCCCGCCGTCGAATGGGCCCACGACCCGTCCCTCCAGCCCTATGCCTTCGACACCGAAAAGGCCGCGCAGATTCTCGATGACGCCGGCTGGACCGACAGCGACGGCGACGGCGTGCGCGAGTGCAACGGCTGCGCCACGGCCGCAGCAGGCGCCGCCCTGACGATTCGACTGCAAACCAACGCCGGCAACACGACCCGTGAGGATCTTGGCGCCCTGGTCCAGGACCAGCTCAACGGCATCGGTTTCGACATCCAGTTCGAGGCCATCGAGTTCGGCACGCTCGTGGGCGAGCTGCTGGGCCAGACTTTCGACATGGTCATCATCGGCTGGACCGGGCTCGGCACCGACCCCAACGACGACTCCTTCTGGCACTCCAAGTTTGACACACCGGGCAGCGGCTTCAACTTCGTCAGCTACCAGAACGCCCGCATCGACGAGCTCCTGGAGCAGGCCGTCAGCGTTCCCGGCTGCGCCACGGAAGATCGGGCCCCCTTCTACCACGAGATTCAGCAGATCATTCACGACGACATTCCCTATGTCTTCGTGACCGGCTCCGTCGGCAATACCGGCTACTCAAAGAAGTTCAACGGCATCAACCCGGGCCCGTGGAGCTTCTACCATAACATCGAGACCTGGTCTCTGGCGCAGTAGTCCGGCCCTAGTTTTTCCGGAAGAGTTCGGCGCCTGGCCAACAGGCCTCGAAGGAGATCTGATCAGTCCGCCACCGCTCGCTTCCTGCGGGCGCTGGCGGATTCGCACCTAATATATATGTGTCGCGTCCGCCTGAACGCGCAGGCGGATCGAAGGACTGGTTCAGTTCATGACCCGTTACGTAATTCGCCGCCTCCTGCAGGCAATTCCCACCCTGCTGGGTGTGAGCTTCATCGCCTTCGTATTTGTATATAATTCTCCAGGCGATCCAATCCTTATCCGCACTTTCGATCCCAACATCACGCAAGAGAGTCGCGAAATCTTACGGCGCCAACTGGGGCTGGACCAGCATTGGGCATTGCAATACATCAGCTGGGTGACAGGGATTACACTGCGAAGCGGACAGGTTGTCCAAGAGTTTGAGCGCAGTGATACGAGTTGTACATTTATTGCCTGGCTGAATACAACTTCCTGCAATAACGGGGGTGGCATCCTGCGAGGACGCCTGGGCACCAGCATCGCCACCAATCAGCCCGTCTGGGATCGAATCGTAGAGCGCATGCCTGCAACCCTGCAGCTGGGTGTCTCCGCCCTGCTGGTCTCTCTGCTGATTGGGGTCCCGTTAGGCGTTCTCAGCGCTGTCCGTCAAAGGTCAATATTTGATGCTTCAGTGCGCGTGCTCGCCGTTGTCGGCAATGCCCTGCCTTCTTTCTGGATGGGCCTGATGCTCATATTGCTCTTTGGCGTCGTCCTCGGCTGGCTGCCCACCGGCGGCATGCGCACCGTGTCCCTCACCAATGAGTTCGACCTCGTGGACCGAGCCAGACATCTGATTCTGCCGACTTTCGTTCTGGCGGTAGGTGGTATCGCTCTGTTCAGCCGGTTCATGCGGACGGAGATTCTGGAAGTGATCCGCACCGATTATATTCGCATGGCCAGGGCCAAAGGCGTGGCTGCAAGAAACGTCTGGTTCATCCACGCATTGGGCAATGCCCTCATCCCCTTGATGACGACTCTCGGCCCGGCCATTTTTGGCGTCCTCAGCGGAGCAATTATTGTCGAAACCATCTTCTCATGGCCCGGTATGGGACGCATGACCTTTAGCGCAGCCGTGCAACGCGACTACCCTACAGTTCTTGGCGCCGTCATGTTTTTCTCGGTGCTGACAATTATGGGGAATCTTCTTTCCGATATCCTGTATGGCGTTGTCGACCCCCGCGTGCGGCTCTCGTAATGGGGACAGGTTATTTGGCATGACAGTAGCTCAGGCAGACAGTCCGGCGCTGGCCGCTCTGGCAGCCGACCCAAAGTTGCAGCGCAAGCCCCGCACCTATTGGAGTATGGCGCTCCAGTCCTTGCGACGCGATCTGGTTACATTGATCGCAATGGGGTTCCTGACCATTATGGCTGTCCTCGCTCTTCTGGCGCCGGCAATAGCGAAGAGCATAGGCGTTGGCCCGAATGATACCAACCCGGACAATGCCTTCCAGCAGCCCTACCTGGGCCCGTATATCCAGTGGCGCACCGGCCAGGACCCAGCGACTGCACCGCTCATGCTCGGCAAGTCCGGCGGCGTCCCCCACTGGCTCGGGACCGACCAGCTTGGTCGCGATCAGTTCGTGCGCCTGCTCTACGGCGGCCGCGTCAGTCTTGGCATCGCCTTCGCCGCCGCCGCCCTGACACTGATTCTGGGTGTGACGGTTGGCACAGTTGCCGGCTTCTTTGGCAGTGTTGTTGATGACCTGATTATGTGGTTCATTAATACGACCGTTTCCATCCCGGGTATCTATCTTCTCATTATCGTTACCGCGACGTTCAAGCCCAATCCCATAACCTTGACACTCTTTCTCGGGCTGCTGGGCTGGTTTGGCACCGCCCGGCTGATCCGCGGCAACGTATTCAAAGTCCGCGCCCTGGACTTCGTGCTCGCGGCCCGCTCCATCGGCTCACGAAACGCCCGCATTATGTTCCAGCATGTGATCCCCAACAGCCTTCCCATTATTATCGTAAATGCCGCCATCGACATCGGTTCGCTGATTCTGGCCGAATCTGCGCTCAGTTTTTTGGGATTGGGAGTACAGCCACCGACGGCAACATGGGGTAGTATGCTAAACAGGGCCAGAAATCTGATCTTTCTTCGTGATCCCGAAACTGGCGCGAGCCTGGCTCTGCATCTGCTTAGTGTTCCTGGGCTACTGATAACAGTTACCGTGTTATCCTTATATCTCATCGGCGACGGACTGCGCGACGCTCTGGACCCGATGATGAAAAACATACGGTGAACAGTGTGGTGCATACAGCCGGTCCGGCCGCTTCCGTCCGTCGGCTGCGCACCATCTGCCGCAAATTTTCTGCACGTTTTAACAAAGGAGATAAGCGAATGTCCAAGAAGCGATTTACCTTTCTGGCGGTCCTCCTGATCGCCGCCCTCCTCATTGCTGCCTGCGGCGGCGGTGATACGGAAATGGCCGAAGAGCCGGCCGCGCCGGCACAAGAAGAACAGGCCGCTGAAGAGAAGGAGGAGATGGCGGCCGAAGAAAAGGAAGAGACGGAAGAAGCGCCTGCGGCTGAAGAAGAGGCCGCAGCCATGAGCGAACGCACCGGCGCCTGGGTCGACGAAGTCATCGCCGTCGAAGAGCCCTCCGCCGCCGCGGCCGTAACGCGCATGGATCTCGCAGAGCTCGACGCCTACGCCTTCTCCATCAGCGATGCCGAGGTCTACGCCACCGTCCAGGGGATGGATAGCCTGACCTACGCCAACTCCTTCGGCGTCTACTCAGAGCTGACCTTCAACCCCGCCGGCCCGGTCTTCGACGGCACCGGCAAACTCAACCCGTTTGCCGTGCCCCGCATCCGCGAGGCCATGAACTACCTCGTTGACCGCGATTTCATCTCCCAGGAGATCTACGGCGGCCTGGCATCGCCGCGCTACATGGCCATCACCAACGCCTTCCCCGACTACGCCCGCCTGGTCGATATCGTACGCCAGATCGAGCTCGAGTACGCGCACAACCCCGACAAGGCGGCCGAGATCATTAACGAGGAGATGGAGGCCCTTGGAGCCGAGCTCGTCGACGGCGTCTGGAACTACGAGGAGGAGCCCGTCGAGGTCATCTTCCTCATCCGCACCGAAGATGAGCGCAAGGAGATCGGCGACTACGTAGCCACCATGCTCGAAGACCTGGGCTTCAGCGTCGTGCGCGACTACAAGACCGCCTCCGAGGCCTCGCCCATCTGGATCGGCACCGATCCCAACGAGGGCAAGTTCCACATCTACACCGGCGGCTGGATCACAACCGTCATCAGCCGCGATCAGGCCGGCAACTTCGACTTCTTCTACACCAATCGCGGGCTGCCCTTCCCACTGTGGCAGGCATACACGCCTTCGGAAGAGTTCGACGCCATGTCTGAAAAACTGGACCTGCGCGACTTCACCAGCATGGAAGAACGCCGCGAGCTCTTCGCCGACGTTCTCGCCCTCTCCATGCAGGACTCCGTGCGCGTCTGGCTCGTAAACCGCCTCGGCTTCACCGCCTACAGAGGTGACGTCTCCGTTTCCACGGACCTGGCCGGCGGCCTCAACGGCTCCCGCCTCTGGCCCTATACGCTGCGCCGCACCGGCGAAGAGGGCGGCACCCTCACCATCGCCATGCCCAGCATGTTGCCTGAACCCTGGAACCCCGTCGCCGGCACCAACTGGATCTACGACACAATGCTGATCCGCGCCACCGCCGACGTGGGCGCCATGCCCGACCCCTTCACCGGGCTCCAGTGGCCGCAGCGCTTCGACAGGGCCGAGGTCACGGTCAAGGAAGGGCTCCCGGTCGGCAGCACCCACGATTGGGTTGACCTGACCTTCGCCGAGCAGATCGACGTTCCCGAAGATGCCTGGCTCGACTGGGACGCCGTTGAGCAGCGGTTCATCACCGTCGGCGACCTCCATCCCGACGGGCTCACCGCCAACGTCAAGAGCGTCGTCCACTATCCGGGCGATCTTTCCGAGCTGACCTGGCATGACGGCAGCCCGCTCAGCCTCGCCGACGTCGTGCTGAGCATGATCACGACATTCGACCTGGCCAAGGAAGAGAGCGCCGTCTACGACGAGGCGCAGGTGCCGAGTCTCAACAACTTCCAGAGTCACTTCAGGGGCTACCGCATCGCGCAGACGAGTCCGCTCGTCATCGAGTACTACAGTGACCAGTACACCCTCGACGCCGAGCTGAACGTGGCCAACTTCTTCCCCGGCACACCCTGGCACACCATGGCGGTCGGGCTCCTGGCCGAAGCCGCCGGTGACCTGGCCTTCTCATCCGACAAGGCCGATGCCAACGAAGTCGAGTGGATGAGCTACATCGCCGGGCCGAGCATCGAGATCCTCGAAGGCCATCTCGAATCCGGAGCCGCCGACGGGCACATCCCCTACGTGTCCACGCTCGGCGACTACATCAGCGCCGATGAAGCCGATGCCCGCTGGGCAAACCTCAGCGCTTGGTACGAAGATAAAGGACACTTCTGGGTCGGCAACGGGCCCTTCTACCTCGAAGAGGCCTTCCCCACCGAGAAGACCGTTCAACTGCTCCGTGTCGAAAGCTTCCCTGACGCTTCCAGCAAGTGGGAAGGCTTCGACACACCGATGATCGCCGAAGTCTCCGTCGACGGTCCTGCCCGCGTCGCCTCCGGCGATGAGGCCACCTTCGAGGTGATGATCGACTTTGGCGGCGACGCCTATGCCATCGACGACATCGACGAAGTCAAGTACCTCGTCTTTGACGCCCTCGGCGATCTCGCCCTCACCGGCACCGCCGAAGCCGTCGAGGATGGTCTCTGGCAGATCACCCTCAGCGCCGAGGAGACCGCCGGCCTCGAGTCCGGCGCCAATAAACTGGAGGTGGCCGTCGCGCCCCTGCGCGTCAGCATCCCCACCTTCTCGTCCCTTGAGTTCGTGACCACGAACTGACATTGAATCCGTGAAACAAAGGGAGTGACGGGCGAGAAGTAAGGAACGAGGAGAGAGGTTTTTTCTCTCTCCTCACTCCTCTTCACTCTCTCCTCGTATTGAGAGGACCCTCCATGACCGATGCCGCTCTGCCCCTCCGACCCGACGCCGCCAGCGTCGAGAGACCTGAGTCGCAAAGCACGCTCACCCGTGTCGTGCACTACACCGGGATGCGTATGATTGCGATGCTCATCACCATCCTGATCGGCGTCTATCTGACGATTATCATCGCCAATATGGGCGGCCACGTCGATAACATTCGCAAAGGCTATATCCGTGAGACAGTGGCGATCGCCACGGGGCAGAGTGAAGAGTTCAGAAACATGACCGCCGAAGAGCGCCGCGAGCATATCGACAAGCTCGTCGCTCTGCAGGAAAAGCGGATGGGGCTCGACCAGCCCTTCCTCCTGCGCAGCTTCCGCTTCCTCTGGGGGGCCATGACACTGGACCTGGGCTGGGCCGACAATATGTCCAGCGACAGCGGCTCGCGGCAGGTGCGCAACATCATCCTGGAGCGTTTGCCGGCCACCTTGCTTCTCTTCTCCACCTCCTTCTTCATGCTCTTCTTCGTCGGAATCTTCGTCGCCCTCTATCTTTCCCGCAACTACGGCAGCCGGCTGGACCGGCTAATCATTGGATTGGCCCCCACGTCCGCTGCCCCCAGCTGGTTTTACGGCCTCTTTTTCATACTGCTCTTTGCCGCCCTGCTGGGCTGGTTCCCTTTCGGAGGACTCGTCTCCGCGCCGCCGCCCGAATCGATCATCAACTACGCCCTGAGCGTTCTCAACCACATGGTGCTGCCGGTCATCGCCATCTTTTTCAGCGCCATCTTCCTGGGCATCTACGGCTGGCGTACCTTCTTTCTCATCTTTTCCAACGAAGACTACGTCGACATGGCCCGCGCCAAGGGCCTGTCCGACCGTGTGGTCGAGCGCCGCTACATCATGCGGCCGACCATGCCCTCCATCGTGACCGGCCTGGCGCTCTCAATCATTGGCCTCTGGTTCGGCTCAATCGTCTTGGAGACGATCTTCAACTGGCCGGGCCTGGGGCGGCTCTTCTATCTGGCCTCCAACATCTTTGAAACGTCGGTGATCGTGGGCTCCACCGTCATCTACGCCTACCTGCTCGGCATCACCGTCTTCTTCCTCGATATCGTCTACGCCCTCATAGACCCCCGCGTCAAAGTAGGCGGCAATCCGGGAGGGCAGGTATGACAGCAGTTCGCCGCACCCTGGCCGCTCTTTCCCAGTATCCCTCAGCCGTCGCCGGTCTCGCCATCATCGCGGCCATGGTCCTCTTTTCGATCTATATCGTGATCGCCATTCCCTACAGTGAAGCGATAGACCTTTGGCGAGGCGGAGAGGGCGTATGGCTCGAAAACCCGCGCACCGCCCAGCCCAAATGGGTGAATCTCTTCCCCGGCGTCAACCTGCCCGAAACGGTGATCCTGGGCCCCGCCGGCGAATCCGATGACGCTTCCGTTCAAAAGGAGCGCCAAGTCGTCTCGGAAGAGATGACCGACGTCATCACCACCTTCACCTTCGACTACACCGCCGACGAGTTTCCGCAGGAGATCTCTCTCTTCCTCACCTCAGAGCATGAACAGAAACGCCCGCTCGTATCGCTCACCTGGCTGACGCCCGACGGACGCGAGATCCGCATCGCCGACGTCACCGTTGAGGGGCCCGTTACCGTCCGCTTCTCGCAGGAAGAAAAACTGGAAAGACGTCTCGACGGCGTAAGGGCGGAAATCGGCCTCTTCGCCGATCCCGCCTCGGACGAAAAAGACCCCAGGCCGCTCAAGGGTACCTACCGGCTCGTCGCCGCCGGGCTCGTCTTCGAGGATGACGCCGACGTCGACGCCCGCCTCGTCGTCTACGGCAAAGTCTACGGCCTCGCCGGCACCGATCATCTGCGCCGCGATCTCATGCTGGCCCTGATGTGGGGCATGCCCGTCGCCCTCGCCTTCGGCCTCCTGGCAGCGGTTGGGACCTCCGTAAGCACATTCATCGTGGCCGCCATCGGGGTATGGTTCGGAGGAATCGTTGACGCCGCGATCCAGCGCATAACCGAGGTCAACCTCATCCTGCCGGTCCTTCCCATCCTGATCATGGTCGGTCTCTTTTACTCGCGCAGCATCTGGGTTATGCTCGGTGTCCTCATCGCGTTGAGCGTCTTCAGTTCAGGCATTAAGACCAGCCGCGCCATCTTCCTCCAGATCAAGGAGTCGCCCTACTTCGAGGCCGCCCGCGCCTACGGCGCCGGCAACTTCCGCATCATCTTCCTCTACCTCATCCCCCGCCTGATTCCCACCCTCGTGCCCGGTTTTGTGGTGGCCATCCCCTCCTTCGTCTTCGTCGAGGCCACGCTGGCCGTGCTCAACCTGGGCGACCCCCTCCTCCCCACTTGGGGCAAGGTGCTCAGCGACGCGCGCGTCAACGACGCGCTCTACCAGGGCAACTACTACTGGGTGCTCGAGCCGGCCGCGCTCCTGCTCATCTCCGGCCTCGGCTTTTCCATGGTCGGTTTCGCCCTGGACAGAGTCTTCAATCCCAGACTGCGAGATCTGTGATGGCCTTTTCCGATCCGCCGGTACTGCAAATCGAGGACCTGCGTCTCTATTTCCGCACGCAGCAGGGCGTACTGCACGCCGTCGACGGCGTCAGCCTGAATCTGCGCCGCAACGAGGCCATGGTCATCCTGGGCGAATCCGGCTGCGGCAAGACCTCGCTCACCAGGGCGATCCTGCGCCTGCTCCCCCGCAACGTCCACACCTATTCCGGCAGCGTCAAGCTCAACGGGCAGGAGGTCATGCAGCTGAGCGACGAAGAGTACCGCCAGCAGGTGCGCTGGGTGCAGATTTCTCTCGTGCCGCAGGCCGCCATGAACTCGCTCAACCCGGTCCTCAAAGTCGGCGACCAGGTGGCAGAACCGCTCCTTTCCCACTACGGGATCCAGCGCGCCCAGGCCCTCGAACGGGTCGCCGTCTCCTTTCAACACGTAGGCGTCCCCGCCGACTTCATCAACCGCTACGCCTTCGAGCTCAGCGGCGGCATGCGCCAGCGCGTCGCCATCGCCATGGCCATGGTGACCGACCCGGACCTGATCATCCTGGACGAGCCGACCTCCGCGCTCGACGTCCTCACGCAGGCCAACATCATGAACGTCCTCAAGAGGGTCAAGCAGGAGACCTCGACCAGCTTCATCCTCATCACCCACGACATCGGCACCTCCAGCGAGCTGGCCGACCGCGCCGCCGTCATGTACGCCGGCCAGCTCGTCGAGGTGAACGACGCCGAGCGCTTTTTTGTCGAGCCGCTCCATCCCTACTCACAGAAGCTGATGTCCAGCGTTCCCAAGCTGCGCCAGACCGAGGAACCGGACTTCATCAGCGGTCAGCCCCCCAGCCTGCTCGACCTGTCCCCGGGCTGCCGCTTCGCGCCGCGCTGCGACCACCGCTTCGAGCTCTGCGAAAGCGACCCCGAACTGGTCCGCGCCGGCCGCCGCCAGCACGTCAAGTGCTGGCTCCATCAGAACGGAGACAGCCGGTAGTGCGCACGGCTGTTCATTTCGCCGTTATCCGCGCCGCGGAGACCCCGCGCGCACTGAAAGGTCGACGATGACAACGACCACCCTTGAAACCGCACAGACCCAGTCCGCCAACGGCTCCGCCGCGGCCGAGCCCCTCCTCTCCCTGCGCAACCTGCGCACCTGGTTCGAGTTGAGGCGCTGGGGCTTCGGACGCGCCGGCACCGTCCGCGCGGTCGACGACGTCAGCTTCGACCTGCACGCCGGCGAAGCCATCGCCATCGTCGGCGAAAGCGGCTGCGGCAAGTCCACCCTGATGAAGACGATCCTCGGGTTGCACAGGCCGACCGAGGGCTCCGTCATCTTCGAGGGCCGCGATCTCAGCGCCCTCGACGCCAAAGAGATGCAGTGGTACCGCTCACAGGTCGGCTACGTTCAACAGGATCCCTTCGGCGCGCTGCCGCCCTTCATGGACATCCGGCGCATCCTCGGCGAACCCCTCAAGATCCACGGCAACATGAACGAGTCCGAACGCCGGCATCGCATCCGCGAGGTCATGGAGGAGGTTCGACTCACGCCTGTCGATGACATTCTGCCGCGCTTTCCCCATATGCTCAGCGGCGGTCAGCAGCAGCGCGTCGTTATTGCCCGCGCCATGCTTCTGCACCCGCGCATGATCGTCGCCGACGAACCGGTCTCCATGCTCGACATGTCCGTGCGCGTCGAGGTCCTCCGCCTCCTGCAAGGGCTGCAGCGAACGCACAATCTCGCCGTCGTCTACATCACCCACGACCTCTCGACCGTGCGCTACTTCTCCGAGCGGATCTTCGTCATGTACGCCGGCGAAATCGTCGAGCAGTCCCGCATGAACGACCTGCTCCGCAACCCGCTGCATCCCTACACCCGCGCCCTGCTGGCCGCCATCGCCGACCCGGACCCCGAAAACGCGCACGTCTTCCGCGACGTGCCGCCCGGCGAGCCGCCCAGCCTCGTGAATCCGCCCTCGGGCTGCCGCTTTCACCCGCGCTGCACCCAATTCATGGAAAATCTCTGCGAACTGGAAACACCGCTCGATTTCGAGCCGGAGCCCCAGCATTTCTCCCGCTGCTTCCTCTATCAGGACGCGCCTGCCGTTTCGTGAGCGACAACGCCACCTGCCATGCGTATGCCCACTTCGCCACTCTATCTGATTCTCTACGGCTTCTTCCTGCTCCTGTTCGGCTTTCTCCTGGCCTTCGCCATGGTCATCAAGCTCATCGAAGCCGGTTTTCTGCTCAGCTTTCTCTCCTACTTCGCCTCTCTGGCCGGCCTGCTCGTCGGTATGTACGGCGCCGTCAGCTATGCACGTTCCAGGCGCAAGTAGCAACCGGTCGCGCAATGCGAACCTGAAATTCGGAAACTGATTTGTCCTACCCGAAAGATTGAAGCTATAATAAAACTCTATGACCTGAAAAAGGGCGTCAACCTGCACAAAGCCGTTACAGTGTGCGCTCCGCTCGCAAAATTCAGTCTCCCCTGCATCCCGACTTACAACAGATACGAAATAACTCTATGTTTGAAAAACAGATTGGAATCGACCTCGGTACAGTCAACGTTCTGGTACACGTGCGGGGGCGGGGGATCGTTTTGCATGAACCATCCGTCGTGGCCATACGCCGCGAGGCCAACAAGATGGTGCTGATCGGCCACGAGGCCTACGATACGCTCGGCCGCACGCCGGAGAGCATCGAAGTCGTCCGCCCCATGCGCGACGGCGTCATCGCCGATTTCGTCGTCACCGAGGCCATGCTGCGCAAATTCATCCAGGACATCGTCGGCCGCTTCCCCCTATTCAAGCCCAGGGTGATGATCAGCACCCCGCGCGGCGTCACCTCCGTCGAGGAGCGCGCCGTCCACGACGCCGCCATGCAGGCCGGCGCCGGCGCTGCCTACCTCATCCCCGAGCCTCTGGCCGCAGCCTACGGCGCCGGTCTCCCAATCGGCACGCCAACCGGGAACATGGTCGTCGATATGGGCGGCGGCACCACCGAAGCCGCCATCGTCTCCATGTACGACATCGTCGTCTGGAGCAGCGTGCGCGTCGGCGGCAACCGTCTCGACGAATCGATCGTCAGCTATATCCGCAAAAAATATAACCTCCACGTCGGCGAGCAGACCGCCGAAGAGATCAAGATCGCCATCGGCTCCGCGCTGCCCACCGAAGAAGACCGCGCCATCGAGGTGCGCGGACGCGACCAGATCAACGGCCTCCCAAAGACCATTGAAATCACCAACAGCGAAGTGATCGAGGCCATGCTCGAGCCCCTGCAGGCCATCGTCCGCACCGTGCGCGCCACCCTCGAAAAGGCGCCGCCCGAGCTCGCCGCCGACATTATCGACCGCGGCATGGTCATCACCGGCGGCGGCGCCCAGCTCCGCCTCATCGCCTCGCTCTTTACCCATGAGACCGGCGTCCCCGCCTACGTCGCCGAAAATCCGATGGCCTGCGTGGCTCTCGGCGCCGGCCGCGCCCTCGAAAACTACGAAATCATGCGCCGCAGCCTGCCCATGCTCTACTCATAAACCGCCCGCGCCGTCCACCCGACACCATGCCATTTACACCCAAGTCAATAGACAGCAAGGCCCTCCACGGCGGCGAAGCCCGCCGCTACGCCCCGCCCGCCGGCCCCGTCTCCTCAGCGCCCGTCGTCAGCGGCATCATCCCCAGCATCGGCTACGTCTACGACGACACCGCCCACCTCGACAGCGCTCTCGGCGGCGACCCCGATCTCTACGTCTACGGACGCTACGGCAATCCCACCGTCGCCGCTTTTCAAGACGCCGTCGTCGCGCTCGAATGCCACGACATGCCCGAGCAGGCCGGCGACCACTTCGCGCTCGCCACCGGCAGCGGCATGGCCGCAGTTCACCTCGCCATGGCCGCCTGCGGCCTCCGGTCCGGCGCCACCGTCGCCGCGGCCCAGGACTGCTACGGCGCCACCTATTCGCTCGTTGACAGCCTGTGGCCCCAGTACGGCGTAAGGGGCCTCTTCGTCGACGCCACCGACCTCGCGGCGGTCGAGCGGCTGCTCGCCCGCGAGGCGCCCGTTCTCCTCATCGTCGAGACCATCTCCAATCCGCTTCTCAAGGTCGTCGACGTCCCCCGCCTCGCGCAGCTCTGCCGCGCCCACAACACCCTTCTGCTCGTCGACAACACCTTCGCCACACCCATGCTCTTTCGCCCGCTCGCCCACGGCGTCGACGTCGTCATCCACAGCGCCACAAAATACATAGGCGGCCACGGAGACGTCCTGGGCGGCGTAGTCGCGGCCCGCAACGGGCTGCGCCCCGCCTTCTGGGAGTTCCTCAAAAAGACCGGCGCCAATCTCGGCCCTCACGAAGCCTGGCTCCTGCACCGCGGCATGAAGACCATGCCCCTGCGCGTCGAGCGCCAGTGCCGCAACGCCGCCGTCGTCGCCGAACAGCTGAGCTCCCATCCCGCTCTCGCCTCCGTCCGCTATCCCGGCCTGCCCGACCATCCCCAACATGAACTCGCCGGCGACCTCTTTCACGGCCTCGGTTACGGCGCCGTCGTCGCCCTTGAGCTCAAAAACGCCGTCCAGCCCGACGTCTTCCGCTTCCTTGAAGCCCTGCAGATGGTCCAGCCCGCCACCACCGTCGGCGACATCTACTCGCTCGTCCTCTACCCCAGCCACGCCTCCCACCGCGCCCTCTCCCCGGCCCAGCGCGCTGCCGTCGGCATATCCGACGGCCTCGTCCGCCTCGCGGTCGGCGCCGAAGATCCCCAGGACATCATCGCCGACATCACCGCCGCCCTTGAGCGCTGACAGCAGGTAACTATCACGCGGCTCACTGGAGCGACCACGCTCACCCGACGTATGCAGAAGGCCATTCTATTGGGAGTCAAACTCTAAAGAAGTTTCCTAAGAATCGCATGACTTCAGAATCTGGTAGAGCAGGCCGGTGGCGTCGCGCTTCTGCCCGGTGAAGGTGCGGTCGGTCCTGAGGTCGCCCGACGCGGCGCGCTCAGAACCGTAGGCATAGTATGTGCGGCTGGCCTCTGCGGTTGACCCCGCCGTGGTGAGCGATGTACTGCCGAGATGGTCGCCGTGCAGGTGGAAGAGAATGCCGCCGCGCTTGACCGCAACGCGCAGGCCGCCGAAGCTGGTTACTGTCCCGGCAATTCACTTCCCAAATCGTACCCATTACTACGGCTGCTTGCACCGGGGATCTGCGCCGAGAAACGATTCTATTTCAATCGCCCCAATCGAGCCAGGCCACGGCCTGAGAACGCAGAGTCCCCAAGCATGTACAGAAGGCAAGTGTCCATAGGAATAGACGTCGCGCACCATTTGTTCCGGGGGACCTGGAGCGACGACAGATAGATTATCTATCAGCCGTGCAGGCAAATCTGTAGTTGACTTCGGTAGTGCCCCAAAGGAAACATGGTAGATTTCGAATCCCTTTTCCGGATATGAAAGTGCTAAGACGAAACTGTCTTTCTCAACGCCTCGTGCTTCATAAGCTGCAAAGTATTCCGGAAAGCCCAGGCAGTCGATCACCTGGGCCAGCGTCGGTCTCCGGCCTGACTTAAAACTAACTAACACTTGATGGAACTCCCCTTCTCGAAACCGAGCCGAATAGACCCGCTCCCCCTGGCTGTCCTCCCATCTCACCAGGAGAGTCTCTTCTCGACTCAACTCATCAAGAAAGATCTGTTCCCTATCTGTGTTCCAAAGTTTGATAACGGTTTCAATAACTTCATCGGGGGAATCGACACCGAATCTGAACTCTTGCCAGTAGGGCTCAGTAAAGTTGCCGCAAGAGAATGGGGGCGGCGTCCCAATGGCCGTCACCGGAGCGCTAGGATAGCAACCTGTGAGGATGGGGAACAAGAGGACCACGA
>VXMH01000069.1 GCA_009841235.1 Caldilineaceae bacterium SB0661_bin_32 | reverse complement strand
ACCGTGTACCATAGTATTATGCCACAACCACTCAGACTTGTTCAGAGTATCCCTAAAGGAAGCTGTCGAGTTGGCGGGACGACGGCAGCTCTCGCGTTTGGAAGCTCAAGGCTTGATACAGTGCTTTGAATATACGCATGAACTTGCATGGAAGACGCTCAAGGACTTTCTTGAAGCACGCGGCGTGCGTGAACTATATGGTTCGAGAGACTCGACCCGCGCAGCATTTGTCGCCAACTTGATTGAGAACGGCGAAACATGGATGGAGATGATCCAGAGCCGAAACCTGACGACGCACACCTATAATGAAGCCACTGCAGCCCAAATCGTTGCCGCGATTCTCGCCAAGTACTTTGTGGAATTTCAGAAATTGCAGGCAAGACTTGCGCGCCTGAAACACGGGGAATCATCATGAATTCCTCTACCCAAACTTGCCATGGAAGCGGTCTGTCAGCCTCAGTCATCCAAAAGATTCGCGCCGTCCTGAACCTCTATCCGCAGGTGGAAAAAGCGGTCCTGTACGGCTCACGTGCCAAGGGCAGTTACAAGAATGGATCTGACATCGATCTGACACTCTGCGGGGGGGCCGACCTGACACTGAGCGTGCGCCACAGAATCGCTACTGAGTTAGATGACCTGCTTCTGCCACATACGATCGATCTGTCTATTTTTCGCGACATCGGTGACCCCGACCTGATTGAGCACATTCAGCGCGTAGGGACGACACTCTATGCTAGGCAACAGCAGTTAATGGAAGAGAGGGGGCCAGAAATATCTACCAGGAACTCAGAGAGCCGATAGATTGGAGGCACTCGCTTGTTTGCCCTGTTCAACTCTGTCGGACACAAGGCCGCAGTGCAGGAACTCTCTTTCACTTAAGGAAACAGTTTTCACCTGCGGCCCTCTCTCACAACCTCTTTACCTCTTTTTCAGGCAGATGCGCATGAACCCAATACAGCGGAGGGACTATGACCTACAAAGTCGCAATCATCGGACATACCGGACGGGGGAATTACGGCCACAATGTCGACGAAGCCTTTGTCGGCGTAGAGGGCGCCGACATCGTTGCCCTCGCAGACCCCGACGACGCGGGCCGCCAGCAGGCGATCGAACGCACGGGCGCGGCCAAGGGGTATGCCAACTACCGGCAGATGCTGGCGGAAGAGCGCCCCGACATCACCGTGATCGCCACACGTGAGATCGGCGATCACTATGAACTGGCGATGGCCGCCGCTAACGCCAATACCCACATTTATATCGAAAAACCGATCGCTGCCTCGCCCGCCCAGGTCGACGAGATGGTGGCGGCCTGCGAGAGGAACGGCAAACTGCTCATCGTCGCCTGCCCCTGGCGCGGCCATCCTCCCATCCAGCAGGTCGCCATTCCGCTTATCAAGGGCGGCAAGATCGGCGAACCTCGCCTCGCCCGCATCCACGGCATGAACGGGCATGAAGGGGGCAACCAACTGTTCCTCGACCTTTACCCCCACTTCTTTGACTTTCTGTGGCAGATCTGGGGCCAGCCTGTCTGGTGTCACGCCCACATCACGCAGGACGGACGCGACGCTACGCCGGACGATCTCATGCAGGGCGCCGAGGGGATGGGTCTTGTCGCTGGCAACGGCATTCGCGCCTACTACGTCTTCGACGACGGCTTCGCCGCCGACTTCGAATCCTACGAAGGCGACCATAAGGAGCGCCCCTACCGCATCGACATCCACGGCACGACAGGAACGCTCTCTCTGCCGGGCCCGATGAGCAACCAGCCCGATATCTACTACCATCCGCTGGTCAGTCCGGGACTTTTCAACGATGACCGCTGGCAGGTGATCCCGTCCGACCCACCGCCTGATGATCACAAGTGGGTCAAGGCGCACCACAGGATGGCCCGCTCGATGCTCGACAAGCTCGATGGTCGCGAGCCGGAGTTTCCTCTGCTTGACGGGCGAACCGCCCGCCGCCATCTCGAATGGGCGATGGCCGCGCACGCTTCGCATATCGCCGGTGCACGCGTCGCCCTGCCTTTGACCGACCCGCACAACCCGTTTGACGCCTGGCGCTGACGCGGCAGTTCGGCTGCCCAGGCGGGAGAAGACAGCTCAACGCGCCCTGTTGGAACGGAGCGTCACAGGAGAGAATCCAATGCAACCATTTCTTGATTCAACCGATTACTTGCGCGATGGCGCCGAACTGAGCAGGCGGATGGATCGGGACGGCTACTTGTTCATCCGCGGTTTACTTCCCGTCGCGGTCGTCGAGGACCTGCGTTTGCAGATACTAGAGATCGCGCGCGCTGCTGGTTGGGTCCAGCCGGACAGACCGCTGGCAGACGCGGTCGCCGACCTGAACGGATTCTGTGTCGAACCGGAGCCGGAATACATGCAGAAGTACCATGCCATGTATAAGCTGCCAGAGTTCCACGCCATCCAGCATCACGCCAACCTGACAGGGCTCTTCGAGCGCATGTTTGACGAGCCGGTCCTGCCGCACCCCCGCATCATCGGGCGGACGATCTTTCCCCAGCGAGAGGCCTTCACCACGCCGCCTCACCAAGACTTCATCCCGATTCAGGGTACTGCCGACACGTATACGGCTTGGATCCCACTTGGTGATCTGCCCACCGAGCTGGGCGGCCTGCAGGTGGCGGCCGGGTCGCATCGGCGCGGCGTTTATGATTTCCAGCCGGCGATGGGGGCGGGAGGACTGGAGGTATTGGACCCGCTCGACGGCGCCTGGGCTTACAGTCCATTCACGGTGGGAGACGTGCTCATTTTCCACAGCATGACGGTCCATAAAGGTCTGCCGAACAGTTCGGACCGGTTGCGCATGTCGATAGACGCACGCTATCAGAAGGCCAGCGAACCGATTGCGCCCGGCAGCCTGCAACCGCACAGCCAGCCCAGTACCTGGGAGGAAGTCTACGCGGACTGGCCCGACCTGGACCTCAAGTATTATTGGCGCGAATGGGATCTTGAAGTGCGCGAATATGACAACAGCTACCATGACAAGCGGGACGAGATGGCGGTAGAGATGGCCAAAGAAGGGGATACGCGGGCCATCTCAACGCTCCAACGTATCATCGCCCGCAACGAGGACCCGGACAAGCGGAGTGAAGCTGAGGAGTTGCTCGCGGCGCTGCAAGAGCCTGCGGACGCATAGAGTTGCTGTTCTCGTCAAGAGAAACTGGGGGGCGCCTGACAGAGTTGTCGACTAGCCGACCGATAGGTTCGAATCGTTAGACAGCGGTAGATTGTCGAGGATTCCGACGTGGTCAGATCTTAAGCGCATGCAGGACGAAAATCCCGTAGAGCCAAGCCCCCGCGCAAATGCCTTCAATCCGATTTGCCCATCGAATTCGACATGCGTTATACTTTTGTACACTTTCGGGGAGTAGCGCAGCTCGGTAGCGCGCTTCGTTCGGGACGAAGAGGTCGGAGGTTCAAATCCTCTCTCCCCGACTAGATCGCAGTGTGGTTTCGCTGTCACCTTACTGTCTGACCCCGGTGGTCCGAATACTCTGCCAATTAATGTACGTTTTGTAGCTTGCCGTCGGGACAGGTCTTTTTCTGCGACGGCATTTTTTATCCCGCAGGGATTTTCGGGGACGGAAGCGGCAGCGACGCCGTATTGAAGGGCACAGCGATGTCCACAAACAGAAATGGATAGCCGGGTCAACTCTTGTTCCTCATTGACCGAGCGCGATATCGCGCTACTGTATCGGATCGAAGCCGGTCTGGCCATCACTGCCGACGTCAGCCGTTCTGACGTCATGCTCTGCTGTCTGATGGATCCCCAGGACGATTTCCTCTCAAACATTGAGTTTATCAAGTCACCGGCAGTGCAACGGGGCCCATTTGGGCAGATCCTGGTTGCCCGGCACGCGGCGCCACATTCACTATCTTCCGTCTATCAGGACGACATGACCGGGCGCACTTACACGTTTAACGCCCAGCCAACGGTTCATCGAACCCTGATGGAAGACCGCAGAAACAGGATGGCGGAGAGTAAGATCCCCCCCGAACGCACCAGCAGCGGCGCTCCGGTCATCCAGCAGGTGTACACCGTTCACAACGCCGTCAATCAGGCGATTGCGGCCTTGCTCATTGAAACAAATATGATTGAGTACGAACGCCACCGGCGCCGTGATCCGCCATTCCGTCATGCCGTACGCTGGCTGCAAAGAATGGCAGTGCAGGGCGAGATCGAGACAGCGGAAATCTCGGTTGGATTCGGCAGCCTGGACGGTATCTACCTGGTAGATGAGCAGTTCTGCATCAGCTACATGAGCGGCATCGCCATGAACTTGTTTCGCTCAGTCGGTCGTGTTGCCGAAATGCGGGGTGCGCCGATCTCCGATCTGGAGGAGCAGGACGAAGAGATAGTGAACCAGGCGATGCAGGCGAACTGCTGTGTACAGACGCGCCACGAGAGCGAAGACGGTCGCGTGTGGGTACGCACTGCAATTCCACTGCGCGCGCCACGCGGCAGCCTGTACTTGATGCGAAGGCGCATGCGCCGCCACCTGCCGTGGACGAACTCGGTGGCGACGGAGGACGCGCCGCAGGTCGATGGCGTATTGGTGCTGGTGCAAAATGCAACGGAGACGGTGCAGCGCGAGCGAGAACTCAAGGTCAAATCGGCGATGATCCAGGAAGTGCATCACCGAGTGAAGAACAATTTGCAGACCATTGCCGCTATCCTGCGGATTCAGAGCCGGCGATACCAGGGCGAGGAAGCCAAACAACAGTTGACAGACGCGGTCAACCGGATCCTGAGCATGTCGGTGATTCACGAATACCTGAGCCAGGATGAACACCGCCCGATCAATATCCGCGACGTATGCCAGCGCATCCTGGGACAAGCCCAACAGGTTGCGGTGAACCCGGGGCAACAGGTAGAGATTGCCATGGAGGGGCCGAATATCCGTCTTCCAGCCAGCCAGGCCACTGCCTCTGCGCTCGTTGTCAACGAACTGCTGATGAACGCAATGGAACATGGTCTGCGGGACCGACATGAGGGCGAAATTCGCATTGCCCTGGAAGACTTGGGGGATGAGGTGCGCATAACGCTGCTGGACAACGGGTTGGGGCTGCCTTCCGACTTCGACCCGGATGAGAGCCGCAGTCTAGGGTTGCAAATCGTACATACGCTTGTCACTGATGACTTGAAGGGCAGACTGCAATTTGAACAGGTGACCGGCGACAACGCTGGCGCTGCCGAAGGCACCCGGGCAATTGTTACTTTTCCAAAACGTTCGATCAACATAGAATCTGTCGTAGCGTAACGGATGTCGCCGGTGATCATTTTTCAGATGCCAGAAGAACCACCAGTCATCGAATAGGGTCCTCTGGCCGACAGCATTGCCGCCAGCCGCCGACTCCGAATCCTTGGCATGCGGCGACCAGGAAAGGGATAGACCGTGGAGCGTACGCGCATAATCATTGCCGATGATGAATCCCTCATTCGGATGGACCTGCGGGAGATGCTCACCAACCTGGGCTATCTTGTCGTAGGCGAAGCGGGGGACGGTCAGAGTGCCATCAATCTCTGTTGGGAACTTCGGCCGGACATCGTGATCATGGACATCAAGATGCCGGATGTGGATGGCATTGAGGCTGCCCGCGTCTTGACGCAGGAGCGCCTCGCCCCGGTGCTGCTGTTGAGTGCATACAGTCAGCAGGAGCTGGTTCAACGCGCCAAGGAGGCCGGTGTAGCCAGCTATCTGGTCAAACCGTTCCGTGAGAGCGATCTGACCCCTGCGATCGAGGTGGCCCTGGCGCGTTTCGGCGAGTTCCGGACTCTGGAAAATGAGATTGTTGACCTGAAGGAGACTCTCGAAACCCGAAAAGCGGTTGAGCGCGCAAAGGGCATTCTGATGCAGCTGCAGAACATGAACGAAGCTGAAGCATTTCGGCGAATTCAGAAGATGAGTATGAACAACCGCAAGCCCATGAAAGCTGTGGCAGAAGCGATCATTCTTGCCCATCAGGCCGGTGAATAGCCGGACACTTCTTCCCAGGGCCGATCATTGGAGTGATATCGGTCACGAACAACTGCCCAACTATGAAATCTTCCGATGGCGCGCCGGTTGAGACGCGACTTTCCATTATCATGCCGGTTTACAACGAAATCGGCACACTGGAGGAGATAATCCGCCGGGTGCGCGCGGTCGACCTTACAGTCAATGCCGATGGTGCACCGGATCTGAACGGTGGTCCCACCCGATTGGAAAAGGAAATCATCATCGTTGATGACGGCTCCACCGATGGAACACGGGATATCCTGGCCCGCTTACAGGGGGAGGAGCCGGAAGATCTGCGTATCATCTATCATGAACGGAACGGGGGCAAGGGAGCGGCCTTGCGCACGGGTTTTGAGGCGGCGACCGGTGCGATCTACGTCGTGCAAGACGCCGACCTTGAATACAATCCTGGAGACTATGTCAGACTTCTGGCCCCGATTCTGGAGGGGCGCACCGATGTCGTCTACGGGAGCCGCTTTCTGGGCGGCCCGCGTGCGGCCATGAGCCTTTCACACACAATCGGCAATAAAGGCGTCACCTGGTTTACAAATCTTCTTTACGGCACGGTCCTGACCGACATGGAGACCTGCTATAAGTGCTTTCGGCGGGACGTAATTGAAGGGATGACCCTCCACAGCCAAAGGTTCGAAATCGAAGCTGAGTTGACGGCCAAAATCCTCAAACGCAACTACCCAATCTTCGAGACGCCGATCAGTTATAACGGGCGCCAGTTCCATGAAGGCAAGAAACTTACCTGGCGGGACGGGTTTACTGCCATTGCTGCGCTCATCAAGTATCGATTCAGCGACTGAGCGCCGGTGGATATTCGTTTGCGGTGTTTCTGATCAGTAGCCGCTTCAGTACGGTACGCCGCTTCCGACTGCCCCTGGCGGCCGCATCGTTCCTGGCCCTCTTTGTCCTGCTGCTCTTTTACCGTCTCCTTTTTTCGGATCGAGTACTGGCTAGCGGCGACATCCTCCACTACTTCTATCCCTACCGCGACTACGCGGCCGCCTCCCTGCGCGCGGGTCGAATTCCCTTTTGGAACCCATATATTTTTATGGGTGCGCCATTCCTTGCCAATCCGCAGGCCGCGGCGCTTTATCCCTTGCACTGGCCGTTGAGCTGGCTTCCCGTGACGCGGCAACTCTACTGGAGCGGCGCCATCCATGCCTGGATCCTGGCACTGGGCGGCTGCGCGTTGATGCGGCGCTGGGGAGCAGGCTGGCTGGCCGCGGTCGGCACCGGAGTGGTGCTGGCGGGGAGCGGTTTCTACGGCGGATTGCTGGGGCACATCAATCAGATGAATGGCGCAGCCTGGCTGCCCTGGCTCCTGTGGGCGTTGGAAGGGCGGTGGGCGTCGGAGGAAAGAGCGAAGAGAAGTGAGGAGAGAGAGGGAGTTACCGGCTCCTCGCGTCTTGCTTCTCATTTCTGGAGGTACGCGGCTTTGCTCCTGCCCTTTGCCTTGTTTGTGGCGCTCACTCTGCTGGCCGGTCACACACAGACGACCTATATCAATCTGTTCGGTGTGGGCGCCTGGCTGCTGGCGACGAGCCTGCGGGCGTATTCGCACGGATTTCGTCTGCTCGCGGCCTCCTTCCTCATCTATGCCCTGGGGGTCCTGCTGGGCGTCCTGCTCGCCGCCGCCCAACTGTTGCCCACGCTGGAACTTAGTCAGCTGGGGCTGCGGAGCGGCGGCCTCAGCTACGTGGATGTAACCAGCTTCAGTTTGCGACCGCTGCTGCTGCACTGGACGCTGCTGCCCTCTTACGGCCTGCGCGATCTGAGCGTTGTCTTTGCCACGCTCGGCTACACCGAGTTTGTCGCCCATGTGGGGGTAGCGGGGCTGCTGCTGGCCCTGGTCGCGGTGGCCAGTCGTTTGCGGCCAGTGGCAGGGAGGCGGCCATGGACGTTCGGCCACTGGCCTTTAGCCGCTCTGTGCGGGCTCTTCTTCGCGGGGCTGGGTCTGTTCCTGGCGCTAGGACGCTGGAACCCTTTTTCACTCCTCTTCTATTACCTGATCCCCGGGTTTGATCTGTTCCGCACTCCGGCCCGCTGGATGATGCTCTATACGCTGGGCATGGCTGTGCTGGCAGGAGCCGGGACGGAGTGGATTTGGGGCAGGTTGAAAGCCGCCAACGGTGGGAGAGCGGTCGCGCAGCGATTGTCACGCGCTGGTGGTGCGGCGCTGCTTACGATCCTGGCGCTCGATCTGTTTTTGGCCGCGCGTGCCCTGCCGCACACACAACCGACCGCGCCCCAGGCCGTGTACGACGTGCGGACCGCGTCTGCCCATCTGCTAACGGAACCGCAGCGAGCGCTCCACCCGGCGGCCGCGGGGCGGCTGCTGAGCATCAGCGAAATCACGTTCGACCCAGGCGATATGCCGGATTGGCGGCGCATCCTGCGCGGCGGAGCGCGCCCACAGCTAAGCGAGGCCGCCTTCGAGGAATTCATCATTGCGCTCAAATCCCAGGAGATTCTGGCGCCGAACCTGTCTCTGCTGTGGCGCATCCCCACTGTGGACGGATTCGACGGCGGCGTGCTTCCCCTGCTGCGCTACAACGCCTTCCTGTCGCTGCTTATTCCCCCGGCGGAGCTGGTGCCGGACGGCCGCGTGCGCGAGCAGTTGCGGACAGTTCCACCCGCCGACACTCTTGAGTTGATGGACGTTCGTTTTGTGATCACCGACAAGGTCCGTGATGTATGGTACGACGATGTCTATTATGACCGCCAGATCGGGGCTACTCTCGCAGCAAATGTTAAGGCTGACTCGGTTGGAGTCGGAGCCCGGCTGACGGTAGACGCGCCGCACAGTTTCGAGGCAACCGCGGTGGATGTCGTCGGTTTCATGACGGCTGGCTCGGAGGCGCTTCAGGCGGAAGCCGCCAATCTGCCCCTGGCGGAAATAACCGCCCTGATTGGAGGTGAGCGTCATGCCATCGGCAGGTTGCTCACGGGCAGCCAGGCAGGCAGCTTCAATGTGGCTGTTGGTCCAGCGGCGACGGCAACTGGAGGAGATGCGCCAGTCATATTTCAGGAAGAGGAGACCGGACAGCAGGAGTACCTGGCCCGCTTTACGCTAACGGAAGCCGCCCGTCTGGACGCGCTGGAGATCGCTTTGGTGGAAAGCACTGCGTCTGCCAAGCTGACGGTACAGGCGGTGACGCTGGTTGACGAGCGCACGAAGACGTTCATGCCTCTGCTACCCAGCGCCCGCGGCCGCTTTCGGCGCGTACACAGCGGCGACGTCAAGATTTACGAGCGGCTGGGAGGCAGCGGGCGGGCGCAACTGATCGGGACGGTGCGGCCGGCTGCATCGCTGGACGAGGCCGTAAGAATGTTGCGTGTTCCCGATGTGATGAATACTTCGCAGGCTTCGGCAGTCGTCGAGACCAGCGCCGAGGCGGTGGCCGCCTGGGGCCTTGCGGACCGTTCGAGCGCACCATCTGGCAGCGAGGTCGTGGTTGTCTCCTACGAGCCGGAGCGGATCGTCGTACACGCCCGATCCGAACGGCCGAGCTTTCTCCTGCTCAAGGATGCCTATTATCCCGGCTGGCAGGCCGCGGTCAACGGCGAGCCGGTGGAGGTGGTTGCGACCAATGTGCTATTTCGCGGTGTACCGGTGCCGGCCGGCGAGAGCGAAGTCATATTTTCGTACAGGCCGACTACCTGGCGGACCGGCCTGCGACTCAGCCTGGCGGGCGGCCTCATCTGGTTGCTGATGGCAGCGTTGATCTGCGGCCGCACGTGGAGGAGGAACAGCTGAATGCCCTGCTTCGCGGCCAATAACGCTGTGATGTATAATCGAAGAGCGGGAATTTCAATCGCAGCGCCGAGAGTCAACGAAATGTTTTCAGTAGCCCGTCCTCTCTAGCCGGACGAACGGTCAGCTGGAAACCAATGAATGCCCTTCAGGCACGAAACCGGAAGTGATCAACGCATTCAATCGCATTGTCGTCGTTGTGCTGTGGCTGGGTCTGCTCGCCGCCATCGGCTATACGACGATTTTTCCAGACAGAACCTTGAGCGCGCTCGTGGGCGGTTTTTCGCTGGCCCAGGAGTTCTTACGCGTACAACAGCAGGCGAACAACATGAATTTCCTGATTGGCCAGGTGGCAGTGGGTACAATCGCGGTGTTCATATTCGGCGGCCTGCTGTGGTTGGAACTATGGCCGCACCGCCAGCGCGGGGTGCGTATGAAAACGATCAAGGGCAGCTCGGTGGAGTTGGACACGGACAGCATCGCACGCCGCCTGACCTGGCATCTGGACCAGCTCGCCGATGTAATTACGGTATTTCCGGACGTGAAGTCCCGCGGCAATGCAGTTGACATTCAATTGGAAGTCGAAACTGCGCCCGATATTGACGTGCCGATGAAGACGGACGAGGTGGTCGAATCGACGCGGGATATTATCGAAGGAGATATGGGTTTGCGGCTCGGCAAACTGGATGTGCGTATGCGCCATCTGCCCTTTGAGGATGAGTGGGAAGCGTGAAGTTGAGCGCCCTTCTGGAGAGTCTGCTCTTCGTGGCGGGGGACCCGGTTACGCCAGCGCAGCTTGCCCAAGCGTCAGGCTGCCCGGAAATTGAGGTGACCAAAGCGCTGGCCGCCTTGCAGCAGGAGTATGAGGAGGAGAATCGGGGGCTGCGCCTGCAGCGTCGCGACGGCCGGGTCCTGCTTGTTACCAATCCCGCCGCCTCCCAGGTGGTGGAGGATTTTCTCAATCTGGACATGAGGGTGCAGTTCAGCGCGCCGGCCCTCGAGACTTTGGCCATCATCGCCTATCTCCATCCGGTGACGCGGGCGCAGGTGGAGGCGGTGCGAGGTGTCGACTGTTCCGGCGTGCTGCGCAACCTGCTGCAGCAGGGCCTGGTGGAGGAGTTTGACCGTCTGGAAGGGCCCGGCCGGCCAATCCGTTATGCGATAACCGACCAGTTCATGCAGCATTTTGGGCTGACCAGTCTTGAGGAGCTGCCGCCCCTGGAAACCGACGGAGAGGAGCTTCCTGCTGAGTTGACGCAGGGATAGAGTCGTTTCCCGCTAGACAGCGGACCAGGTCTCATCCGGTCTGCACGGCGCTGTTGCAGAGGTGTCAAGCGTTTTCGGAATACGCTTCACCTTCCACTTTTCCCAACAATCGTTGTGCTATCCAATCCGGCACGCGCGTCATGCGGCCATCGCCGTCGACGCAGATGTGCCGCGTGTGGCCGTCGGCGTAGATGTCGCCGGTGTGCGGGTTGCGGATTTCATAAACGAACTCGACCTGGCGGCTGCGCAGCGACCCCAAGCGCGTGATGACCTGCACGGCATCGCCAAAGCGGATGGCATTGCGGTAGCGGCACTGCAGATCGGTCACGGCGAAGTTGTAGCCGGCGCCGGCGATCTCGGTATAGGGCATTCCGGCCGCCGCCATCCAGGCGACGCGCCCGGCCTCGAACCAGACGACGTATTCGCTGTGGTGGACGACGCCCATCTGATCGGTTTCGGCGAAACGGACGGTGATGTCGAGAGGAAAGGCGGCGTATTCAGTCTTGTCCATCGGCATCGGTCAGGGGATTATCGATCCTGTGTGGATTGTCCCGGGTCTGACATTGAAAGGTACTCGACCATGACGCGACGGGAGCGGGAGGTCGGGTCACTTGGGGACTCCGAAAAGCAGAGGCTCTGTCACTTCTTTCAAGTACGTGAGATCGCCCACTTGCGCCATGATGTACAGGTCGTAGTTGTCGGCTGCATATTCGCTATCGGCGTAGAGTCGTTCACCTTTAATGACTTCGAAGGCAAAGAAGGGGTCGGCGCATTGCAGATTGACGAGGACGACACTCTCCACACCCAGAAAACCTTCTAGCTCCAACTCCAACACAACTTCTGTTTTCCGGTTGAAGTCGGTAGCCGGCAGCGGCTTCACGCCCAGATCCACGTCGGAGGGGCCGGGGGTGAGGACAGCATCCGGATCGTCCAGCCATGCCAGCGTCTCCCTGGCGCGGCTGCCGAAACTGTAGAGAATAGCGACGCCGTGCTGCTGGCAGATTGCCTTTAGCGCGGCGCGTTTTCGATTCGCGGCTGGCCCAGGCGGCCGGCGCCGGTCGGACTCGGTATTCATGGGCCTCTACATATGTATTGGCATGCCCTCAACGCCGTGGGCCGCTTCCATTACCACTTCGGCCAGGGTCGGGTGGGCGTGCACGTTGTGCGCGATCTCGGCTGGTGTGAGCTCCATCATCTGCGCCAGGGACAGCTCCGGCAGAAGTTCGGTCGCATTGGGGCCGACGATGTGGGCGCCGAGGATTTCGCCGTATCTCTGATCGGCCACGATTTTGACAAAGCCGCTGCGCACGCCCTGCGCCTGGGCGGCGCCGTTAGGCATGAAGGGGAACTTGCCCACGTTAACGGGGTAGCCGGCCTCCTGCGCTTCGGCTTCGGTCATGCCGAGACTGGCGACCTGGGGTACACAGAATGTGCAGCGGGGCATAAAGATGTAACGTTCGGCCGGGATCGGCGTGGTGGTCTGGCCGGCGGCGCTTTCGGCGGCAACGATTGCCTGGGCGCTGGCCACGTGCGCCAGCGGCATTTTGCCGGTGCAGTCGCCGATCGCGTAGATGTTTTCGCGGTTGGTGCGCATATACTCGTCGATTTCGATGAAGCCGTCCTGGTTTAGGGTTACGCCGGCGGCGTCCAGACCGACGTCTTCGGTATTGGGTGAAATTCCAATTGCCAGGAGTACTTTCTCAACTTCTACCGTCTGGGCACTGCCATCGGTCACGTCCTTGATCGTAACTGTGACCGACCGTTCACCGACTTCAAAGTCTTCGGTGCGGCTCGAAGTCAACACTTTGATGCCCCTTTTCTGGAAGGCCCGCACTACCTCCTGCGCCGCGTCGGCATCCTCCAGCGGCAGGGCCTGGTCCAACATTTCGACGATAGTCACCTGTGCGCCGTAGGTGGCGTAGATATGGCCCAGCTCCATGCCAATCGGCCCTGCGCCCACAACGAGGAGGGATGCGGGGATTTCCTTCAGGCGAATGGCATGGCGATACTGAAGAATGCGCTCGCCGTCGGCTTCGACGCCTGGCAGGTCGCGGGCACGGGCGCCGGTGGCAACCACGAAACTGCCGGCGGTCACGGTACGCGGTTCGCCGTCCGGGTTGAGCGGGCCGGCGCTGACCTGCACGGTGTGGGCATCGGTGAAGCGGGCATGTCCTTCGATGACTTCGATGTTGTTCTTCCTCATCAGGAAGCCAACGCCCTTGGTCTGGCGGCCTACGATCTGCAGGGAACGATCGACGGCCGCGCCGTAGTCCACCTGCAAGTTGTCAAAGGTGAGGCCGAACTCCTGCGCGTGCTGCAGCGTATCCAGCACTTCTGCGCTCTTGATCAGCGCTTTTTTGGGGATGCAGCCCCAGTTCAGACAGACGCCGCCCAGATGTTCACGCTCGATAAGCGCGGTCTTCAGGTTCAGCTGCGCGGCGCGAATCGCGGCCACATATCCGCCCGGCCCGGAGCCGATGACGATCAGGTCATAATCGTAATTGCTTGCCACAAATTCCTCCGCTAACTCCAGTTGCCGGTGACCGGTGATCACCGGGATCTGTAGTGTACTGCATGGTTATCTGCCGCTGTTATGCGCCCCAGTGTTCCAGTCGCTTCACTACATCTGCCAGGAAGCTGTCAGCCCCGAAGCCATCCAGGATGCGATGATCAAAGGCAAAGCTCAGGTAGGACATCGGACGGATAGAGATGGTGTCGTCGGCGCTGGGCAGAAGCGGCTCGGCTGGAGCGCCGTCTGAGCCGCCGCCGCTGTTCACGACCGCTCGCTTGCTGATTTTGCCGACTCCCAGGATGGCGGCCTGGGGCTGGTTGATAATGGGTGTGCCCAGAAGGCTGCCGCCTGTCCCGTGGTTGGTCACGGTGAAGGTGCCGCCGCGCATTTCGTCCGGGGACAGTTCACCCCGGCGGGCCCGGACGGCCAGATCGTTGACTGTACGCGCCAGCCCCTGCAGATTCATTTCATCGGCGTCCCGGATGACGGGCACAACCAGACCGTCGGGCACGGCGACTGCGATGCCGACGTGGATGCGCTGGCGCAGCATCAGCCCCGCATCGGTCCAGCTGCTATTCACCGTCGGATTCTCGCCAAGCGCGGCCGCGACCGCAGCTACAAAGTAGGGGGTGAAGGACAGATTAACCCCCTTTTGCGCAAATTCCTCTTTGTGGGCCGCTCTGTGGCGCACGACGGCCGTCATATCGGCCTCGAAGATCGTGACAACGTGGGGACTGGTGCGGACGCTGCGGCTCATGTGTTCGGCAATCGCCTGCCGCATGTTCGAGAGGGGCTGCAGAACTTCGTCTACGCCAAGCACGGCGGCGGGCTGCGCTGCGGGTGGCTGTTTTTTGGCTGCCTCGATATAGGCCAGCAGGTCCTTCTTGGTGACGCGCCCCTGGCGCCCGCTGCCCTGCACCTCGTCCAGATCGATGTTGTGTTCGGCGCTGAGGCGGACGACCACAGGGCTGACGAAGGCGCGGCCTTCCGGTTTCGCATCGGAAGCGGCCTCACCCGCCCGCCGGGAGGCGGGGAGAGGGAAAGAAGGGGCCGATCGGTCGGTTTCTTCGCTCGATTCCACCGCTTTTCCCGGACCCTCTGTCTCCTCTGTTATCTCTTCTTCCTTGTCGCCGATGTAGGCAATAACAGAGCCAACCTGAACCGTTGCCCCCTCGGCGGCCAGGATCTTGAGCAGGAATCCGGCAGCGGGCGCGGGCACTTCAGTGTCGATTTTGTCGGTGGTGATGTCGAGCAGGGGTTCCTGCCGCTGCACCGGATCCCCAGGCTGCTTGAGCCAGCGGGCGACGGTCCCTTCGAACACGGTTTCGCCCAATTGGGGCATCTTCACTGGAGTTGGCATGGTTGGCGCTCCAACGGCAATTGCCAGTGACCGGCGGCTCGCGGCCGGTCACTGTTCGCTGCTTAAACCATAGGTGTTTTGCGCTGGACAAGCTGCACGGTCACCTGCCAGGGATCGCGCAGGAAGCAGAGCTTGTCTCCTGTAGGGGTGTTGTTGATCTCGCCGTCGGGCGTAGCGCCGGCCTGAATCAGACGTTCGCGTTCGCTTTCCATGTCGTCTACGCTGAAAGCAAAGTGCAGGTTGAAGGGATTGATCTGGGCAAAGTCCAGGTGCTCCATTTCTTCATTGCTGTACAACTCTACCATGCTGCCGTTGTTGTCGTAGACAAAATTCATGTATGGGGGAACATCGCCGGCGGAGACGATTTGCAGCCCCAGATGCTCCCTCCACCACTGTGCCTGCTCGCGGACGTTTGGTACGTTGATTGCAACATGTTCAAGGTTCATTGTTGTGCTCCGTAAATGGATGTTTGATGGGAGTGAGAACGGTAGTTTTGCATAATCAATACCTGGTTTTTCGCAACGGCCTGGAATGCAAGGGAGCGCCAGGCCCTAAGAGCTTTCGGCTCTGGCACGCTTTGCAGTGTGCTTTGCAGTGTGCTTTGTAATGCGCAGTGCCGCTTCGTCATCTGAACGCTGTTGCAAACCGGCTTCTGTTTCGCTATTGCGTGCGAAGATCCCGGTGTCGATCGGAACTCATATTCAGTTGTAGTTTACCACAGCCGACGTTTTCAGCAGCCACTTCTGCGTTGCCTGTGGACAGGCGCTGCGCCGCCTTGACGAGATACCGCATGCAGGTCGCGTTGCCTGGGGGCGTTGTGGGGCGTATCCCCGAACAAGGAGGGCCGCTTGAGGCCGACCGTCCAAATGGGCACTCGCCCTTAACGGAGCATGCCCTGCCTGGTAGGCAGAGGATCTACTGGGGCTTAACCGCATTCATGCGCCGGCGATGCGTTCGAAACGGGTAGGTTCCCGCTCCATCTCGGCCTGTACGAAACGCTGTAGCAAGGTCAATTTGATTGCGGCAAAGGCGGGATCATCCCAGCGGTTGCAGCGCTCCTCCGGATCTTCCTGCAGATCGAAGAGTTCACCGTATGCGTGGCCCCGATAGACGGTAAGCTTATAGCGCTGGTCCACGAGCGTGCGCAGGTGCAGCGCTGTGGGCTGATGACGGTTTTCAACCAGCACGTGGTCGCGTGCTTCGCCGGCCGCGCCGGTCCACGTTTCAAGCTGGTCGGTGCCCTGCATCTCGCCCGGGATGTCGATGCCGGCCGCTTGCAGGAAAGTGGGCGCCAGGTCGACCAGTGATTGGAGCGAGGCGTTAACTGCGCCGGCGGGGACTCGACCGGGCCAGCGCACGAGAAAGGGCAGACGGATGAGATCTTCGTAATGAAAAGCGCCCTTGGCGATCAGTCCGTGCTGGCCGAGGAAGTGGCCGTGATCGGTGCTGAAAACGACGAGCGTGTTGTCGGCGATGCCCAGCTGATCCAGCTTGTCCAGAATACGCCCTATCTCACGGTCCATCAGGCTGACCATACCATAATAGACGGCCATGTTTTTGCGCATGGCGGCCGGCTCATGCAGGTGACTATTGAAGCCATGATTGCCGAAGGGCGTCTCCTGCCAGGCGGAAAAGTCCGGATTGCGTTGCTGCGTCTTGGCAAAGTGGGGAGGCATTGCATCCAGTTCGCCCGGTTCCAGTGTGCCCGGCTGCATTTCTTCGGGATCGTACATTGATGCCCAAGGTTCGGATACGAGATAGGGCGGATGGGGATCGTGGAAGCTGCTCCAGAGGAAGAAGGGTTTGCCTGCGGCGGCGCTGCGCTCGATGGCCGCGATCGAGCGTTCGGCTGTCCAGACGGAGTAGTGGTACTCCTCCGGCAGGTCCCAGGCGTGTTCCCGCCTGGCAGCATTGGGGTCGGGCGGCCAGGACTGGAAAAAGTCCTGCCAGTTGGGCAGGCCGTTTTCCTCCATCCAGATGCCATAATGTTGACCGGCGTGGGCTTCGTCGGCGTGGTTGCGCGCCGCTTCCACATGTTGAAAGCCGTACCACGGCCCATGGAACTCTCGCCAGAAGTCGAGATCGCGCAGGGTGGGCTGGCATTCGAGAGAGGTCTGTTCCGGGCGTGAGGCCAGAGGCTGAAAATGGGCTTTGCCGATCAGGGTGGTGTCGTAGCCGTGCCGGTGCAGCAGGTCGCCGACGGTGGGAACATCCTCACCCAGTTTGACGCCGATGGTCCAGCAGCCGTGCCAGGCCGGATACTGGCCGGTAATGATCGAGGAGCGCGAGGGTGAGCAGACAGGGTTGTTGCAGTAAGCGCGGTCGAAGCGGACGCCTTCGCGGGCGAGCCGGTCGAGGGCGGGCGTATGGATCCGCGGATTGGTCACGCCGAGGGTTGAGAAATGCTGCTGGTCGCTGGTGATCAGCAGGATATTTGGATGCGCTACCGCTTCGCTATATGAGCGCGATTGTGGATGCGCTGCCGCTTCGCTATATGAGCGCGATTGTGGATGCGCTACCGCTTCGCTATGTGAGCGCGATTGAGCATGCGCTTTATCTTCAATATTCGTGCGCGATTGGGGTGAATCAGACACGTGCAGCCGCCAAAAAATCAACCATCACCATTTGCTGAGAATCCTATCATAGCCTGAAGGCGCGCGCTAGTCAGGCGCGCGTCCTATAGTTGGGAATGTGTTCAGATGAACCACGATGCTCGGCAACTGAACAGGCAGTTCAGGAGTCCTCGGTACAGCAGTCTGGATGACGGTGGCGAGAGTGCCCATGTGCTCCCATGTGCTATAGTTATGGAGGACGCCTCCAGTGAAAGGCGCCCCGTCAACTGTCCGCCACCGATTGTTGCAAAGTGGCCACCGGGGTCCGCTTCATCCCGGAGAAACTGACAGACCCACAGAGAGCGAGGAGAAGATGACACAGACAGTCTTGGAGAGTGTGCAGATCCACTGGCAGGACCTGCGCGGACGCACCTATGATCTGATGGATGTGCTGGCCGATGCCGATCTGGACGCCCGCCTGCCCTTCCCCGAATCCCAGAACATTCTCTACCAGTTCTACTGTATGTTGGGCACACAGGAGAGCTGGCCGCCGGTGTTGCTGGAAGGAGGCATGCAGGGCTGGGATTGCAGCCTGCAGCCGGCGCCGGCCGGTGAGGTGCTGCCAGTTGAACGTGTACGCCAGGGGATGGAAGCGGCAGACGCGGCCTTGCTGGCAAGTTTTGAGAAGGTGGACTGGCTACAAGTCTTTGAAAATGGCTCGACACCGCTGGCCGGTTACTACCGACTGGTTGAACATGAGGCCCATCACCACGGCCAGCTGATCAACTTGATATACGCCAACAACCTTCCCATTCCAGAGAGTTGGGCGGACTCCTGGGCGCTCACGCGCGACGAGTAGATCTCTTTCAAAAAGCTATCGCTGCGCGAGTTGCACGGTCCATCTGTTGGCGCTGATAGCTCGGTCAGTTGAAAGTAATGTACACAAAAAGAGCGGCAGTCTCACGTGGAAACTGCCGCTCTTGTGTTGTTCGAGACCTGTTCAGAGTTGTGCCGTCATACTCCAGGCTACAAAGGGCAAGACAAGTCCGCTACTCAAACAGCAGGAAGGAGACTGAGGCCCAGGTGGCGCCTTCCACGCCTGTTCCGACCAGCAGTGCCCATTGACCATCCTCGCTATAGCCGAGGGTATCGTAGCTTTCACCGTCCTGAGCGTGGCCGACGATGGGCGCCTCCAGAGAGGGTCCGCCGCGCAGCCGCAAGCGGCCGCCCCTGCCGGTCTCGATGGTCGCGCGGCCCATCTGCACTCTCAACTCGATGTCCCTCAACTCCACCAGCGAGGCCGCTATCCAGACCGGATCCTCGATGTCAGGGAAAAAGATCGCGACCCAATGTTCATCTGAGCTGAATCCGGCCACAGGATAGGCTTCACCGACGGCGACGCCGGCTAAGACCTCGGCGATGGTCTCCGGTTTGCTGCGCACGCGCAAGGCACGCGTCGTAACGATTGCCAAGTGTCTGGTGACATCGCCCACCTGTAGCAGCGGCTCATCGGTCGGCGTCGTAACAGGCACGGCCTCCTCAGCATCGGCCTCTTCGTCGGAGATGGACATTTCGCCGATCATTACGGTGAAGGCCGAGCTGATCGGTGCGCCATCTTTCAGTACCGGCATATCCGTGCCGGGAAACTCGAAGACGTCAAAGACGCCGCCGTCTGTGTGGAGCATGGCGTAGAGAGTCTCCGTGGCGGCATCGACGTCTATGTCTACAGCCAAATCAGTCGTGAGTCCGGGCTCCAGGTGCGCCTGCCCGATGATGGGCCCGTAAGAGCCGGCATCATCGGCGTGAATGACAACCCAGCCTTCAACCGGAACGGCAGCTTCTGCAACCGTAACCTGGCCCTTGATCACCTCCTGCGCGTAAACGGTGACCCTTGGCTCCAGATCGGCGACCGCGCTCGCTTGATCCTCGGCTTTCTCCTCGGCGGCCATCTCGCCGTCGTCTGCTTGCTCCTCGGGCTCTTCGCCGTCGTCTGCCATCGCGTCTTCGGGTTCGGCGGCCATTTGCGCGTCTTCGGGCACGAGCAGAGCGGAGGGATCTCCATTCAAGGTTACGTCTTCAGCCCAGATCCAGCCGATGGTCCCTACGTCCGGCACCTCCACCTTCAGCCAACTGCCATCCTCCGTTCGCCCGACTACATTGATAACATCACCCTTTAGCAGGCCAGCGATAATCGGCGTCTCTTCATTGGGCGCCTGGCGCACTCGCAGCGCGTTGACAGCTACCGTTGCCGCCAAAATCACCATTTCCGGCTCTGCGGTTGCTTCAGCAGTAGGGGGCGCGGCCGGAGTCAGGATTTGCGTAATGTCTCCCTGGAAAGGATAGCAACTGCTAATCAAAAGGGGCAGAATTACCAGGGCTCCGAACAACGAGACGCGAAAGCGATTAGGCATGGTTCCTCCCAAGCTGGCGATAGCCCGCCGCCCGCGGCTGTGGACGGGGACTCGGGGGCAGGTTTGGGAACAGGCGCAACGTCTCCGGTAGAAGAGTTGCACGGACATTCAGCACTTGAACCGCGCCCTCTCAGGCAACGGAGATTCAATGATTATGGCACGGCAAAAGATTGGCTGTCAAATGATTTCGGCCTAGCTCCTTATCCGAAAACATACCGAAATAAGGGCGAATGAGCGGCGCGATCTCTACGCTTGGCTGGTTGCATTCTGAAGACACGGGTCCAGACGGAGATGCAGCAGGCGCCATATCACGGACTTGCCGGCTGGTGCGATCCCCATTATGTTACCAGGAAAGATCGTTTGACAGGGGCTGAGCGCCTTCATACCGCGAACTCTTATATGACAGTCTCGCCCACCCGGAGGATTCCATGACAACGGTACGCGATCGGATGTGGCTTTGGGCCCATGAGGCAGGCAGCCATGACACGGAATGGGCTATCGGACGCACATCGCGCATCACCCCGGTGGAGGCTGCGTTCTACATGGACGTGCCCAATATGATCATGGTGCGCTACCACGACAGGCCGGAGATGCCGTTCGACCAGTACGCAATCCCTTTTCGGAGGTTGCAGCAGGTGTTTTGGTCGTTTGTGGGCGGCGCAGGGCGCTCTTCGGATGAGGAGCGCAGGCATGTGCTGGAGCTGGCGGCGCACAATCCGAACATTATTGGCTTTTTCATGGACGACTTCTTCAGGCGGCCGCAGGACGAGGGCGATCTGGGTGTGCTTTCGGTCGAGGAACTGCAGTCGCTGCGCAGTCAGTTCGTGGTGGGCGGGCGCAGACTGGGGCTGGGCGTCACGCTCTATACCTATCAACTGGACATGCCCCTGGAACACCATCTTGCACTCTGCGATTGGGTCTCACTCTGGACCTGGATAGAGCCGGATCTGAAGGACCTGGAAGCAAACATGACCCGGTGTGAGATGATCGCGCCTGACAGCCGCAAGCTGTTGGGCCTGTATATGTACGACTATGGACAGCGCCGGCCTATGCCGGTAGAGGCGATGCAGATGCAGTGCGAGACGGCCTTGCGCTGGCTGCACGCGGGGCGCATCGAGGGCATGATCTTTCTGGCGAGCTGTATCTGTGATTTGGAACTGGAGACGGTGGAGTGGACGCGGGAGTGGATTGCGAGGGTGGGTGATGAGGAGATCGGGTGACAGGTGTTCGGGGCCCACTGCAACGACCAGAATCGCATGTGCCTGTTGCTGCATTCGGGATTCTGACATTCAGATACGGATGAATCGTCTCATATCCGTATGAACGTGATATAGTTCCTTTGATTAGAGAGTACAAGAAGCAGTTCTTCTCCCAGATTGACGCCGCGGGGAACCGTGTTATGCCCCAATAACACAGCACCGTTGGATGCGCGATAATTTCGCTTGAGCGCGGTCTGGGATTGGGCATCTGTTATGGAGGCAGAGAATGACCACAACAGCTGAATTTCAGAACCACAATGCACTGCTCGATGATGCGCAGGCGATGCGCCGGCAGATGGCAACCGATGGCTTTCTGTTCTTTCGCGAGCTGCTGCCCGCGGATGAGACCGTGGCTCTGCGGCGCCAGATCCTGGAGGTCTGCGATAACTACGGCTGGATAGCGCCGGGCACGGAGCTGATGGACGGCATCGCCGACCCTTCGGCGGACGGGATGGAGCCTTTCTGCGGCGTTGGTGTGCCGCCGGAGGCCTATGGCGACGTGCAGCGCCTGGAATCTTTCCATCGCCTCGCCCACAATCCGGCCGTGGTCGATATGCTGGGGAAACTGTTTGATGAAACGGTGCTGGTACATGCCCTCAAGATCGCGCGTCTGATGATCCCGGCCAAGGGCAACGCGCCGACGCCGGCTCACCAGGACCACATCTTCATCCAGGGCTCAAAGACGGTCTATACCTGCTGGATTCCGCTGGGTAACTGCCCGCGGGAGCTGGGCGGGTTGAGCGTGCTGCGGGGTTCGCACAAGCTGGGCGTCCTGCCGGTGCGGGCGGCAGAGGGCGCGGGCGGCCGCCACGTCATTTTCGATGACGACACACCGCAGGAGTGGTTCGAGACCGATTTCCAGATCGGCGACGTGCTGGTGTTCCACAGCCTGACCGTCCACAAGTCGATCCCGAATCGAACGAAGAATCAGATCCGACTGTCGACAGATTTCCGCTACCAGCCGCCCTCATTGCCGATTGAGAAGAAATCGATCACGCCCCACTGCAATGTATTGCCCTGGGAAGAGATCTACGCCGGCTGGAAGTCAAAGGATTTGCAGTATTACTGGGAGGAATATGACCTCGACTTCCAGGAGCATGACGACTCCTTGGTGGCGGTTCAGGAGGAATGAAAGGCGAAGAGTGAGACCGCCCCAGGACCTTTCCGGCGGTGAAACGGGAATCGATCTGGGGCCGTTCAGCCACGATATCGTCGTTCAGACAGAGGCCGGCGGCTAGTGGTCAGCGGTCGGTGTTATACTCTCCAGCCGAAGAAGGAGTTGCAAGATGAAACTTAAGCTTTCATGCCCGGACTTCACCTTTCCGCTGCTGCCCCATGACGACGTGCTGACACTGATCGCGATGATGGGGTTTCAGGGGGTGGACATCGGGCTGTTCGAGGACCGTTCTCACATCTATCCCAGCCACGTTGTGGACAATCTGGCGGCGTCGGCGCGGGACCTGTCGAGCAGGGTACAGGACAAGGGGTTGGAGATCGCCGATGTCTACTTCCAGGCGTCCGGGCCGGGGTTGCCGGCGCTGGCGATCAACCATCCCGACGCGGAGGAGCGCAGGCAGGCGCGCGATCTGTTTCCGCGCGTCGTTGAGTTCACGCTGCGGTGCAACGCGTCCCATATCACAATCGAGCCGGGCCTGCCGTGGGAGGGCGAATCGTACGAGACTTCGCTGAAGCGGGCGTGCGAGGAGTTGGCCTGGCGGGTGGAGCTGGCGGAGGCGGCGGGATGTGTATGCGCGGTGGAGCCCAATGTTGAGTCTTTGACGCGCACGCCGGCGCAGACGCATCGCATGCTGGAAATGACGCCGGGGTTGACGCTGACGCTGGACTATTCGCATTTCGCGTACCGGGAGATCAGCGACGACGAGAGTGAAACGCTGATCCCGTATACCTCCCATTTTCACGCGCGCGGGGGCCATAAGAACCGCTTGCAGTCGTTGATTCAGCACAATGTGATCGACTACCCGCGGGTAGTGCGGGCGCTGCGGGATTCCGGGTACGAGGGCTACGTCTGCGTCGAGTATGTGTGGGTCGACTGGGAGGGTTGCAACGAGGTTGACACGCTGTCGGAGACGATCCAGCTGCGCGATCTGCTGCTGTCGGTGGATCTGGACGGGTAGGCCGGTTTGAGGGGCGGCTGTTACGGCGCACTGGATGTTTTGTGAGCACGCCAGACATTCACCTGCGTACTCTGTTTTTGCTCGATAGCGCGGGCCGTATCCGAGGGACGCGTGAACCGGACCCGGATCCAGGGCCGAAGTTTGCGCTGATTCGCGGCAGGTCGAGTTGCGTTTGGGCGGTGCGGGCGGATGTGCCGCAGGAGATTGCGGACGAGCTTGACAGGCTGGCAGGCGCGGAGCCGCCGGTGACAGATTTCCGCGACGCTCCTGTGCATGCGGAGCGGTACAGGGCGCTGGCAGGCGGTGAAGTATACGCGGGTCCGGCGTTCAGTTTTCCCAAGACAGTCGAACAGCCTGATGCCACGGTGCACGTGAATGCGTTGCCGTTGCTTGCGCGCCATTTTTCGGGGTGGACGGCTGCGGAAATGTCGGGACGGTCACCAATGGTCGCGGTAGTGGAAGACGGCTATGCGGTGAGCGTCTGCTTCTGTGCACGGCGTTCTGACACGGCGGCGGAGGCTGGGTTGGAGACGGCGGCGGCGTTCCGGGGACGGGGACTGGGCCCGCAGGTTGCGGCAGCATGGGCGTGGGCGGTGCGGGCGTCAGGGCGCGTTCCGCTTTACAGTACGTCGTGGGAGAACGGGGCTTCGCTGGCGGTGGCGCGTAAGTTGGGGCTGGTGGCGTATGCGAGTGGGTGGAGTTTGGGGTGAGGAGGTGGTTAGGACCTTGCTTTGTGGTTCAGGGTTGGGTCAGGAGGTCAAGCGATGTCGGAATGCAGTCCTGCACATCCATGAATTGCAAGAGCGTAGTTCAGGCAGTCCCGCGTATTGAGTGCCGTCATTGTATGGCCAGTTCTGATCCCCATACTCTGACCGCGTATCCCATTGTCAGATGCCGTCGCAGAAGGCATAATATGTACGGTCGAGGCAGGAGTCTGTCTAGGCTCCAGCCCCAAACCTACTCATACGGACACCGGGGCAGGTCACCCATGTCTGAACCGATTCTTCGCACACTGATTTTGAAACGTTTCCGTAGCCTGCCGGCCGAGGTAGTGGAGTTTGACAACCCCACATTTCTCGTTGGGCAGAACGGTTCCGGCAAGAGTAACTTTGCTGATGCATTTGCGTTCCTAGCCGAAGCGATGGCCTCCCCCCTGCAAGCGGTTCTTACTCGTCGCGGGGGGTTTTCCACGGTAGGCAACCGCGGCTCCGCGCGCGGACGTCCCTCAAACATGGGACTGTCTGTCCTTCTGCAGCAACCGGACACCGACACAGTCGAAGCTCGCTACGGCTTCGAGTTGAGCCCAGTTGGGGACTACGGTTTTAAAGTGCTGCGTGAGCAGTGCATTGTGCGCCGGACAGATGGGCCGCCAAGTTGGTTCGATCGCTCGGGCCCAGACGCGAACTGGAGCAGCAATGTGGGTTCTCTGGACCCGGTTCTGGAGTCAAATGCATTGGCTCTCCCCCTCGTAGGCGGCGATACTCGCTTCCAGTCCGTCTTGCGCTTTCTGTCCCGGATGCAGATCTGCCATATCGAACCCACCGCACTGCGAGACATGCAGGATCCGGACGAAGGTATGCGGTTGCACCCTGATGGCCGCAACGCCGCAAGCGTCCTGCGAGAAATAGAAGACGCGGCCCCTGAAAACTGGCAGACAATTCTTGAACTGCTCGAGCGTATAGTTCCCCGCACAGTTGGCGTTCAGCCTAAGAAGCACGACAATAAATTGACCTTGGAATTTTCCCAAGACTTTGGCAAAAAAGAACTGGTTAAGTTTGGCGCATTCAGCATGTCCGATGGCACGCTTCGCGTCTTGGGCATGCTCGCTGCCGTATTCCAGCGCTCTTCTCCCTCTCTCCTCGTAATTGAAGAACCGGAAGCCACAATTCACCCGGGTGCGTTGGGTTCCATTCTGGATGTGTTGCGCCATGCCGGGCGCACTATGCAGGTTGTCGTGACCACGCACAGCCCCGATATTCTCGACGCGAAGTGGATTGAAGATCGACACCTACGCATTGTCCAATGGGAAAAAGGAAAGACGGGTATTGGTTCTGTTTCGCCCTCCGTAAGGCGGGCACTAGGCGAGCACCTGATGGGAGCCGGCGAACTGCTTCGTGCCAACGCTTTGACCCCGGCCGAACTTTTCGTCCACGAGCCGCGCCAGCTTGAACTGTTCACCGAAAGTGCTCTATTGTGAAAATTCAGCCCATCGTCGAGGGCCATGGCGATGTAAAGGCGTTTCCTGTATTGTTACGTCGTCTGATCACGGAGGCACAGGCTTGGGGTTTAGATGTGGGGCGACCTATCCGCAAGCCACGCAACCAGTTGGTACGCGAGACCGAACTGAAGAGAGCTGTGAGGTTGGCGCTCCTCCAACCGGAATGTAGCGGTGTTCTTATACTTTTCGACGGAGATTCAGACTGCCCCGCCGAGTTGGGCCCGGCCGTCCAGGGATGGGCTGTGGCTGAGGCTGGAGGCGTACCCTGTGAAGTCGTCATAGCCCACAGGGAATATGAGGCCTGGTTTCTGGCCTCTATCGAATCGATGTTAGGATATCGCCGTATTCGGGCCGACGCCCAGTCCCACCCGAACCCAGAACAGCCTCGCGGAGCCAAAGGGCAGTTGGAAGCCAGAATGGAAGCCGGCGCAACCTACCTCGAGACAACAGACCAGCCGGCCTTAAGCGCGAAGTTCTCCTTGGCGACCGCGCATCAGCGTTGCAGGTCATTCCGCAAGCTCGCAAGCTCTTTCGGTCGATTAGTGCGTTCCATGGGGCAAGAGGTTAGCGAATGGCCTCCTGCCCGCTGGGCTGAAAATGGTTAAGCCCTGTTCGTCCAACCTTTGCTGGCCGGAAGGAGAAGGAAAAGTGACTCCTTTCTGCTCAGTTCGTCTTCCCCGAATCTCATATCTCTAGAACCACGACATCGTCCCCGCAACTACCCCAATCCCAGGGAACACTTTCCTCCTTTCCGCTCTTGAGACCCACCCGCGCCTCCGCTATAATTCGGTGAGGGGCAAGCGAAGGAACTTCATTGACCGCCAGCCAGAGGGGGAACCCGTTGCGCGTTGTGCTCGTTAGCAAGGCGCTCGTTGTGGGCGCGTATCAGAAGAAGGCGGAGGAGATCGCGCGCCTGGGTGTGGAGTTGACGGTGCTGACGCCGCCGAGCTGGAAAGACCGCCGCGGGACGCAGGCGGCGGAACGGCTGCATACTGTCGGCTACGAACTGCGTACGATTCCCATCCTATTCAACGGCGCTTATCATATGCACTTTTATCCCACTCTGGTAAAGGAGCTTCGGGATTTGAAACCGGAGGTTGTGCATGTGGATGAGGAGCCGTACAATTTGGCTACGCTCCTCGGTGTGCGGGCGGCGCGGACGGTGGGCGCGAAGCCAATCTTTTTCACCTGGCAGAACCTGCTGCGCCGCTATCCACCTCCGTTTAACTGGTTCGAGCGAACTGTATACCGGGCCTGTTCGGTCGCGATCGCGGGGAATGCCGAGGCCCGCGAGGTTCTCGTACGCAAGGGGTATAAGGGCGAGATCGTTGTGCTGCCGCAGTTTGGCGTAGACCCGAACATTTTTCGACCACAGACAGGGCTGGATGGGGAGGAAAGCGCGAAACGGCGTGGGAAGGAGGGCGCATTTCACATTGGCTACGCTGGGGGGCTTTTGCCCGAGAAAGGGCTGGACCTGCTGCTGCGTGCGTGCGCCGGACTGGAGGGCAGCTGGCGGTTGACGCTGGTGGGCAGCGGCGAGGAGTTGGAAGCGCTGCGGAAACTTGCTTCCGAAAGCGGCGCCGCAGACCGGGTTACGCTGGGTGTGAGGCTTCCCAGCGGGGAGATGCCCGCCTTCTATCGCTCGCTGGACCTGCTGGTGCTGCCCAGCCGCACGCGGCCCAACTGGAAGGAACAGTTTGGGCGGGTGTTGATCGAGGCGATGGCCAGCGGGGTGCCGGTAATTGGAAGCAGCAGCGGCGAGATCCCCAACGTCATCGGAGATGCCGGGGTGGTCTTTCCGGAGGGGGATATTGAATCTCTCCGGTCGCAATTGCAACGACTAATGCAGGATCGGGCGGCGCGCAACAGTCTGGCCAAAGCGGGAAGGCAGCGCGTGTTGGCCCATTACACAATGGAAGAGATAGCCCGCCGGACGGCCGCGGCCTACAGGGCCGTAGCCCAAGGCCGCTAAAGACTGAATACCAGACTCAGACTATGAAAGTCGTCGTTAACGCCCAGCTACTTCATACAAGAGGCGGTTACCGGGGAGCCGGGGTCAGCAACTACTGCCGCAACCTGCTGACAGCGCTTGCGGAAGAGACCGACGGAAAACAGGTGACGGCCTTTGTCAACGATCGGGACTTTCGCTTCCCGCAGAGGCGTCCGGGGATGGAGTTGCGTTATACGCGCTGGCCGGCCGCCGACCCGGTGCCCCGCATCATCTGGGAGCAGACGGCGTTGCCGCTGGCCGCGATGACGGCGCAGGGAAACCTGGTGCACGGCCTGGTGAATACTTTGCCGCTGGCGACAAAGGTACCCGGCGTGGTGACCGTCCACGACCTCAGCTTTATACGGATGCCGGAGCGATTTCCTCGCCTCAAGCGGTTCTATCTTGGCCACCTGTGCCGTGCCAGTGCCCGCCGGGCCCGGCGGGTAATCGCGGTCAGCAAGCAGACGGCTGCGGACGTGCGGGCGGAATTCGGGGTGGACAGCCGGCGCGTGGAGGTGGTGTATAATGGGGTAGGCGATCAGTTCCGGCCTCTACCGGTAGCAGAGGTCAGCGATTTTCGCGAGCTTATGGGGCTGCCGAAGAGGTTCTTGCTCTATGTTGGCACGCTGGAACCGCGCAAAAATCTGCCCCATCTGCTGCGGACCTTTGCGAAATGGCGGGAGGAGAGTGCAATCGGGCGCGACGTAGGGCTGGTTGTGGCCGGCGGCAAAGGCTGGCACTACCAGGAGATTTTCAGTCTGGCGGCCGAGTTGGGCTTGATGGGAGGCGACGCAGGCGGTGCCTCCGAGGAAAGGTCGCTCGTACAGTTTCCCGGTTTCCTGCCGGAGCGTGACCTGTGCCTTTGGTACAACGCGGCCAGTGGATTCGTTTATCCCAGTCTGTACGAGGGATTTGGTCTGCCGGTGCTGGAGGCGATGGCATCGGGAACTCCGGTCATCTGCAGCGACACGCCGAGCCTGCAAGAGGTGGCCGGCGATGCGGCGCTGATCGTGCCGGCGCAGAACCAGGCCGCTCTTCAGGACGCGTTTGAGCGCCTGTTTACCGACCAGGGCCTCTCCACTGCCTTGCGAAAGTGGGGACTTCGACAGGCGAGGCGGTTCTCATGGGAGCGGGCTGCGAAAGAGACAATGGATGTATATGAAAGTGCAGTAAATGGATGTTAGTGGACAGTACAGAGCACGAACCATGAATCGCACACCGCGGGCCACTGACCACTGAATGATTGCCGATGACAACCGTACAGATGAAACAGCGCCAGGGCCGCCGTGCGTCCCAACAGACTCTGAATGGGCGGTGGAAGAGCGGGGAGGCAACAGGCTCCCCCGAAAGAAACTGGTTGACAGCCCTGCTCATTCGGGTTCCACCGAGATGGTGGCCGGCGTTACTGCGCATCAGCGATCTGATTCTGATTGTTCTCGCGTTTGTGATGGCCTATTGGGTGCGCTACCGGTTGCAGTGGTTCCTTACGGTCGATCCATCGAACCAGACTGATCTTGTCACTTATCTGCCGTTCGGTCTGGCGCTGGTCTTTCTCCTTTTTTGTTCGTTTCAGTTCTCCAGAGTTTACGTTTACCGGCGAGACCGTCTCTGGCTTGAAGAGGTCTACGCCATCGCCAGCGCGACCACGATTGGCGTAGTCGTTCTGATCATATTGAACCTTGCCTTCGGGCAGCTTTCCTATAGCCGCCTGATCTTCCTGTACACGGCCGTGCTGGTAACCCTGTTGTTGGGCATCAGCCGCGCGGTGATCTACACGGTGCGCGGCTACCTGCGCAACCAGGGGATCGGACTGGAACGTGTGGTGTTGGTGGGCGCCGGTGATATGGGGTTGATGGTTATGCGCACGATTGCGGCCCGCCCCAGCCTCGGATATGAACTGGTCGGCTTTCTGGACGACGATCCGGACATAAATCGGACGGACATCGGCCGCTTTCAGGCGCTGGGCCCGTTGACCAACTTTTACGATATCCTGCAAAACAACGAGATCGACACGGCGATCATCTGCCTGCCCTGGCGGAGCCACCGCATCGTGGCGCGTCTGCTTCATCTGTGTGAGGAGAACGGTGTCACGCCACAGATCGTGCCGGACTTCTTCCAGCTGACGAAGAACCAGATGCAGGTGGAGCGGCTGAACGGGATTCCGCTGATCACGACGCGAGCGGTATCGATTGCGGGCTGGAATCTGTTCGTGAAGCGAGCGCTGGACGTGACCCTGGCTACGGTCATGTTGGTTCTGGGGCTGCCGCTGGGCGCGCTGATCGCGCTGTGTGTCCGCTTCAATTCACCGGGGCCGATCATCTATTCCCAGACGCGCGTCGGGCGCAACGGACGGCCGTTCCAGATCTACAAGTTTCGCTCAATGATCGCCGATGCCGAAGCACAACTCGACGAGATGGCCGACCTGAATGAGGCGTCGGGGCCGCTCTTCAAGATGCGCGACGACCCGCGCCGCACCGCCGTTGGGCGGATTCTACGCCGCCTGAGCCTGGATGAACTGCCGAACCTCATCAATGTACTGCGCGGCGAGATGAGCCTTGTCGGGCCGCGTCCCAATGTGCCGGAGGAGGTGTCACAGTACAAGGACTGGCACCGCAAACGGCTGTCGGTCAGCCCGGGGATGACGGGGCTTTGGCAGGTCAGCGGTCGCAGCGATCTGACCTTCGACGAGATGGTTCTGCTCGACATTTACTACGCCGAGAACTGGAGTATGACCCTGGATCTGGGCATTCTTCTGCGCACGATTCCGAAGGTATTGGGCGGGGAGGGGGCGTATTAGGCGTTTCCAGTTTTTGGTTACCCCACGCACAGGCAGTAGTTCAGTCACTCCCTTGTAATTGAAGACCCATGCGCTCCGGTTGAAAGAGGCGGGGCTCCATTTCGCGCAGGTCGGAGGCGACGGCGAGGGGGAATTCGCACTGCGCGAGGATGTCTTCTTCAAGGGAGACGCCGGGTGCGATTTCGATGACGGTCCAGCCGTCGGTGTCAAGGCGGAACACGCAGCGTTCGGTGACGACGACCACGTTCTGCCCGGTCTGGCGGGCGCGGCGGCCGCTGAAGGTGACGTGCTCGACCTCGTTGACGAACTTGCGCACTCTGCCCTCGCGCTCGATGTGCAGGCGGCCGTCGACGACGTCGAGGCGGGCGCCGGCGGTGTATGTGCCGCTGATGACGATGTTTCCGGCGTTGGCGGTGATGTCGACGAAGCCGCCGACACCGGCGGTCACGTGGGGACGGGCGGCCAGGCGGGAGACGTTGATGTTACCCTCGCGATCGATCTGCATGAAGGAAAGGAAGCAGCGGTCGAAGCCGCCGCCCTGGAAATAGCTGAACTGGTCAGGTGAGGGAATGATAGCCTGCGTGTTGGCGGCGCAACCGAACTGAAAGCCCCCCAGCGGCATGCCCCCTACGGCGCCCTGCTCGATGACCCAGGTAACGGCGCCGTCCAGCCCCTCTTCGAGAAGTACACGCGGCACGAGCGCGGAGATGCCGAAGCCGAGATTGACCGCTTCGCCATCGCGGAGCTCGAGCGCGGCGCGACGGGCGATCACCTTTTGCAGGCCCCACTCGGCAAGCTCGAAGGTTTCGGAGGGGACGCGCACCTCGCCGCTGATGGCCGGGTCGTAGTCGGTCTGGGTGGTCTGCATGGAATCGGGCACGACCGCGACAGCATCGACGAGAACGCTGGGCACGCGCACGCTCTGGGCGGGCAGGGTGCCGGCGGCAACGCGACGCTCGACCTGGGCGATGACGACGCCGCCGTTGTTGTGCGCGGCCAGCGCGACATCGTAGGCGCCGAGAAAGGCGCCCTCGCGTTCGAAGGTGAGATTGCCCATTTCGTCGGCGGTCGTGGCGCGGATAAGTGCCGCGTCCGGGTGCAGGGCGCGCAGATAGAGCCACTCCTGGCCGTCAAACTCCACCAGCTGCACAATATCTTCGCGGGTGCGCTCGTTCATGCGGCCGCCCTGGCGCCGTGGATCGAGGTAGGTGTCCATGCCCAGCTGTGTGAGGACGCCGGGCCGCCTGGCCGCAGCCTCGCGCAACTGGTGGAAGATGAGCCCGCTGGGAATGTTGTAGGCTTCGACTTCGTTTTCGTAGATCATGCGCCAGATGGCGGGCGACTCCATCGACGACGGACCTGAGGGGAGTGAGCCGGCGATCACGCGCGCCAGCAGGCCGGGGCGGGCGATGTGGTCGATACCGTCGATGCCGTACATGTCGCCGGCGGCGATGGGGTGAATGGTGGTCAGGTTCTGCGGATGGCCTTGTTGGGCAAAGCGCTCGCCCACTGCGCGCAGCAGCGCGTCGGGGCAGAGCAGACCGCTGGACGAGTTGACAGCCACCGTCGCCCCGTCGGGGATGAGGGCTGCGGCTTCAGGCAGGGTAACAAAACGGGTGCGCGGCATTGCTCGATTTCACCTTTGCGGGCAGGGGAGTAGCGATGGATCCATTATAGCGGGACGGAAGTTTGGCGCAAGGGTTGGCGGATGCGGCCCTGTCCGAAAAGGGCGCGCTGGTGGAACAGGACGGCGGAGAAGAAACCGGTTATGCGCGCAGGCGGTGGTAGGCCCGGTCGCCGACGGCGGCAGTGGCGGCGCGGCCGGTCTCGTCGGCCTGCAGGAGCGCGGCCCAGGTGTTTTCGGGCGTGACGGCGAAGGGCTCGTTGTCCATGAGCGGCGTGGCGGCACTGTGGGCCATGGCCTCCTGCAGAGCGGAGCCGTCTGTGCCCGTGTCGAGGGAGAGTTGGGCCAGATGGGTGGGCAGACCGACCTCGGCGCAGAAGCGGGCGACCTGTTCGCATTCATCTGTGGACTGCTCCAGGGCCAGTTGGGTGAGCAGCCCCATCGCCACCATTTCGCCGTGCAGGTAGTCTGCGCGTGCTGCGGGCAGGCGAGTGAAACCCATGGCAACGGCGTGGGCCGCGGTGACGCCACCGCTCTCGAAACCGATGCCGCTCAAAAGGGTATTGGCTTCGATCACGCGCTCCAGGGCGGGGTTGGTCTCGCCGCGATAGTTGGCTTCGGCGGCGGCAACGCCATCGTCGAAGACGGTCTGGGCGCAGAGTTCGGCGATGGCCTGGGCTGCGATGGTGGGGCGTCCGCCGATTACGGCGCGGCCGGCCGGGTTGCGGTAACAGGTGCGGGCTTCGTAGCGGGTGGCGAGCGCGTCGCCCATGCCGGCAACTAGGTAGCGCACGGGCGCGGCGGCGATCAACTGCGAATCGACCAGTACAAACGCGGGGCTGTCCAGGAAGGACTCACCGCCGTGGACGATGCCCTCGTTGGTGTAGATGACCGATAGGGCAGAGCAGGGCGCGTCGGTGGAGGCGATGGTGGGGACGATCACCACGGGAACTTCGAGCCGGGCGGCCACGCATTTGCCCGCGTCGAGACATTTGCCGCCTCCGACCGCGATCAGGCAATCGAAGGGCGTGTCCTTAGTTTGCAGGCTGGAGGAGGCACGCTCGATTTCTGAGTAGGAGCACTCCCCCTCGAAGATTTCGACCGCCGCCTCGATCTGCATGGCGCGCAGGCCGCCAAGCAGTTGCTCGCCGTGGCGGCGCAGTCCGCCGGCACTGATGTAGACAACGGGCCTTGTGCTGGGCACCAGCGCCAGGAAACGGCCGAGATGGTCGAGCAAGTCCGGCCCTTGTACATAGCGTGCCGGCGCGATCAGTCCGGTGGGAGGCGTCTCCCGGCCGGTGTCGGCGAGCGAAAAGATCGGCTTGGGGGAGAAGTCGGTGTTGCTGGTCATGGTGTAGTGATCAGTGGTCAGCGTGGATCATAGGCGGTTGCAGCAATTGTGTATGCTACATTTTCAATGGGTTTGGCCTTAAGTGCAAAGGCGAAAGGCTGCCGTCAACGGGCCAACTCGCGGAGGCGGTCGGTGATGACGTCGGCAAGGCGCAGGTCGTAGTCGAGATGGGGCGCTTCAAGGATGGTGAGGTCGGGATGGCGGCCGCGGGCTTGGGCGAGAATGTGCGGCAGGTCCTGGCGGAGGTGGCGGCCGCGGTGGAGGAAGTAGGGCAGGGCGACGATCTTGCGGGCGCCCTGGGCGGCGAGGCTGTCGATGGCGCCGGCGATGCGGGGCGTGTTGCAGTCGAGATAGGCGGTGGCGGCGAGGGGGTAGCGGGTCTTCTCTTGTAACCGGGCGGTCATTCGTCTGACCGGTTCGTTGGCGTGCGCCAGGGGTGTGCCGTGGGCCATGACCAGGAGGGCGGCTTTCGTCCCGTTGGCGTTGCTCATCTCCGGGTCGACGGCTTGCAGACGCTCGAGGGCGATGGCGGCCAGCTTTTCGTGGAAGCCGAGGCAGGGAGCGACGCGGATGGTCAGTTCGGGGAACTGTGCGGCGACTTTGGCGACGTCGCCGGGCAGGTCCTGCTGGACGTAGAAGCCGTCGATGAGGAAATAGGGCTGGACGGTGACCGAGGTTGCGCCGGCGCCGACGCATTTGGCGACGGCTTCGGTGATGGTGGGACGGCTGAAATTGAGGAAGCCTGCTTCGGCGATGGGCGCCGCGCCGCGTTCACGCAGGCGGGCGGCCAGCCGGATCATGGAGGCGCCGCTGTCACTGTGCAGGCTGCCGTGACCGATGAGGACGATACTGTTCATTGGTTCGCGGTCGGCCGCAGTTGGCCGCCGGAACCCGACCAACGTGAGCCAGCTCTAGGTAAGATGGAGTCCGCACTCGAGCTTGTCGAGCCCGACCCAGCGGCCGGCGCGCAGGTCGCCGCCGGGTTGGACGGCCTGGGTGCAAGGCCAGCAGCCGATGCTGGGGTAGTTCTGCTCGTGCAGCTCGTTGTAGGGGACGTCGTGGGTATGGATATAGGCCCAGACGTCGGCTTCAGTCCATTTGACCAGGGGAGAGACTTTTACGACACCGTACTTGTCGTTCCAGCGCAGGACAGGCGTGCCGGCGCGGGTGGGCGACTGGTCGCGGCGCAGGGCCGATACCCAGGCGGTGCTGCCCAACAGGGCCGTTCCCATCGGCGCGACCTTGCGGATATTGCAGCATTTGTCCGGGTTGCTGCGGTAGAGGTCCGGGCCGTGGGTCCGCTCCTGTTCGGCGACGCTCATATCGGAGGTCACGCGGCGGAAGGGGCGGTTGTAGTGCCGCTGGGCGCGTTCGATGAGGGCGAGGGTTTCGGGGAAGAAGTAGTCGGTGTCGATGTAGAAGATGTCTACGTCGGGATTGATGCGCAAGGCGATGTCGATCAGCGCCATGCCGCTGGCGCCAAAGGCTGAGCCGATCGAGAAGCCTTCCCCGAACTGATCAATCGCCCACCCCAGGATCTCTTCTGCGGAACTCTCTTCCAGGCGGCGGTTGAAGTGGTTGATAGCGTCCGGTTGCCAGGTATCAAACGAGAGTGTTTCCTGCACAAAAGCAATCACAGTCTGTTCCTCTATATTTAATCCTATCCACAGCCGCGATGACGTTCTGTTTACGGTGCCTGCGCAACGGTAAAAGGTTCGCGCATAGAGTTGGCACGCCACGGCAACGGGGCTACGGATATGGGACTGTTTCAGTTGTGAAGAGATTTAGCGGGCGCTCATCGCGGTGAGGTGCGTCTAGGATTTGGTCGCCCTGTCCACGCAGGGTTGACGCACGTTTCTGTTGGATGAGCCTGTCAGAGAATCAGCTACAACAACAGGAGCAACAACAGGAGGAGGTGGTACACAAGCAGCTAGAGGAGGAGGAGATGACAATCTTGCCGGAGTGGGACAGATGGGATTGTCTGCCGGGCGAGGTCGCCCGACTCGGTTGGTCATACGTTTGGATACGCATTTCCTTGTGCTCCTTCTCAGCCTGATATGAAGCGTCGGCAAGGCCTTTGAGCGGGCTTTGCCGGACCGCTTCGCCCCACTGATGTGAGGTTGGAAACCAGTATACACAAGGTTGAGGGACGTGTCAATATCGAAAAAAGCTTGATCTGGGCCAGGTTTTCCAGAGCAGGACTTGCAGGAAGGTGGGGGTGCTGGGAGCTCGTGGGCAGTTCGTATGAGCTTGGTACGAGAGAGTGCGAGTGCTTACGAGCGTTCACGAGCGTTGGGCGGTTGTCTGGAGGTGGATTTAGGGCGCAATACGGGTCTTTCGAGGTAGCAGATGCGCAAGGAACTCGGCGGGCGCTCGTAAGAGCGCTGTACGAGAGATTACGAGTGTTTACGAGCGCAGGGCGGATGTCTGAAGTGGTGTTCACCTGTTGCTGAATGACCGAACTTCCGGAGTCAGTAATGGGCAGATCGAGGGGATTGGGACCCGGCTGCGACCTGGTTCTTGATCTCGCGGGAGGGCGCTTTTTCGAAGACAACTTGCTTGAGCGTTTCCGAGTTGTGCACGCGCCGGGCGGCGTCGAGGATTTCGATGCCGGCGAGATGGTTGGAGGCGTCGTAGTCGAGGGCTATGCCATCTTCAAGGTATTTCGTGGTTACGGTGGTGTCCGTGAAGCGGATGTAAAGAGCATCTACTTCATGATCGTAGGTTATTTTCATTGTAGCTCTCTTAGAAGAAATAGATGTAGACGGTTACGACCATGATTTCATCCTGTTCGTCTACGAAAATCGGCCGAACCTGCTTCGTTGCATACATCTTGCCATTCCACTCGCCATCATATGGGAAGTTTTCTGCTGCAGGCAAGTCTTCCTCGTTCGGCCTGTTCCCACGGGGATGTTCGAATCGCCTCGACTACCTCGTCCTCGATTCCACCTCGACGGCTGACCTGTTCCAGAGCGTGCATGGAAAACCGGATGGATTTCAACTTGGTTATCCTTAACGTTTAGCTTGTAAGGTGACGGTTAGGCAGCCCTTCACTGTAGACGGCCTCCACCCTCCACAAAGTACTCATACTTCGTAGATGATGCATTCAAAAGGCAGAAACGCGAGTGGTCAGACAGTGCGGGCCCGCTCAATAAACGGCCAAGCAGGAAATGAAAGTCTGAAGGGCGGGCAGAATACTGTTCCTGGGTAGAATCCCGCTGGTTCGCAGTCGTTCTTTGCCCTGCCCGGCTGGGCCCAAAGTTGCGGCGAAGCGGACGAGGCCGGTGGGCAGAAACTTCATGGCGAGTACTCCGTCGCCGCGGCCCAATAGCTCTCGTCTGAAGCGGCTTTCCTTCCCCCACCGGAGGGAATGCGCCACTCGGCTTCCAGGAACCCTTCAGATCCGGCGCCGATCTCTGGAACTGGAAGGTGGGACTCCTCCATGATGAATTCGGCGAACGATCGCAGTGACTCAATCACCAAGTCCGGCTCGTCCGGATCTTCGGCGATCATCTCTTTCAGTTGGACAAGCCTGGACGGCCACTTCGTTGAGACCGTGCGATTTCAGCGCGTCAATGATCTCTTTTTCTTCCGTAACTTCCATGACTGGAGTTCGGGTTAAATCGGGGGACATAATCTCTTCTCACGGCAGGATTGTCTCACATTCTTCTGTGCTTGTGAATCCTGATGTCAGAAATGGTTGCGGACTTCTGGATGTTTCGTGATTACGATTGTGATTGAAATGCGGTGGTGAATTCTCTAGTCCAACGGGCGTCTTTGCCTGTCCTCATACCCTATGCTATCGTTGACGCCAAAATCCACCCATAGAAAGGAAACCAAGATGACCACCCTTTTCGGACGCGACTATAGCCGCCGGGAGCTGCTGGACAAGGTCGGAGATATGTCGCAGCTGGCAGGAGCGCGGAAGGCCGAGCTGGTGGAGGGGATCGAGCGGGGTTCGGACCTGATCGAAGTCTTCAACGCTTCGGGGCTCTGCTTTTCGGTGTTGCCGGGGCGGTCGCTGGACATTGCGTCGGCGCACTATAAGGGGATGTCGCTCTGTTTTCGCAGCAGTACGGGCGACGTCGGGCCGGCGTTCTATGAGCCGGAGGGGAACGGCTGGCTGCGGGGCTTTTTCGGCGGCCTCACTGTGAGCTGCGGGATGACGTTTACGGGGCATCCGGAGGTGGACCCGGAGGAGGAGAACGAGGAGCTGGGGCTGCACGGGCGGCTGGCGTTTCTGCCGGCGAAGAATGTGGTCGCGAACGCGGGCTGGGAGGGCGAGCAGTACGTAGTGCGCGTCCACGGCAAGATGCGGGAGGCCGTGTTCTTCGGCACGAACCTGGAGCTCACGCGGGAGATCTCGACTGTGCTGGGCGAAAAGTCGATCCGCATCTACGACCGCATCGAGAATCTGAGCGTGGACCCGTCGCCGCTGATGTTTGTCTATCACTGCAATCCCGGCTTTCCGGTGCTGGACAGCGGGACGCGGCTGCTGATCAATAGCGAAAAGACGACGGAATGGCTGGAGGATAAAGAGGTCGGTCCCGACGTCTACCAGGTGGCCACGCCGCCGCAGGAGGAGGCCCACGACGATGTGTTCGTGCACAGGCCGGTCGCCGACGCTGATGGAAACGTGCATGTCGGGCTGGTCAATGACGGGTTGGGGCTGGGCCTGTACTGGAAGTTCCCGATCGCGGAGATTCCGCTCGTGAACCAGTGGCAGCATTTCCATCGCGGCACGTACGTGACGGGTGTGGAGCCGGGCAACGTGAGCATGTTGGGCCGGGCCTGGAACCGCAGAGAGGGTTATCTGAAGCATATCCGGCCGGGCGAGGTGCGGGAGTTCCATCTGGAGATCGGCGTGCTGGATGGGGCGGAGGAGATTGGCGAGTTTGAACGGCGGTTTTGAGTAGTCAGTTCTTAGTTTTTAGTGGGCGGCGTCGGTGATGACTTAGAGGGTGCTGCACCAATTTGAATTTAGCAACTGCGGGGGCATCCACAAGGGGTGCCCCTACGATTTGGTCCGCGGTTCAATGCGGGCAAGGTAGACGCAGACGGCGAGGAGGAGGAAGGCCATCGAGTAGTTGATGCCGAGGGCCGTTTGGAAGCTCCAGAGGTCGGAGAAGATGGCGGTCCAGAGGGGCGGGAGCATCGTGCCGATGGTCATGGCGACGTTAAGGACGCCGGTGACGGCGCCGCTGTGCTGCGGGTAGAGGCGGGTGCCGTAGGCAAGGGCGGTGGGGAAGAGGCCGGATAGCGTGAGGCCGGTGAGGAAGATGCCGATCACGAGCGGGGCGGCAGTTGTGCTGAAGATGACGAGCGGGTAGGTGAGGGCGAGGCCGGCGGCCAGAATGAGCAGGGTGGCGGCGTAGCCGAGGCGTTCGGCGTAGGCGGCGCAGAGGAAGCGGCCGGCGGTCAGGGCGATGTAGAAGACTGAGATCATGGAGATTGAGGAGAAGGTAGAGAAGCCGGCGGACTCCTGCATGAATAGAGCGACCCAGCCGAGCAGACTGAAGGCGACGCCGTTGTAGATGAAGGCGATGAGGAAGAGTGCAAGGAAGCCGGCGTTGCGCAGCATGCCCAAGTTGGCAGTGAGGACATCGTGAAGCTCAACCCAAACTGAAGAAAGGATTGATGCCATGACCCCGCCCTGCCGGGTCTTTTTTTGTTCTGGATCCTGTGCATGCACAGATTCATCGGCGGCTGGGGCCGCTGGCATGGCAGATGAGGCGGTGGAAGGCGAGACGCGGCGAACCAGCAGGAGCGCGCCGGCGCCATAGAAGAGCCAGATGAGGCCGGTGGCGGCCATGGTCCAGCGCCAGGGGACGCCCTGCTCAAGGACGACGGCGAAGACGAGGGGGGAGATGGTGGCGCCGACGGCGTAGACGCCGTGCAGGACGTTGAGGGCGCGGGCGCGGCTGTCACGGTTGGCGTCGGCGACCATGGCGTTGATGCCGGTGGTGAGCGAGGCCTGCACGATGCTGATGAGGGCGAAGCCGGCCAGGAAGAGGAGCCAGAGGCCGGCGCCGGCGACCAGCACCATGGAGGCGGCGAGCGCGAGCGCGGCAATCCAGACCAGCTTGCTGTAGCCGAGCCGGTCGGAGGCGACGCCGGCCAGGAGGTTGCCGAGAATGCCGCCGACGGCGCGGGCCGGAAAGATGAGGCCGATGGCAGTCAGGGTGAGTCCCGTGGCCATGTATTCGTCGGTGATGAAGGGCATCACCGACGGAATGAGGACGGCGGCGGTGCCGATGAAGAGGTAGCCGGTGAGGCCGAGCGCAGTGACCGGCAGGGCCGGCGCGATCGCGTCCGGCGCGGCGGCGCGGTTCAGTTTTGCCATGTGGATTACTCTCCAACGCTCTCGTTGGTCAGCTGCGTCTCTCGAAACTGGTGGGCGTGTATCTCGCCATGTCCGGTGAGGGAGACGAGGTTGTCCTCGACCTCCACGAGATTACGCGCACGCAGTTGACGCAGTGTACGCTGCATCTTGGCCGGTGTCCAGCGGAAGTGGCGGTAGAGCGTGGAGGCGGCCAGTTCATCGCTGGCGGAGGCGCTCCCCTGGTGGTGGTGAATGTGGCCGAGGACGACCTGGTGGTCGAAGCTGCGGCGCTGGTTGCGGCGCCGAAGCATGGTGGAGACGAGACCGTACTTGGGCGAAAAAGTCCACGCGACCAGGAAGAAGAAGAAGGTCATCAGCACCATCGAAGCGGAGATGGAGGAGTCCCAGCTTTCGCTGAGGCCGAGCCCGAAAAGGTCGTTGAGCCCGGCGAGGACGTCGCTGAGATTGGCGATGCCGAGCAGGTTGCCCCGCGCCAGATCGTAGCCGCTGTACGCGCCGGCTGCGCCGATGAGCGAGCTGTAGACGAGCATGCGGGGCAATCGGTCGGTGAGCAGGTAGGCGGCGGCGGGCGGGATGATGAAGAAGGCAACGACCAGGATGGAGCCGACGGCGTCGAAGGCGCCGACAGCCACGAGGCTGACCAGGACCATCAGCCCGTAGTGCATGACGGTGGGCCGGAAGCCGAGCGCGGCCGCCAGAGTCGGGTCGAAGGTGGAGAGTTTCAGCTCCTTAAAAAAGAGAACGATGGCGAGAAGGGTGAGCAGCGTGAGCACCGCCATGACGGTGATCGATTTGGGCCAGAAGACGAGGACCGGCTCCTGTTTTGTGAAGCCGGCCTGCCAGGCCTGGGCGGGGCTGTACTGGCCGCAGTTGGTGCAGATTGCCGTGAATTCGGCCTTTTCGTCGCGGGGGCTGATGCCCAGGCTGCGGCAGTTTGTGCACTGGCGCGTCAGTTCGGCCCGGGGGTCGTCGGGGGTGATGGTCACGGACTCGCAGCCGCTCAGGCAGTGGCTGTTGGTATTGGCCCAGGCGACGCCGATCTCGCCGACCATGACGGCGTCTTCGTCGAGATGGACGTCGCTGACGACGCGGGAGACGAGGATGACGGCTATGGCGAAGAGAAGGGGGAAGGCAAGGCCGAGGGCGGCATCCTGTTTGACGAGGCCGGAGCGGTAGATGAGCTCGGTGAGGAGGACCGTGGCCACGCCGGCCGCGGCCGCGCCAACGATGAGCCAGATCGATGAGAGATCGGGATGCTGGCCGAAGACGGAGCCCATGAGGATGAAGGCGACGACGATGCCGAGGAGCACGGTGTGGCTGATGGCGTCGCTGGTGAGGGACATGCCGCGCAGGAGCAGGAATGTCCCGAGCAGGGCGCCCGATACGGCGATGAGGCTGCCGACGATTGTGGCGGTGTGTTGTGGGTTGCGCAGAAAGGCGTTGAGGTCTTCGCGGGCGACGAAGTTCAGGAGCAGCTGAATGACGATCTCTTCGAGAAAAAACATTGAACTTCAGCGGTCAGCGGTCAGTAACTGCATTGGGTAGCGATGGCTCTTCCGTTGACGACGCGGCGGCGTTGCGGATTGTGTCGAGTTTGTATTCGAGTTTGGCGACGGCTGCGGGGGGCAGAGCGTCGGCGATCTCCTGCTGGCGGTCTTCGGCGACCATGGGCAGGGCGAGGTCGTCGGCGTACTGGCGGTAGACGGACCACAGTTGGTGGTTGCGGTCGTCGCGGGCGGCGGCTTCGATGCCGGTGCGCGTGAGCATCCAGGCGCCGTTGCTGCGCTGGGCATGGCCGCGGGCTTGAAGCTGGCGCAGACCTTCTCTGGCGGCTGCGCCGCGAACGCCGACCAGGAACGGTTCGGGCGCGGGCAGGTCGGCGCGGCCGTGGTCGAGTGCGTAGTGGTAGAGGTCCTGCAGCATGGTCTGGGCGGCAAAGAGGCGGCGGTCGCTGCGCTGGCGCAGGAGAGTCCAGACGAGGCCGCGGCCCGGGGCGAAGCCGAGGGATATTGCCACGAGCAGAAAGGCGACGACCACGATCAGGGGCCCGGTCGGGATATCGGCATCGACCGCGCTGACGATGGCGCCGGCGCCGCCGGCGAATGCGCCGAACACGGCGGAGAGCATGACCATCTGGCCGAGCTGGTTGGTCCACTGGCGGGCGGCGATGCCGGATGCGATCAGCATGCCGACCATGAGGATGACGCCGGCCAGCTGCAGGCCGAGTACGATGGCGACGACGATGAGGGTGGAGAGCAGCAGGCTGAGGAGGTTGACGCGGAAGCCGCTGGCGCCGGCGAATTCAGGATCGAAGGTGATCAGTTTGAACTCTTTCCAGAAAAGGGCGAGGACGATGAAAGAGACCGCGCCGACCGTCGCGATCAGGCGCACGTCGCGCTCGACGATGGCGGCGGCCTGGCCGAAGATGAAGGTGTCGAGGCCGGCCTGGCTGGCGTCGGGGCGGGCCTGAATGTAGACGAGGAGAGCGATGCCGGCGGCGAACCAGGCGGCCAGCACGATGCCCATGGCCGCGTCCTGCTTGATGCGGGTGGTGCCGGTGACGAGGCGGATGAAATAGACGCCCAGCCAGCTGGTCACGCCGGCGCCGATGAGAAGGAGGCCGAGGTCGCGGCCGGCGAGCAGGAAGGCGATGGCGACGCCGGGCAGAGCGGCGTGGGAGAGGGCGTCGCCGAGCAGGCTCTGACGGCGCAGGACCGCGAAGCAGCCCAGTACGCCGCTTACGATGCCGAGCAGGGCGCCGCCGAGGGCGACGGTGCGCAGCGTGTAGTCGTACTCGACGTGCAGAACGAACTGGCTGAAGGGTACGAAAAGCGCCGCGACCAGTGCGATTGCGGCGATCAGGAGCCAGATGAGCTGATCGGAGCTGCGGTTCTTGGTCATGTTGTCTGTAGCTTCTAATGTAAGTTCAGATTTCATTCCTCTTCCAGGCCGGCGATTCGCTGGCCTTCATGCAGGTAGGCGACGCGGCCGCCGTAGGTACGGCGCAGGTTGTCGGGCGTGAAAGTGGCGGCGATGGGGCCGCTGGCAACGATTTCCACGTTGAGCAGGGTCACCCAGTCGAAATACTCCGGGGCGGTCTGCAGGTCGTGGTGGACGACAACCACCGTCTTGCCGCGGGCGCGCAGTTCGCGCAGGATGGCGATGATGGCGCGCTCGGTGACGGCGTCGACCGCGGCGAAGGGCTCGTCCATGAGATAGATGCGGGCGTCCTGCACGAGGGCGCGGGCGAGGAAGGTGCGCTGCTGCTGGCCGCCGGAAAGCTGGCTGATCTGGCGGTCGGCGAACTCCTGCATGCCGACCTGCTCGAGGGCGTGCATGGCCGATTCGCGTTCGCTCTGTCCGGGGCGGCGGATCCAGCCAAGACGGCCGTAGAGGCCCATGGAGACGACGTCGAGCACGGTCGTGGGGAAGTCCCAGTCGACGCTCCCGCGCTGGGGCACGTAGCCGACAAGGCCGCGGACCTGCTCGTAGGGCTGGCCGTAGAACTGGACCGTGCCGGCGGCGCGGGGGATGAGCTTGAGGGCGGCTTTGATCAGCGTGCTCTTGCCGGCGCCGTTGGGGCCGATGACGGCCATCAGGACGCCCTCCGGCACGCGCAGGTCGATGTCCCAGATGGCCGGTTTGCTGTTGTAGGCCACGGTCAGGTCGTCGATCTCCAGGGCCGTAGTCGAGTTGTCATTCGAATCATGTCCGTTGCGAACGGTCACGTCAGTTCACTCCTTGCGGGCGCGCGCAACTGCCGGTCTCCCCATACCGTGAATTCAGGTCGCGTCGTTGCAGAGCGACTTTCAATTTCCTCCGTTCTGCCGGTGGAGTTCAAATGGTCGCGCTCTCGCGGGAGGGAGCGCGACCTTGATGAAAAACGGGAGGCGCCGGCGAACGGCGGTTACTGTTCTTCGGAATCACAACTGACCGTGAGTAGCTCCTGCGGCGGCGCAGTGTCGATGGTGTCGGGCCAGTCGGGGATAACGGCCGGCGCGCCGGCGCAGCGGTAGGACTGCAGGATGGTAAGAACGTTTTCGGCGATCATGCCGATGTAGGTGCCGCCGAATGTGCCGGGCATGCCCATGGCGTCCGAATAGAGCTCGCGCACGCCGACGCGGGCGGCGCCGCCCTTGGCTTCGATGGCGGCCTGGACGGCTTCAATGGTGTCGGGCGAGATGCTGCTCTCGACGAAGAGGACCGGGATCTCCTGTTCGACGACAAACTGGGCGGTGCGCTGAATGTCGCCGACGCCGGTCTCGTCCTCGGTGCTGATGCCCTGGATGCCGGCCATCTGCCAGCCGAAGGCGGCGCCGAAGTACTGGAAGGCGTCGTGCGAGGTGACCAGGTAGCGCTGCGCTTCGGGTACGGAGCGCATGCCTTCGTCGGCCCAGCTGAAGAGCAGGCGCAGCTGCTCGTTGTAGGCGTCGGCGTGGGCGGTGTAGGTGTCGCCGTTGTCGGGATCGAGCCGGGCCAGGGTCTGGGCCAGGTCTGCGACGGTAACCTCCCAGTTGCGCGGGTCGAACCAGAAGTGAGGGTCGTCGGTCCCGGCCTGGGTCTCGTCGGCGCCGAAGCCGCCGATGACGAAGCCGCCGTCCTTTACCGGCTTGGAAAGGCTGTAGATCAGGGTGCCCTGTTCGCGCAGGGCTTCGAAGACGGCGTCGAACTGGCCTTCGAGATGCAGGCCGCTGTAGACGACCATGTCGGCCGCGTTCATGGCGCGGATGTCGGACTCGGTGGGCTGGTAAAGGTGGGGGTCGACGCCGGCGCCCATGAGAGGCGTGATCTCGATGTTGGGGACGTCTGCGGCGAGGATCCTGGAGAGATCGCTGGCCTGCGTGGTGGTGGCGACGATGCGGAAGGTTCCGTCGGCGCGCACGCCCGCTGCCGCTGGCGCTTCCGGCTCGGCCTGTTGTTCGGCGGCTGCGGGGGTTTCGGCGGCTGCCTCGACAGTTTCGGGCTCACCGTCACGGCCGCAGGCCGTGGCGAGCAGTGCGACGAGAAGGAGCAGGACGACGATGGGTGCCTGTCTGGCGTGTGATCCGGATAGTCCTGCTGGTGTGCGCTGTGTTGGTGGGCCTTGTGTTGGTCCGTTTTGCATATTCTGGTTCCAAAAGCAGCTGTTTTCAGATGGTGGAAAATAAATTTTTATCCATGACTAAATCTTTTATAAGGATAGCCTAATCCTTTGCGATTGTCAAGGGGCATTGGGAATTGGTCAGCTGTCAGTCGAGGCGGTGTTGAGGGAGTTGCTATAGCACGGATTGTGGTCGGAATTGGGGCGGAACTGGGGCCTATCAGGGCAATCGCATCATATCGCGTCAAACTCTCTTGGGAGGCTGCCCAAAACACATGGCCAGGCCTTGCCCTCTTTCGGCCACACACCCCTCTCCGCCAATCCCCCCAATCTACGGTAGGGGCAGGCCTTGTGCCTGCCCGCCCTGTCCTGTGGTGATGACGCCGTTGACCGTGCCTTCGGGCCCGTGGGCAATGATCGCGTGGATGGTTAGTTCGGTGGTGAACGTGTCTTTCATGGCTTCGAGGGCGGTGCGGACGGCCTCTTTGCCGCGGAGATCGGTTTCGCCGACAATCTGCCAGTGGATGTCGTCGGTGAAGTGGCTGAGGATGGCCTCGACGTCGGCCTGTGCGAAGGCGATATTCAGGTCTCTGAGCAGGCGCTTTGGGGGAGCGTATCCTCAATCGGCATGGACAGTGAGTTTTGCCATAGGATGTTGTAGCTCGGCGCGATCATTACGATTTCGAATTGACGTCCTTATTCAAATGTCGAGTCACGCTTTCACTGAGACCGGGTATTGGATTGAACCACGATGATGTTCTATTGCCCTCAACCCTCTTTCTCTTCTCAACCTTCTCATCCCTTTCTTATCACTCAGTATCACCCCTCTTGCGCGGGCTCGCCTTGAATTCAAGACTGACACTCTTTTCCGTGTAACGGCTTGTGGGCGGTAACGGTCAGCACTAGGGGGCGCTTCCATCAATAGACGCGTCGTGGGAGCGGGACGAGTAAGGGAAGTTGCTGTGCTCCCGCTGTCCTCAATACTAGCAACGCTGACCGTACCCTGACGCTGCGGTGTCAGTTGCGCCGCTTCTTCGTCATCTGTGGCGGAATCCGGTTCGTGTATAACGATTTCGACATCACGTCCGAGCGCGGTCAACAGACGCAGAAGCCGTTCCACGGAATACTCTCGGAAATTTCCACGAAGGAGACGGGATACATCTGGCTGGGACAGTCCAAGTAACGCCGCCGCTTCGACCTGCTTAAGCTTGCGCCGGCGGATGATCTTTTCGATGCGAGTGACGAGTTTCGCTTTGAGAAGATGTTCTTCGGCGTCTGGGAAGCCCAAGTCCGCGAATACATTACCGCTGCCGCGCTCGACATTTTCTCTTTCTGTATTCATTGCACTATCTACCTTTCGCCATAGTTTTCTCTATAGTGTTGCTCTGCAGTCATCAACCTGCGTCTGACCAGATCGATCTCCTTCTTAGGCGTAGAAACTCCCCTCTTGGCTTTTTTTGGAAAGCATGTAGGACATATACCGCTCCTTTGAACCGAACTGTATATACGACCCGATACGTGTCACCATCGTGACGAGAAATAATTTCCAGGACTTTTGCCCCTAACCCTTTGAGTAGTTTGACTTGATGATAGCGGAAGCCATCTTGGGCCTGATATAGAGCAAATCCAACCTCGGCCTGCACTGCAGCGGGGAATTCCTTCAAGTCCCTCTTACTTGCTCCGACCCATTCGACAGGCTTTAACATGTCTTTACGCTCACCAGATTATAGTGGTTCCCCCATATAGTTGCAACTGGCATCCCATCCAGGAGATTGTATCACGACCGGTTCGCCTTTGGATTCTGTGGCAGTGGGACGAATTAATGTCTCTTGATCCAGATCGCGTCGTTGCGTCACGCCCACTTCAGGCCCGCCTCGGACCGAACCAAATTAGGGCGGCGCCGGCGAAAGGGAGGCCCAGGGCCAGGAGGTTGATGCCCGGCCAGGTTGCCGTGGGGATGCCCCTCAGCGTGAGGGTCGAGAGGCCGAAGCAGACGAGGGCGCAGCCGAGCAGGAGTTGCCAGGCCGGGGACGCGGGGGCGTGCTGGGCCCGGCCGATGCGTTCGAAGCGGTTGAAAAGGGCGGCGAAGGGTATAAGGGCGACAACGAGGACACCTATCCAGAGCGGGCGGGTGAGCCACCAGGCCGCTGTGCCGGGAACAAACGACAGCCAGTAATTCGCCTCAAAGCCCCCGAAGTGCCCTAACGGAAATATCAGCGCGATCGTCATTTCCAAGGCGGTTACGTGCCACAGGAAGACGGTCATAATCATGCCGTTTATCAGCACCGTCGCCGTCCACAGGGCGCCGCGTTCCAGGAGGCGCCGCGCCGGTCTTTCCAGCGCGAGCAGCAGGCCGGTCTGGGCGGCGCCCAGCGCCAGCAACGTTATTCTGGGCGGCAGGCTGTTGCTGATCTCCTCACCGCCCACCGATACCATGCTGATGGGATAGATGTCGAGCGACACCAACGCGATCAAGGCGGCCAGCCCCCCGGCGGCCCACAGGAGACAGCGGCGCGATCCGCCCATGCGGCCGGCCTGCCAGGCGAAGCCGAGCTGGTGGACCGCGAGCCAGACGAAGAGGTAGTTGAGCCAGCCGAGGAGCCGCCAGCCGGCGCCGAGGGCAAGCAGGTCGACGAGCGCGGCGGCCGCCGCAAGTGCCCAGAAGGAGTTGAAGCCGTAGCGCTGCCAGGCGCGGTAGGAGAGGGGCGTGAGCAGAATCATGAGGATGTAGACGACGAGGAACCAGGCCGGCAGCAGCGCGAATTGGGAGGCGTTTTTGAGAAGGATGACGGGGAAAGAGATTCGGTGCAAGAGGCCGGTGAAGAAGGCCCCGATCAGGGTCCAGACGGCAAGGACGGGCAGGACCGGCAGGATCAGGCGTTGCAGACGGCGGGCCAGCCAGGCGGCGTAACCCTCCTGGCGGCGCTGGGCCGACTGCCAGCCGAGACCGTTGACGTAGCCGCCCACGAGGAAGAAGACCGGCATCACCTGGAAGAGCCATGTCAGCCAGCGGGTCCAGGGGATGACGGAGAGCACGTCCTGGATCGCCGTGTGGTTGTCTTGGGCATGGATGACGACGACAAGCCAGTGTCCGAGGATGACCAGGCAGATGGAGGCGGCGCGCAGGAGGTCGACGTACCGGTTGCGTTCGGGTGGCGTTTGGGCGGCGAGGCGGGCGGCGCGGGTCCAGCTGGGGAGGGTCATTTTCGAACTCGCTGACGTTTGGCTGAACAGCGATCTGCGGGAGCGGAGCGCGGCTGGTCCGCGCATTCACGCAACGGAAATCCCGGTAGCCTTTGGTCTTCTTCGCGCCCCCCTTTGCTGTTCTTCGCGGCCCTTCGTGGACAAAAAGGTCTTCACCGGGGCCCTGCGGACGGGCCGCCGGCATGTCAGCGTTCGATCCAGGTCAGGCGCTCGACGATCTCGCGCAGAAGCGGTTCAAGGGCCTCGAACTGGTCGCTGTGGACGCTGAAAGCGAGGGCGAGCAGGGTCTCGCCGTCCGGCGACAGCAGCCAGATCTGCCAGACCTCGCTGTTGGTCCCGTGTTCGTGGTAGCGGATCGATACGGCCTCTCCGTTGGCGGGTCCCAGGCCCTGCGCCAGTTGGACGGTGGCCGGTGACAGGCTGTAGGCGTGCCCGGCGGCTTCCTCGGCGTAGCTCTCCAGGCTCACGCCATTGGACGGGAACGAGAAGACGAGCATGAAGTTGCTGGCTTCGCTTTCCGGCGGGCCGGACTGGAGGCCAAGCCCGATGACGGCGTCGTCGCGGCGGTAGCTCATATCGGAAACCGTCTGGGCCAGCCCCGGCGCGTCGATGTCGCCGCTGCCGGTCCTGCTGGCAGCTGCAAAGAGCGCCAGGTCGGCCTGCGTGGGCCGCGCCGGATCGAAATAGCGCCAGCCGGGTGGATAGGAGAGCGAGAAACCGCGTTCGCTGTCGTTAGCGGTCAGCCAGCCTGTTTCGTCGGCCTGGGGCGCGGTGTCCGTGTCCGCGGAGGCGGTCACGTAGGCGCGATGCAGCCAGCCGAGCTGGCCGTTGTACTCGATCTGCCACCAGTCGCCCGCGGCATTGCTGCTGATGACGGCGAACTGCTCATTGACGCTCGCCTTGCCCACGATTGGATGGTCGGTGCTGGGGCCGGCGCGCACATTCATGTTAAAGTTGAGCGTCACCGTCGGGCCGGTGCGGGGCCGGTAGGCAGGATCCGCCGTCCACTGGATCCTGCGCACGATCTCGAGGTGCAGCAGCTCCCACCATTCGGAAGAATCGCCCCAGGAGTCAAAAGCAACCGTCAGAAAGGTCCCGTTATCGGGCGAAAGCAGGACAACCATCCAGCCGTCGACCACCGCGTCAGGGACAGTGACGGCCCGCTCCCCGTAGGCCTGCGCCGCGTCGATGCCGTAGCGGATGGTCGCCGTCTGCTCGCCCCAGGGGCGCAGACCGGGACCGACCTCGCCTCTCGCCAGCGAGGCAAAGCCGGAGGCCTCCAGCTGTTCGGTCAAATGTTGCGCGTACGTCTCCAGGGTCCGGCCTTCGCTGGGGACAGCGAGCAGATGAAAGCCGTTGGTGCCGACCGGCTGGGCGTCCGGGTCGAAGGGGAAGCCGGTGCCGGCGAAGAGGCGCTCCTGGCCGGTGGGGGTGAGCAGATTAAGGTAGCTTTGCCGCTCTTCAAGGAAGGCGTCGGCCATCTCGTTGTCGCCGAGCTGCGGGCGCAGCGCGAGCAGCGCCTCAAGTGACGATGCGAAGAGCCACCTGTGGGGAAGGAAGACCCTGATGCCGTGGCTCTCGACCTCGACCGCGGGCCAGCCATAGAACGGCCCCCCGGTGTTGGTGGGCGTGTCACCGACCGGGAACACGAGCGGGTTGTGGATCGATAGCAGGGGCGCCGCCCGCGCCGTCGCGCTGACCGGCCTGTCGGATTCCGGAATGATGGCGTTGCAGGCGGTGAGCAGCAGGGCGGCCACTGTGACGATCGCCCGGAAAGAGGAGCGACAGTTGGCGGTCATGGTTTCTCCTTCGATAGCTCCGCAGCCGGCTCGAAGCGCCTGGTCCTGTCGTGCCTGAACACGCGGCAAAACCGGATGAAAAGCCCCCCAGCGGTTCTCTCCGGCATCTTGCCCGGCGCCCCGACCATTGCATTGTGCAGTTATGCGGGTAATTCCGCAAGGTTGTCTTTTGCGGGTCTCTCAGTGTACCACAAAATGGGTCTGAACCACTCGCCCTCTCAAACTCTCTCCTCTCCACTCTCTCCTCGCCTTTGTGCCTGCCCTCACACATGCCGCACGCGTCGCCTCTTCCGGGGGGGGGGGGGGGGGGGGGGGGGGGGGGGGGGGGGGGGGGGGGGGG